>DATMCM010000109.1:0-2506 GCA_035558335.1 Blastocatellia bacterium | reverse complement strand
TGGACGGCACGCCATCCAGCACTTCTACTACCAGCGGGTAGCTCCGAGCGTCGAGACCACGGTCTGGTACGAGGAGAGCGGCGCGATCGTCCATATCACGTGGTACCTGGAGACACAGACGACTCACCGCTTCGCTGCTCTTCCTGCGTGGCTGGCCGAAGATATGACCGTTTATCGGGGTGACAACCAAGACCCCGCGTTCATCGAGAAAATCAGAAAGCTTATTTCGCAGCGGCAGGATTGGCCCCGGCACATCCTAAACGATGACGGCTACTTCAAGGTGATCTGATCGTCCCATGCCGGGAGGCTTGGTAAGTCGATCGCTAATTTTTGTGACTACATCTTCCATCGACAGAGTAATAGTCCGTACTTACTAGCTCAATATTTTGGCTAAAATTTTATATGCCACAGAAAGTGGGCAGGAGGCTTCAATGAACTTCGAATCACGCAATCCTGCGACGGGTGAACTGCTTCGCGTCTATCGGGAGCACAACAAAGCAGAGATCGAGGTACGCTTGCAGCGCGCCTGGGACGGCTGGCGGCACTGGTCCCGCACCCCACTGCAGGAGCGAATCGCCTTCCTCACTCGGCTCGCCGAGTTGCTGGAAGAGCGGGTCGAGACCTATAGCCGCCTAATCACCGCCGAGATGGGCAAGCCTCTGGCGGACTCCATTTTCGAGATCAAGAAATCCGCCTGGGCCGCCCGTCACCTCGCCGAAGCGGGGGAGGTTTATCTCAAGCCACAACCCGTCCCCGGCATACCGGCGCAGATCATCTATGAATCGATAGGGCCGATCTTCTCCGTTCAGCCGTGGAACGTACCCTTCTGGCAGGTGCTGCGCTTCTTCAACACCACAGCCCTTGTCGGCAATACCGCGCTCATCAAGCACGCCGAATCGGTCCAAGGCTGCGCCGAGGCGCTGGAGACCCTGGTGCGCGACGCCGGTGGCCCCGAAGGACTCTATGTCAACCTTGCAATCCACGTTCCGGCGGTTGCGGCGGTCATCGCCGATCCGCGTGTGCGGGCCGCCACCGTCACCGCCAGCGTCCGCGCCGGCCGCGCCGTTGCGGAGGAAGCGGCCCGAGCCGGCAAGAGAGTGGTGCTGGAACTCGGCGGTTCTGATCCATTCATCGTTCTGAAGGACGCAGATCTTGCGAAGGCCGTGCAGCTCGCCGTGACGTCGCGCTACTTCAACAACAGCGAGGGTTGCATTTGCGCCAAGCGGTTCCTGGTGGCGGAATCTCTGTTTGACGACTTCACCAAAGCGTTTGTCGAACAATCCAAGGCGCTTCCAATGGGCGATCCCATGAAGGAAGGCATCAAGCTCGGCCCACTCGCCACCTCCGGTGCCCGCAAGAACCTACATCGCCAGGTGCTCGACGCGGTAAAGGCTGGAGCACGCATTCTCACTGGCGGTGAGATCCCTGCCGGCCCCGGCAATTTCTACCCGCCGACTGTACTTGTGGGACTGCCGCCCGACGCAGCGATAGCCAAGGAAGAATTCTTTGGTCCCGTGGCTATGATTTTCCCTTTCAAGACCGAGGAAGAGGCGATTCGCCTCGCCAATATCACTGACTTCGGTCTCAGTGCTGCGGTCTGGAGCCGTGACCTCGTCCGGGCCCGTCGCGTTGCCGGTGAGATCGAGTCTGGAATGGTATTTATCAATGATTTCACCCGCTCCGATCCGCGCGCACCGTTCGGAGGCTTCAAGGCTTCAGGGTATGGGCGCGAACTTGGCGCTCCCGGCGCGGTGGAACTTACCAACCCGAAATTGATATGGCAGGGTGCCTGAACAACAGTACGCGCCGAATACCAACTGACGCGCTCAACGTTGACCCGGTGAATGATCCGTTGTCATGGGCCGAGAAGTGATGTCTTCGGAAATGGGAACAGGGAAGAGCAACACTATGCCAGTAGAACTCATGAGTGCGATCGACGAAGTGAATGCGACGAGCTCTTCTGCCGACCGAACGGCAAAAACGTAGGACCAATGACTACTGATCCGATTCATCTTTTCGATCCACGCTTCGTAATCGAACACCGTCGCACGACGAATGTCTTCAAGCCAATGCGGGCAGCTCGCGGACTATTCCGCCTTGGAAGGGCGTCTTGCGCCCTCAGCGTCAGCTTTGCCTAAATCCCGAATTGTCAGGAGAGTTTATGATCTACGAGCTTCGTATTTACAGAGTTATGAATGGCCGCATGGCGGACCTGCTGACACGCTTCGAACATCACACCGTGCCGATAATGGTCCGCCATGGCTTCCTGCAAGTCGGGTTCTGGACGACGATCGTTGGTCGCTCGGAACAACACCTCACTTATCTGCTTGCATGGGAGTCGCTTGCACAGCGCCAAGAAAAGTGGGATGCGTTTTTGTCAGACCCTGAATGGCTGGCCATCCGTAAATCGACAGAGGAGAACGGCCCTTTGATCTTCGATATCGAAAACTCTCTCTTGAGACCAACGAACTTCTCAGCAGCCAAATGACAAGTCACCGTTTGTCAT
>DATMCM010000108.1:0-13874 GCA_035558335.1 Blastocatellia bacterium | reverse complement strand
CGTAACGCTCGTAGACGTATTGAATGACACGCTCGCGCTGGTCGCCGCTCGGCAGATCCAAATCGATATCGGGCCACTCGCCTCGTTCTTCCGAGAGAAAGCGCTCGAACAACAACTCCATCCCGACCGGATCGACGGCGGTGATTCCGAGCGAATAGCACACCGCGCTGTTTGCCGCCGAGCCTCGGCCCTGGACGAGGATTCGCTGCTCGCGGCAGAAGTTGATGATGTCCCACACGATCAGAAAGTAACCTTCGAGTTTGAGCTTTTCGATCAACGTCAGCTCGCGCTCGATCTGCCGGCTCGCGCGCTCGTAAGTCGGCGAGCCGTTTCGGCCGGTGTAGCGCAAGCGCGCGCCTTCGCCGGTGCGCTTGCGGAGGAACGAGCTCATCGTCTCGCCCGCCGGCACCGGATAGCTCGGGAACTCATAGCCCAGATCCTTGAGTGTGAAGCCGAGGCGCGATGAAAGCTCGCCGGTCGTGGCGATGGCTTCGGGCAGATCACTGAACAGCTTCGACATCACGCTGGCCGGCTTCAAATAGCGTTCGGAGTTCACCTGAAGCAACCGTCCCGCCGTGTCGAGTCTTACATGATTTCGAATGCAGGTGAGCACATCGAGGAGTTCGCGGCGATCTGGGCTAGCATGACAGACTCCACCGGTCGCCAACAGCGGAAGCTTCAAGCGACGAGCGATTTCAATAACCGCGTGATTGCGAGCTTCCTGCCGGCGATTGAAATGCCGTTGGATCTCGGTGTAGACGTTGCGTTTGCCGAATATCTTTGTCAGCCATTGAACGCTGCGAGTTGCTTCATCGAGCGCGGCGCTCCGCTTGCCGCCTGCCTCGTTTGAACAAAACGCGTGAGCGAGCGGTCCGTCTTCCGCGCCGGCCAGACAGATCAGGCCTTCAGCATGCTCAGCCAGTTCCGCGGGAGAGGCGGCGACCTCGCCGGGCTCTGCGTTCTTTGGAGCGCGGAGCTTCATCAGGGTGATCAAGCGGCAGAGGTTCTGATAGCCCGTTCGTGTTTCGACCAGCAGCGGAAGCGTGGCGTAGCGCAAGCCGGCGGCTTGCGAATCGATCTGGTCCCGTTCGATTTGCGGCAGTGTAATAGTTATCTCAGCGCCGATGTGAGCACGGATTCCAGCTTTCTTTGCAGCCATGTGAAACCGTGGCGCGCCGTAGACCCCGTTGCGGTCGAGCAGCGCCATCGCCGGAATCTTGAGTTCGGAACAGGCAGAGATCAGTTCTTCAGGCAACGATGCGCCTTCGAGAAAGCTGAACGCCGACCTCGCATGAAATTCAACGTAGTTGCTGGTCATAGCTGCAACCATTTCAAAGTTCGATCCAATGAAAGTCAGTAGAGCAATGAACCAATCTCAGGTTGGGAAGGTGGGCTTGCCCCCGCCAAGAGCTGAGCGTCGTGCTCATTAGGAAAAACCAGCGGGGGCAAGCCCACCTTCCCAACCCCAAGCATGCCAAGGCTACTTATGGCTTCAGCGCGACTGACCACCGACCACCAGCCACCGACCACCGACCACCGCTCAGTCATATATCCCTTCAACAAACCACAAACCGCTCTGAGTCTCCTGATAAACGCGGCATAGTACTTTTGAATCGCCAACCGTCACGTCCCATTCATCGCGATCCCATCTTTCTTTCATCCACCACTCACCCGAAGTCCGCCACGGCCCGGCAGCTCTATAAATCTTGCCGCTGATGATTCGCCCGGTAGCCGGACTCCGCGCGCTGATTCGAGCCGGGCATCCCGATACCGATTCGACTTTGGCGCGCAGCGGTGGGCGAAACACTCTGAACCCGAGGCGGCATTGCGGATTGCGACTTGCGGATTGCGAATTGGGGATTGCACGCTCACCTCGTTTGCGCCCTTTGAATTTTGATTTGGCAGTTTCGTCTCTTTGCTTCACCCCGAAGCGCTTCATTCGAAAAGCTCCCGGCCGATGCGTGTCCATCAGTTCGGGAGTGCCGATGTTGTCGGCTCCCACCAGCTTCACAAGCCGGGCCATCGTCAGCTCGAGCTTCTCGGGCTCGGGCGCCAGCGGGTGGAACAGACCCTTTTGTATCGAGCGAGGCGGGGCGGGTTCGGCCGCGATCGAAACGGCTGCAACTGCCGATTGAGGCGGGTGCGATTCGATGTCGAGCATCAGCAGCTTCAAAAACGTTCGCGGGTCGCGCATCGCGATGGGCAACCGCAACAACCGCTCGATCTCGGTTCGGTCTTCAAGCTTGAGCCGCAGCTTCAATTCGTTCGCGGCCAGGGCGTATGCATTCAGAGTCGCGCAGAGCTGATTCAACAACCGCGACAAGATGAACGAAAGCGGTTCCAACAACTCCACCGGATCGTCCAACTCGATGGACCTCTCAAAGACCGGCGCCGGTTTTTTCAGAAGCAGTGGCCGGATGTTTGTGCCGCGCGCAAGCTTCTGAAGCTTGACGCCAATCGGCCCCAGCCGCCCGGCCACGCCCGCTTCGGGCAATCCAGCCAACTCGCGAAACGTGCGCACGCCCCACGTCTCCAGCGTTTCAAGCGCGTCGGCAAGCTGAGAAGGACTGAGGACTGAGGACTGAGGATTGAGAAATTGCGGATTGCGGATTGCGGATTGCGGATTGCGGATTGGAGAGACCTTCCGACCTCTGACCTCTGACCTCTGACTTCCGAGCTCCGACTTCTTCCCACTAACCACTGACCACTGACCACTGACCACTGCTCTGACCGGCAAATCCCCGAGCCGGTTCAGCTCTTCACCCGCAGGTATGACGGTGACGCCGCTGAAAGCCCTCGCCGCATGAATAGCCGCATCGGGGTTCGAAGCTACGGCCACGTTGGCTTTGATTCCAAGGCCGGCAGCTTGCCTGGCTATCGCGATGGCGGTGTCGCGCGGCGGCCCGAACAGCATCTCGCAGCCCGCTATGTCCAGCGCGACGGTTTGGCAACCGGTTTCTTCCACCTTGGGCGAGAACCCGTAGGCCAGTTCGACGAGCGCCGCATAATCGCAGACACCGATGGCATAGACACAGGCGAACATATCGGGGGTTCCTGCCTATCTCGAAAATCTATCGAAGATATACGAAAATCTCTGAAAATAGTCAAGGGGAATTTTGGGACTGATGTCGGGATTTCGCGGAAGCAACAAGCCCGATTCATCGGGCTTGCCCGCAGGGCAGATAGGCCAGCGCTTCAGCGCTGGTTGACGTGCAATGTGTTCGGTTGAGGCCGCTTCAACGGCCTTCTTGCCCACAGGCTCTTTAACCTAATACTGACGCACCCACGAAAATGCCTAGAGCACCGTCGTGGGAAGCCCGCTAAACCGGCTGAATAACAATTTTGGGGTTGCCTGGTCACCAGCCGTAAACGGCTGGCCTATCTGCCTTGCGGAAAACCGCGTAAACGCGGCTGGGAAGAGTCGCACCGCGCTAGTTCATTCGCGCGAAACCACTGCTATTCTTTCGATCAAACTCTGACACCTATGTTGTATAAGTGAACGAAGTGGGATGAATCTTTTTTGACTTACATTTGATCGACCGGTATACTTTTAACTTCTGACGTACTTAAGCAAGACAGGGAGACTAACATGTTTGAGACAACCGCGACATCTAAGGGACAGATTGTTATTCCGTCCTCCCTACGGCGCAAGTTTGGTATCAAGGAAGGCACCCGCATTCAGATCGACGCTAATGAAAAAGACGGAGTAATAACCCTCAGGCCGATCACCCGCGAGTACATCCACAGCGTGCGAGGCAGATACAAAGGCAAGGGTCTTTTGAAAGCACTGATGGCTGAAAAGAAGAAGGAAAGAGAACTCTGATGGCGAAACCAAAGGCTATAGTTCTCGATTCCTGGGCTGTGCTGGCCTACCTTGAGGACGAACCTTCTGCGGAGAAAGTCGCCGATATCATCGCCGACGCGCACGAGAATAACACGCCGCTCCTGATGACTGTGGTCAACCTCGGCGAAGTTTGGTACATCGTCGCGCGCGAGGCGTCGGAAGCGGATGCGGATCGCTGCGAAAAAGAACTTCGGCAGCTCGGAATTGCGTTCGTAGATGTTGATTGGAGTCTGACCCAGCAAGCAGCGCGCTACAAGTCCAAGCACAAGATGTCGTTCGCAGACTGCTTCGCAGCTGCACTAGCAAAGCAGAAGAAGGCGCACCTTGTGACCGGAGACAAAGAATTCAAGCAGGTAGAAGGGGAGATATCGATCGTCTGGGCTTGAAAGAGGAACGGGGGTACCACCGGCCCAACGCGTCATCCAACGACCGCGAAACAAGGAAATCGTCTTCTAGCGGCACGCTACCGCCCCCGCGACCGAGGGGGAGCCCGGTCGTCCGCGAACTGTCCGTCATCGGCGTCGCAGTCGATCACACCCGGTTGCGCTGATCTGCGATCTCCAAACGAGCAATGCACTGCGCTCTTGCGACCATGCGTGGGTGACGTCGATGTACTAAATGGCTCTTCAGAAGATGCGCAGCGTAAACATGCGCGGCAGCGCGGCCGGCACTGCTGTCCGATTCAGCGTGACTTCGACGTAGTAAAGATTGTTGGTGAAGTCAATCGGGACGCTGATCTGGCATGTCGCACACGGATGATCGTTGCTCCGGTTTCGCGCAGTGCAGATCAACTCCTGAGCCGGCTGACAGGCTTTGACCTGGAACAGCTTGGCCTCAATGATCACGCTGTTCGGCGCGTTCGACCCCATTTCCAACGTGCGCCAGCCCGGCTGATTCGGATTGGCATTGTTATCGAAGGTATTGGTCACATTGTAGCGGGCGATCAGGATCTTGCCGACGGCACCGGGCCTAAACCCGATCTCGGTGCTGACCGAGGCGTATAAGCTGAGGGCAGACTCGTCCACCGTCCCGGTCGAGCCGAGTGCAGTCCACGGCCGGGGCGGGACCTGGAAAGCAGGGTCGGGCGCGGTTGCCCCGACGGCGGTGACTGACGAAGACCCAGTGTTGCCGACAAGCGATGCCAGCAGCAAGCCTGTAAGCATCGTCACCCAAAGCAGGCAGATCCAGATTCTATTCCCATGCTTTTGCAGCTTGTCTTGTCTCATGTGTGACCTCCGAAAAGTCCGACGCTTCGGCGGAGGTTTGGCACGCGTCAGCGCCAGGTTGGGTGAGCGTGAGCGGCGAGGGCAGCCAGTTCCGGGGAGGGGCGGGTTCGGTTCACCGATTGTTTGAAGGGCCTTCCCGAGTTGCGCGTTTCGGCCTTGAGCTTCGCCGCAACGTCCTCATCAAGTGTTAGCGTAGTTACGCGCGCCCAGATGCTACGGCTCAGACTTCAAGATGTCAACGACGAGTCACGAACCATACACAATCTTCCCATCGACGATGGTCATCACCACTTTTGTATCGAGTATTTCGCGCGGGGAGGCCTGCAAAAGATTCCTGTTCAACACAACCAGGTCGGCCAATTTATGTACTTCAATCGAGCCTTTTATCTTCTCTTCGAAGTCCGCATAAGCCGTGTTGTAAGTATAGGCTCGAATCGCTTCTTCCATCGAGATTCGCTGCTCGGGGAACCAGCCGCCCGCTGGCTCGCCGGTCAATGTCTGACGGGTCACCGCGGCATAAAGCCCAAGCATCGGGTTGATCGGATACTCCGACGCAGACGTTCCCGGCCAATCGGTGCCGAAGCACAAGATCGCGCCGCTGTCCTTGATGCTCTTGAAGGCATATGCCCCTTTGCATCGCTCGCGGCCGATCCGCTCTTCCATCCAGCGCATGTCGTCGCTCAGATGAAACGGCTGGACTTCTGCTACTACCCCGAGCTTGCCCAATCGCTTGAAGTCGGCCGGCGCGATCACCTGGGCGTGAACAAGCCGAAAGCGGCGATCGCGTGGTCCGTTCTGCTGGTTCAGCTCTTCGAGATAGTTCAGCAAGACGTTGTTTGCTTCGTCGCCGATTGCGTGCACGGTTATCTGCAAACCCGCAAGGTCGGCGTCTAGCATGTACTTGAGGAATTTGCCTTCGACGAAGTTGCCCTTCTCATCAACCATCAACGGACGCCACTTGCCGTGATTCGCCGGATCGTTCGAGTACCCGGCAAAGAAACGCGCAGTGCTGGTGCCCATGATCCCGTCTATGTGACCCTTGAGCGCGCCGAGTCGAATCCATTCGTCGCCCGAGCCAACTTTGATTCCGCGATCCGACATTTCCTGCCAGCGCTCGAGCCCCGGCCGAAAGTGAACACGCACAGTCAGCTCGTTTGTCTTGAGCAGCTCGCGATATATGTCGAGCTGTTCGTCGTCGGACATGTCGCTGACGTTTGTCACGCCATACTTGCGTATCTCGGCAAGCGCATTTTTTGTTTGCTGGACGCGCCGCTCGTGCGAGAACTCCTTCGGTATGACCGAGGCGAACAAGCTCGGCACGCCGCGCCCGCGCAGGTGTCCGTCGAAACGCCCGGTTGAATCTTTGAGGAACTCGACGCCTTCGATCTTCGACGCGGCCGGTTCGGTGCCTTGTCTTCCACTTTGCGGGCTCTGGTTGGGCGCGGTTGGCGGAAGCCTGGGACTGGCGGGATCCAAGCCTAATGCGCGGAGGGCCATCGAGTTGGCCGCGAACTCCGAGTCGTCGAATTTGCGGATGAACATCGGATGATCTTTTGTGATGGCCTCGACCGCCCGCATATCGGGTGAGAAGGGCTCGCGACGGCTGGCTCCGGCGCTCGCCGCCGGCCATTGATCGTAAGCGCCCCAGTAGCCGCCCACGATCCATTCGCCTTTTGCCAGCCGCGCCACCACTTCTTTCACACGCGCGACGAATTCCTGCTGAGTGGCGACGCGCATGATGTTGAACTCGAGGAACTGCGCTGCCGAAGCGAAGTGAACGTGGTTGTCGTTGAAACCGGGAAGCACAAACTGTCCCTTCAAATCGATCACTCGAGTTTGCTTGCCGCGGAACCTCATCACCTCTTTGCTTGATCCGACGAAGACAAACTTGCCGGCGCGTATGGCTACGGCTTCGGTGAGCGTGTTCGTTGGATCGACGGTGTAGACGAGTCCATTTCGAAGAATCAGATCCGCGGGCTGCGGCGGAGGCTCCTGCTGGCCAAAAGAAAGTGAGGCCGGTGAGGAGAGCGCCAGAACGACAACCACAATCAGAGCTCGGTAGTCAGACAGACGTTTGTGCATGTTGATTGATCCCCCGAGAATGGAGCGTCAATCATAACTCGGCGGCACGAGAGAGGTCACGCGTCGGGTGCGCGTCAGGGTTAAGCGCAGAACGAGAAGCCCGTTGAACGGGCTCGACGCGACAGGTCTCGCAGCGAACCAGCCGTAAACGACTGGCCAATTTGCCTCCGGAAAGCTGCTTGAACGCAGCTGAAAGAGCTGCACGCCCGTTGTTTTCTGCGCCAAAACGTGACGCGCACCCGGCCTCGTTTTATCACGACCGCAGTGTTTTCACGGCATGTGCAAGACTCGCGACTGAATACGCGCTTCACGCTTTCTCACACGTATCGGCTTATTACGCACGATCTGGAGCGTCACCCCGGAGAGAAGAATCGAACACGCCGGCGATGAACTTGAGCTCGATGAGTTCATCGACCAGATTTCATTTTCTTTGATCGTCTCAAGCGCAAGTGACGCGCACGAGCGAGAGTTGGGCTCGCGCTCGATCACCAGCAGACAGGTCGGCGTGTTCTCGATTGCGCGGCGGAAGCGGTGCCACCAGCTCGGTGGAATTCGCCGGGCCCTGTCGGTCGAGATGTCGCCGAGGTCCAACGCTATCAACCCGAAGCCGCCGCTTTGCAGCAACAGGTCGACGGTTTTCAACGCCCGCGCGGCGTCAGAGCCGCAGCGAACCCACAGCAATCGATCCAGGTCAACATCGCCGCTAGCGGCTGAAGCCGGATCGAAGGAGTCGTTGGCGTCTACAAGCGCGAAGACTTCATCGCGAGCGGTAGCTGCTCTGAGCGCCGCCAGCAATAAGGTCGTGCGGCCCGAAGACGCAGGGCCAAGCAACTCGGTGATCGCGCCGCGCGGCAAGCCCTCGGTCATCTCATCTACTTCGGCGAGGCCGGTCGAGACGAATTCAGTCGCGGGTTTTTCGCGCAGCGCGATCGCGTCGCCGAAGCGAGTCGCCAGCCCGGATTCGATCTCCGATTTCAATAATAGTTTCAAACGCAAACCTCGCTATTCAGCCTCGATACGAAAATCTAGCGAAGATATACGAAAATTATAGACGATTCGTCAAGGGCCGTCGGCTGCTGACCTTTGTCGAGTCTCAGCACAATAAAAGGTAGGGAAGGAGGGCTTGCCCCCGCTGAGTCGTTCTAGTCTAGTTCCTCTCTCCCCATCTCCGCCGACCATTCAGCAGCAGCTCTCGCGAGTTTTTGCACGTCGTCCGGCCACCACCAATCCTTATCAACTCTAATCGGCTCGGACTCGCCGAAGTAGAACGAGCGGAAGCTAGTCCAGCGGTATTCAGCGGCTGACCTTACCAATCCGGATTTGATCGGGTTGTTGTGAATGTAGTTTATCTTTTGCCAGATCAGCCAATCGCTCCAGAGCGGAAGCGCCTTGAAGCTCTCTTGCCAGACTTGATTGATTGAACCATCCACGTCGGGCCTATCTCTCAAAAGAGAGGAACCTTCAAACAAATCGATGATGCGGCGAGCAGACAGACTCTTGAGTGCTCCTGCTAATTCTCGAATGCGGCCATCCCTCGAATTGACGATCAAATGTATGTGATCGGGCATGAGTACGTAAGATATTAGTTTGAAGGGCCATCGCTCCTTGAGCGTGCAACAAACATCGATGAATGCACCACAGCAAGCAGCTTGCTCGAATACCGGCAGGCGGCGAGCGAAGTTTCCGGTTAGGAAATGTAGAGCGCCAGGAAGATTGCGATTCGACCACTTCCGAGCCATGGCGGCAAGATATCACGAAACTCAGCGGGGGCAAGCCCACCTTCCCGACCTGTCATCGCTTCGAGTGGGCGTCGCAACTTGAATCGGTTTTAACATACCCTCTTCAAGTGAGGTTTCATGAATCACTTGCCGTGATGGTCCTGCCATGCTTTCAGATACCGAGCCGCTTTCGGGTTTGAAGCGTCCCACTTCGGTTCCTGCGGATTGTTGGCGATCATCATTAGCCCCAACGCCACCATTCGATCTACTTTTTCCATGTTCACGTAGTCTATCTTCTCCCAGTGATCGCCAAAGCCGTGATAATCGGGAAACAAGAAAGTCACGCCAACCGTGTGAGCTGGCACGCCCTGGTCGGCAAGCGATTGATTGTCGCTGCGGCTGAAGAACGCGTCGCTGTTCTTCTCGTGCTTGTAGACCCTCACGCCGGTCAACTCGCCCGCAGCTTTTAAGATCGTTCCGACATCTGAATAATCGAAGCCGGTGACCGTCGCGTTTGAAATCTGCGGGCCTTCGCTGTCATCGGTGCGGCCCACCTGTTCGAGGTTCACATCCGCTATGGTTTTGTTGATCGGAAACACCGGATGACGGCCGTAGAACCGTGAGCCCAGCCCGCCTTTCTCTTCGCCAAAGAAAGTCATGAAGACGATGCTTCGTTTCGGGCGCTGCTTCAATCTCGAAAGCGCGGACGCGATCTCGATTACCGAGACCGTTCCGCTGCCATCATCGTTGGCGCCATTGTAGATGTTGTCTCCACCGTTAGGCGGCCCAACGCCCAGATGATCATAGTGCGCGGTCACCATCACGTAAGTGTCCTTCAAAATCGGGTCAGAGCCTCGCAGCAAGCCAATAACGTTTCGCAGCTTTATCACCCGTTCAACTTGAGCCGGCACTTGCGCTTCAAGCTGCGCCGCTGACTGGCCGAGACCCATCGCGTCGTAAGCTTTGACCATCCTCGGGTCGTGAACCGTTATCAACGGAATGCTGGCCGATGCTGCGAAACCGTGTCTGTTCTCGGGATCAATCAAGCGACCGGCTTCGCCGCCGCTTCCGGTCGTTGCTATTCGATCGACGGAAACAATGAGCACGGCTTTAAGCGCGGTCATCTTTTCGGTGAATTCATTCCGAGCGCGGTACATCTCCATCCAGCGCGATCGCGCTTCGCGCCGATAATCGGGAATCTCGGTTAAGATCACCCGGCCTTCCACCTGCTCGATCTTCAAAGCGTTAATCGCAGCAGCGTCAGTGTAGTCAACTTTGAAAACAGCCGCAGAGACGCTCAACGCTTTTTCGATCGAGAAGCTCACCTGCCTCGCGTTGACGCCGATGGGTTCCGCGCCCGTGCGAAGCGTCAGCTCGAAACCAGTCATCGGCGTCTCGGCGAGCGCGAAGTTCGCTGTCTGGAAATAACCGTCGTCGCCCACGGGCTCGAGTCCTGCGCGGCGGAACTGGGCGGCGATGTATTCGGCTGCAATGTCCAATCCTTTTGAGGGAGTGGCGCGACCCTCGAGCGCGTCAGAGGCTATGAACGAGAGATGTCCTCGCAGCGACGCGGCTGAGATGCGATCAAGGGCAGCTTTTGTGCCGACGGAAAGGCGCTGAGTAGCCGGCAGTTGCGCTCCGAGACAACAGGCGATTATCGCAACGGCAAGCGTTGTGCGAACTGTTCGAATCATTATTAGTAGTCTTCCGGAGCCCAGGTTAAGGTCGCTCTTGAGTTCTTCCCAAAAGCCAATCCCTCGGTGCTAGCCGCGATCCCTTCGAAGCGTCAGCCCGCCATCAACGGTGATCACCTGTCCAGTGATGTAATTGTCCGGCTCGAGCAACAGCCTGGCGACCCGGGCAACATCCTCCGGTCTGCCAAACCGCGGGATGATTCCCTGCTCGATGTAGAAGTCGTACTTGCCCGATTCGATCGACTTCAAAGCCATGCCGGCGCGGTTGACTCCCGGCGCGATGACATTGACCCGGATGCCGCCGGGTCCGCCCCACTGCTTGGCCATTATTCGCGCGGCTTGAATCAAAGCAGTCTTGGGTCCGGCGTAGTTGATGCTGGATTCGAACACCGCGACCGCTTGCATCGTGGAAAGCAGGACGATCGACCCTTCGACGGCACGCTGCTTCATCCGCGCGGCCGCCTCGCGCGCAAGCAGCAGCGGCGAGATGTAGTTCTCCTGCAAGGAGTCGTGAAGATCGGCGTCGGTCACCTCCTCGAATTTCACCCGCGCGGGATCGCCCGTGAAACACACAACTCCGTAGAGCCCTTGACCGATCGCGTCCGCGGTTTCGATGTAACGCGAGCGAACCGCAGGATCTGCGATGTCGCCTTCGACCAGATAAATCGTCGTCTTGTACCTGGCCTCCAGGGCCTGTTTCAGGGCCGCGGCCCGATCTCTATCTCCGCGGAATCCGGCAACCACCGTAGCTCCGTCGCCTGCAAGCAGTGCCGCGGTCGCGCTGCCGAGTCCGCCGGTCGCGCCGGCTACAAGCACGACCCGGCCGGCTAATCCGCGCTCATGGAAATCAAAGTCGATTGAATTGTCTGACAACAAGCTTGAACGTCCTCTCCTTCGCAATTGGCTCAAGTCTCTATCAAAATCCGTGTTCAAACAAGGTGCGCCGATCGAGAACCGTCAACGCCCAAACAGGAGCGAAACCGCCATTGCAAACCCGATACAGATGACCGCGCGGCGAACGAAGCGGCGGCCAACCCTTCGAGCAAGCCCGGCTCCGCCGTAGCCTCCGGCGATGGCGCCGGTCACCATCACCGCCGCGTACGGCCAATCGACGCTCCCCCGCAGCACGAAGTAACTCGCGGCTACCACGTTGATGCAAACGACGAAAAAATTCTTCAGTCCGTTCATCTGATGGATGTCGGTCAGGCCCAGCAACCCCAGCGCTGCCAGCATCATGATCCCCATACCAGCGCCAAAGTAACCGCCATAAACCGCTACCACGAATTGAAAGATCATCGCGCCGATCCACCACAGGCGCGTCTCGCGTGACGTCTTGTGCTGCGCCGATGTGTCGCCCCGGCTGAGCCATCGGGTGATTGGCTCGCCAACTGCGAACAGAACCGTCGCAAACAAGATCAGATAGGGAACGATCGAAGCAAAAACTCGGGAAGGCGTGCGAAGAAGCAGGAACGCGCCGAGGAGTCCGCCCGCCACTGAGACGGGCGCAAGCAGCTGCATCCACCGATGGCTGCCTTCAAGCTCACGGCGAAATCCATACATCGCCCCGAGCGAGCCCGGCCAGAGCGCTATCGTGCTGGTGACGTTGGCCCGAATCGGATCCATGCCGAGCCAGACCAGTGCAGGAAAGGTCAGCAGTGTGCCTCCTCCCGCTACTGAATTCATCATTCCGGCGATGAACGCGGCTCCGAAGACAACCACTGCGTGCCATAAACTCATTCGCGCAGACTAGCAGTTGCCAGTTGCCAGTTGCCAGTTGCCAGTTGCCAGTTGAAAGTATGTTGGGGTTGGCTATTGGCAATTGCCACTCCGACAAACTGCCAACTGGCAACTAGCAACTGGCAACTGGCAACTGCTTCAAGAACTTGGTGCGAGTGTAAACGACTCTAAACCCTTGACGCTCGACGTTGCGCTGCGAGCCGCTGCCTGGCAGGGTCGCCACCATCGCAAGATCGCAACCGTTCTCGACGGCCACCGCAAGCCGCGCGAGGAGCAAGGCTTTTTGGATACCTCGATTTCGAAACTCGCGAAGCGTGCCCGCGCCGCCAAGCGACGCCACGCCTTGATGAATCGACATCATGCCGCCGCCGGCCGGAACGCCATCGACTTCAGCTATGAAGAAGAACGAGCCGGAGGCGTAATAACAATTAGTGATCACGCCCAGGAACTCAGGCGTGATCTCGGCGGTCTCAAAAAAGCTCCTCGCGACCACAAGCGAGTAACTCTCAGCTTCGTCCTCCGCCGGCGTGCGCACCCGAACTTCGCTGGTCGGGTCCGGCCAGGCTCGTAAGTCGCTGTCGGTGAGGTCCCGTGTGAACACATTCGAGTACTCGATCGGCCTGTAGCCTCGTTCATTCATAAGCTTCAACAAAGAAGGATCGGCCAGCGGACAGGTCTCGATATTAACCGGCGACCCGTGTGCTCGATAGAACTCTTCCAGGCCGGCGATGTCCGCTTCGGTTACCGGGCCATTCAAGCCGAGACCAAAGGCCTGCGTCACAGGCGAGTCGACGCCTCCAAACCCGGCGTGACCGCCGGCCACCGCGAGAGACGCCTCGCCGGTGAAAGAGTTGCGCCGCGCCCACGAGCGAGCAAACTCGACACCGGCAAGCGCGTCAGTCATCTCCAGTCGTCGTGCGAGTGCCAGATCAGCAAAGAACATAAAGGCAGTCCGTAGTCAGTAGTCCGTAGTCAGTAGTCAGTAGTCCGTAGTCAGTAGTCCGTAGTCAGTAGCTCGTTCGCTGAAGTTCGGTTGGTCATTGGCACAAGAGCTACGGACTACTGACTACGGACTACTGACTGCTCGAGAGTGTTCGTCTACAAGCAGCTTCATCATCGCGTCGCGGCGATCGTAGAGCCGCCTTAGCTTTCTTGGCTTGTGACGCGCGAGCGCGTACGCAGTGATGATGGGTAATCCGATGGTCGAATCCAGATAGCAGACGACGGCGTCGGGAAGACGATCAGGATCGATCTTGCCCCACGAGACTGCTTCGCTCGGAGTCGCTCCCGACAAGCCGCCGGTGTCCGGCCGCGCGTCGGTCACCTGCAAAAAGTAGTCGTGGCCCTTCTCTTCGATCTTGAGCACTTCCTGAATCTGGGGTTCGGTCTGAAGCAGAAAATTCTTCGGGCTCCCGCCGCCAAAGATCAGTACGGCTGACTTGCCGCCGCCTCGTTTTGCGTCTAGAACGATGGCCGCCGTTTCGTTCACATCCGCGTTCACATCGTAGCGCAGTTTGTTCCCCGTAAGAGATTTGGCCGCGACGTTCATGCCGATCGAGCTGTCGCCGGGCGA
>DATMCM010000107.1:0-7917 GCA_035558335.1 Blastocatellia bacterium | reverse complement strand
GATGGAAAGAACCGTCGCAAAGCAGTCATACTCGTAACCGACGGCCTGGACAAGGATAGCTACTACAAGTTCAATGAGGTCGTCGATCACCTGCGTGAGACGGACGTGCAGATTTATCTGATCGGCTTCACCAGCGATCTGGATCGTGAATCCGCAATATTCAAGAAGAGCCCAAAAGACAAGGCCGAAACTTTATTGGCAAAGTTAGCCGACGAGACCGGCGGAAAGGCCTTCTTCCCAAAAGAACTCTCCGAGGTTCACTCAATCGCGCAGGCCATATCAAACGATCTACGCACGCAGTACGCCATCGGTTATTACCCAACGAACTCAAAAAAGGACGGCACATTTCGCTCGGTGAAAGTCCAGGTAAGCTCTGGCACGCGCCGCCTGGCTGCTCGAACACGGAATGGCTACACCGCGCCTCGCGACGGCGCCAAACCGGTTCAGAACCACTGAGAAATCTCCCTTTGACACATTTGCGCCAGACCGCAATTTGTTGTTCAAACCGATTGCACCACGCGGAATGCCTCTGATATAGTCGAGCCAATGCGATCATGCTGGCACCAGAGCAAGATGTTATTGCTGTTGATTGCCGTTGCAATCTCCGCCCTGGTTTCACCGACTCCACGAGCTTCAGAAACCTGTTCGACGCGTGACGGATGGGTTCAGTTTGGTCAGACAGTCGTTCTCGCGGATTTTGATCGAGACGGGTTGGGTGATCGAGCACGAGTGGGGGGCACGGGACAGCGCAAGAGCATAGAGGTATTCCTAAGCAACTCGGGTACATTCTTCTGGCTTCATTTCGTCACTCGGACGGAAGCGCACGGTTCGCTCTTCGCCCACGACCTCAACAACGACGGTGATACCGACTTGATCTGGGCTGATATGGTTCGCCCGGACGCGGCAGTCGTGTGGCTCGGAGATGGCGTGGGCCGCTTTGAGCAAGTTTCTGCGACTCGCTACGCAAGCCAATTTACCCCAGGGACCGCGAGCTTTGCGGAACCCGATGAATCCAGTCACGAGATCGCCGTTAGTGCGGGAACCACTCGTGGCTTGGATCAGATCGTTGACGCATCTTGCCAGGTGCTGCCGGGCTCGATCGTTCTTGTCAGTCATCAAAGGCAGCCTGGGTTTTCGTCATCCGCCCAGCGTCATCCGTCCCAAAGAGGTCCTCCTTCCATTCGCGTCTAATCGGTTTCATCACGCGGCCATACGCCGCCTCTCTCTCATAAGGCTTTTTGTGTTTTCGCCGCGGGCTGGGACAAAGCTTCTCCTCGCCCGGATCGCACGCTGACCTGATGAATGAACCTGGTAGATCAGGGGAGAGGTCACGGGGTTGTCATCACGCCTCGTCGATCCGGGCAAGTAGAGGCTTAGCTGTCCCCAGTTGAGTCACGACACAAACCGACTCAACAAGACTCGACCGTGAGCGATATGGAAAGCTGAGTCCGATGAGTGCCTTCGACGCAAGCCGCGCGCGGGCGCTGCGCAGGGAGCAGAGCCTTTTCTGAGCGGTGGGATACAGAGACGCGAACTCGGGAACTCCCGTCACTAGAAAACTGCCGACACTCCTCCTCGGCTGGCTCCTTGTTTAGCGGCGTCCGGCGCGGCTCGCGTCGCGCGCAATTTGCAATTGCAGTCTTGTTGGTATGCCGCGCGCCGTTCGAAGTCCCTCTCGTTCACTGACTGAGGACCGACGGGTGTGTTCATCAACTCCGAGCGAAGACCTCGCGCTCGTCACCCAATTCACGAGCGGCCGGAGTGATTATTGTCTTCTGGTTGATATAGATTTTCTCTCGCGCGGCGATCGCTCGCTTCACATCTTCTTCGCAAACAAAATCGTAGACGCGGCCGTTGGCCGCGCCGTTCGAAGCTGAGTTCTCAGCTTGCGCTCGAGCAGGATCAGACGGCCGCTTTTGATGAACGGCTTCCGGCGCCGATTCTGTTACTTGCGCTGATGTGGAAGCTACAGTTTGTTGCGGGTGCGGATCAACGTGGCGCTCGGCGAGGAAGCGGTCTACCAGCGCAGCGATTGACGCGCGATCAACCGTCGCCCCGCTGGAAGCCGCGCGCACTGTCGGACGCTGAGCCGCTGTCACCTGGTTTATGGGCTTTGTCTCGAACGCTATTCTCTTCACGTCGAGCAGATGGCGCGGCGAGATATTATCCGAGGTGACGTTACCGCCCCAGGAGCCACACCCCAACGTCATAGAAGGCTCCAGGTCCGTTGTGAACCCAATCGCACCGTGAGTTGAAGGGCTATTCACCACTACTCGCGACACCGGCATGCGTATGCCGTACTCGCGAGCCGCATCGCGGTTTTGAGTGTGAATCGAAGCGGTGTGACCCATTCCGCCATAGCGAAGAATCTGCGCACACCGCTCGCTTCCCTCCTCCAGGTTGTCAACGACGTAGTAAGCAAGTATGGGAGAGAGCTTTTCCATAGAAAGCGGGAAGTCACGGCCGACGCCGGTTAGTTCGCAAAGCATAACGCGCGTGTTTTCAGGAACCGAGATGCCTGCCATCTCCGCGATAACCTTCGCGGGTTTGCCGACGATTTTCGGGTTCAAGGTGTTGGTCGCGGTTGCAACGACTCGTGTCAACGCCTCCTGCTGTTCCTTCTCGAGAAAGCAGCCGCCTTCGGCGACAAATCGCGCGCGCACCTCGGCGTCAATCGGGCGATCTACGACGACCGCTTGCTCCGACGAACAGATAGTTCCGTTGTCGAAGCACTTACCGGTAAGAATGTCGCGCACTGCTTTTGTCACATCAGCCGAACGCTCGATCATCGCCGGCACGTTACCGGGGCCAACGCCGAAGGCGGGCTTGCCGGAAGAGTAAGCTGCGCGCACAAGCCCGATTCCCCCCGTCGCAAGAATCAACGCGGTGCGCTTGTGCTTCATCAATTCTTGCGTGCCGTCGATGGTAGCGACAGACATACAACCGATCGCACCGGCCGGAAGCCCAGCCGCTTCCCCGGCCTCTCGCATCACTCGCGCTGTTTCGCTTATGCAATTGGTTGCGGAAGGATGCGGGCTGAGTACTACCGCGTCTCGAGCCTTGATCGCGATCAGGATTTTGAAGATCGCTGTGGAGGTTGGATTGGTTGATGGAATCACCGCACACACAACGCCGCGGGGCGAAGCGACCTCGATGATGCTTTCGGTCTGCCGAAGGACTCCAACAGTTCGCATCGGCCGTATGAAGTTGTAAATTTGTTCGGCTGAAAACCGGTTCTTGGTGGCTTTGTCAGCAGCCGAACCGTATCCCGTTTCCAGAAAGGCCATCTCGCCCAGGCGATGGGCCTCTTGCTGAGCGATCCGCGCCATCGCCCCCACTATCTCGTCTATCTTCTCCTGTGAGAAAGTAGCGAGCGTCTTCTGCGCCTGGAATGCGCGTTCAGCGAGTTCACGCGCCTGCTCGATCGATTGAAGATCTTTGTCGCTGCTCATGACCCCGGCACCAAATCTCGTTTTCCAATTTCAACTCAATCCTCAAGCTGAACCGCAAACGTTAAGCCGTGAACCTGAAGACAACGCTTCACGCCTTCACGCGGTCCTTGCCCGATGACTGGAGCGACCGCTTGCCGTCTTCTTGAGCGCCCGCGGTCAACTGGCCACGAGCCTCTCCTCCCGCGAGCTGTTGACCGCCGCTCATGAGGCCCGCCGCCTCGAGAACTTGCTCGAGCTCGCGATGTGGTCGAGGAATCACGTGAACACTTACCAGCTCGCCGACTCGCCGCGCCGCTGCAGCCCCCGCGTCGGTGGCGGCTTTCACTGCTCCAAC
This sequence comes from Blastocatellia bacterium, assembly GCA_035558335.1. Taxonomy (GTDB): domain Bacteria; phylum Acidobacteriota; class Blastocatellia; order UBA7656; family UBA7656; genus Onstottus_B. The sequence goes on along the minus strand of DATMCM010000107.1, from coordinate 4,131 downwards.
GTCGCCGCGGCAGAGCACCGTCACGTAGCCGGCCCCGATGTACTCTCGACCCACTAAAACTACGTTAGCAGCTTTGACCATCGCATCGGCGGCCTCAACAGCGCCTACAAATCCCTTGGTTTCGATCAACCCGAGCGCTTCGGTATTCATAGAAAGGACTCCTCCGTGTTCGACTCGTTTGAATGAACATTTTGCGTGAGCATCTGGCGAGAATCACGTGCTCTCGAAGAGACTCAAACCTAACAAAACGCGAAGGCACCGTCAAGCATCGCAACGGCGCAGTTTTGGGGACATAAACGATCGTGAGGTTGAAGTGACCATTGCTTGACACTGTAATGACCTTACTCTAAGATGAGCGTCGTTCCTCCATCAATTACAGCACAAGAGAGGTCGCTCGGCTAATATGCCGACACTGGGCGAAGAACTGAGGCGCAAGCGCGAGGAGCGCGGCATCACTCTGGCCGAGATCTCTGAATCGACCAGGATCGGGACGCGCTTCCTCAAAGCCATTGAAACCGACAACTTCGCCACGCTGCCTGGCGGAATCTTCACTCGTTCGTTCATTCGCGCCTACGCCAAGCAAGTTGGGATGAATGAAGACGAGGCCATCGGTCTATATCAGCAGCAAGTCACCGGGCTAACGGACGAACCACATGATGCGATTTCCGTCACACCTCAGGTTTCCAAGTCGCGACCACCGCTCGCAAAGGCATTACCTTCGCCCGATTTGAAGCCTCGTCGATCTGATCCAGTGTCGTTTCGGCAGGCGCCGGCTCGCACAAACTGGTCGACGATTGTAATAGGCACGGGGATTCTGCTGTTTGTAGTCGTAATAGTCCTCGGCATCGTAAAACAATTGAACCGCGCGCGCACCGAGACTGCGCCAGCAGTCGCCGCGCAGAAGAACGAACCCTCCAAGGCCGTGCCTCAACAGATTCCGCCGCAAACCGTTCAAACGACGCCGGCCCAACCCTCTCAACCCGATCCCTCGCAAGCTGCTCCTGCGGCGAGCGGTGACGTTCTGATCGTCAAGCTCGAAGCGGCCACCGGTGATGCCTGGATTCGCTATCAGGTCGACGACGCCAAGCCTACGATACTGGTGTTGAAGCAAGGACAGACAACCGACATTCCTCCGGCGCAAAGCCAGGTGACGCTCTCCTACGGCAACAGGACCACTCTCAAGATGAAGATCAACAATCGCGAAGCGAATTTTCCGGCCGACACCCCAAAGTTCAGCTCACGTGTGGTCATTTCCCGCAACAACCTCCAAACCTACCTGCAGTAGTCTCTACCCACTGGCCACTCGCTGCTTGCAGCTGTTAGTATCCGCCTTGTGAGCGCGACAATTACCGCGCAAAATTTCATCCGCCGAGGCCTGCACAAATGACTGCTTCAATGAATCGACCGCTATCTGAAGTTGATCCCGAAGTAGCCGCGACAATCGCCGATGAAGAGAGGCGGCTAGCTTACAATCTGGAGATGATCGCCTCCGAGAACTTCGTCTCCGAGGCAGTGCTCGAAGCAGTGGGCTCGGTGCTGACCAACAAGTACGCCGAAGGCTACCCGGGTAAGCGCTACTACGGCGGATGCGAATTCGTTGACGTTGTCGAGAATCTCGCGCGTGATCGGGCCAAGCAAATCTTTGGGTGCGAGCACGTAAACGTTCAACCTCACTCCGGTTCGCAAGCGAATATGGCAGTCTATCTCGCAGTGCTCAACTACGGAGACACGATTCTTGGTATGAACCTCGCACACGGCGGCCACTTGACCCACGGGCATCCGCTCAACTTTTCCGGTCGCAGCTACAAGATCGTTCCTTATGGAGTGACCGCCGAAACGGAACAGATCGACTACGACGAGCTCGAGCGTCTTGCTCACGAGCACAACCCAAAACTCATACTCTGTGGGGCATCGGCTTATTCGCGAGTGATTGACTTCGAACGAATAGGGCGAATCGCCAAAGAAGTGGGCGCTCATTCAATGGCGGATATCGCGCACATCGCAGGGCTCGTGGCGGCCGGTCTTCACCCGAGTCCAGTTCCGCATATGGATTTCGTTACAACCACGACTCACAAGACGCTGCGAGGGCCACGGGCAGGGATGGTGATGTGCCGCGAGCAGTTTCAAAAGGACGTGGACCGTGCAGTCTTTCCGACTATTCAAGGCGGACCGCTGATGCACGTGATCGCGGCGAAGGCAGTGTGCTTCAAGGAAGCTCTGGAAGCCGGTTTCAAGGATTACCAGAGTCAGGTAATCGCGAATGCGAAAGCGCTTGCGCAGGAGCTTACGAACGCGGGCTTCCGAATCGTTTCAGGCGGCACCGACAACCACTTGATGCTGGTCAACGTATTTGTCCGCGGACTGACCGGCTCGCAAGCCGAAAAGGCGCTCGAACGTTCGGCGATAACAGTCAACAAGAATGCCATACCATTCGACACTCAACCGCCGATGAAGGCTTCGGGCATTCGCATCGGCACGCCCGCCCTGACTACTCGAGGAATGAAAGAAGCGGAGATGAAACAGATCGCAGGCTTCATAAGCGATGTGCTGGCCGCGCCTGAAGACGACTCGGTGCACCAGGCCGTGATCGCGCGAGTCAGGGCGCTTTGCGAACGGTTCCCTATGTACGAGAATCGCCTGGTGCGAAGCCACGCAAGCACACACTAGAATACGAAATTCGAAGAGTGGCCCTTCCTTCGCCGCCTCTTCAACCTTGCCTTGCGCTTCCGTTTTTGACTTATGGAAGAAGTTTTTGGTCCCCACGGCCTGATCGCCCAGCATCATCCGAACTACGAATATCGGCCCGGGCAGGTCGAGATGGCCGAGTCCGTCCGGAACGTCCTTGCCGACGGCGGTATCGCTCTGATCGAAGCAGGGACCGGAACCGGAAAGACGCTGGCTTACCTGATTCCCGCGCTGGCGGCTGGCCGGCGCGTATTGGTTTCGACTGCGACCAAGAACCTTCAAGAGCAGCTTCACAAAAAAGATATTCCGTTTCTTCAGAAGATCATTCCGCGTGAGTTCAAAGCCACCTGCATGAAGGGACGCTCAAACTATGTGTGCCTTCACCGGCTGAAGAAGACAAGCGAGATGCCCATTCTCGAAGGCCTTGAAGACATCGATCACTTCGACGAGGTTCGAAAATGGGCACGCGAGACTGAGACCGGCGATCGCGCCGAGCTGACTGATCTGCCAGAGGCGCTGTCGTTCTGGCCCCAGATCGACGCGCGCGCTGAAATCTGTCTTGGCCAGAAGTGCCCGGACTTCGAAGAGTGCTTTATCACACGGATGCGCCGGCAAGCTCTCGAATCAGATGTAGTCATCGTGAACCATCATCTCTTCTTCGCGGATCTTGCGCTGCGAGGCGGCGACTACGGCGCGGTGCTGCCCGACTACTCGACGATCATCTTCGATGAAGCGCACGAGCTTGAAGACGTGGCTGCTTCGTATTTCGGGACAAGCGTGTCGAGCTTTCGCGCGATTGATCTGATCAGAGATGCGCAGAAGCTTGCCATCCCGGAGCCCGAGCAGTCGAGCGAGTTGACCCGGGCGCTTGCTCGGCTCGCTCAGCGAGCGGACGTCTTCTGGCTCGCGCTTCGCGGAGCTCCGGCCGATGACCATGCATCGAATGAGAGCGATTCCAACGGAGAGGATTCTTTTCGCCGGCGTCGAGGAGGCTATCAAGGCAGGCGAGAGAGATGGGCTCCATCGCAGGATTCGCGGCGGGCAATAGAGAGCTCATATTTCGTCCGTGTTGACCGCCAAGGCAACGAAACCGTTACGCCAGCGGGGGAGGCGGCGATCGCGCTTTCTAACGCCCTCGCCAGGCTCGCTTCGGCGCTCTCCGTCGTGAAGGACCCGCCTCCCGAGCTCGACAACATCTCGCGACGCGTTCAAGGGTTTAAGTTTGACCTCGAGTTTATCGTCAGCGCGGCAGCGCCCGATTTTGTCTATTGGCTGGAGACGCGCGGGCGCGGCGTTTTTCTTCACGCGACGCCGATCGACGTCTCCGGCATTCTTGAAGAGAAACTCTTCACTGAGATACACAGCGCCGTGCTCACTTCGGCTACGATGACTGCGGGCCGAACCTTTGATTTCATCAAGGGGCGTCTCGGCATAACCCATGCCCGC
>DATMCM010000106.1:0-6424 GCA_035558335.1 Blastocatellia bacterium | reverse complement strand
GGAAGGCTCCCGGCTGGCGCGCGAATCTCAGCCGGAAAGTCCGGAAGCGTCGAAATATCATTGCCCACGATCGCCGTCGTGTTGGTAAACTGCGTGCCCGTAAGCTGCATCCCGTCGCCGGAGTCTCCAGCAAAACGTATGGTCACTGTCTCGAGTTCTTCGACGTGCTTGTCTTCAACGTTGTTCAGAATAGTGATGGACTCCATTATTAGCCTGTCCTGTATGAAAATTGAGGAGCGATGACCGAATCACGCCTGATTACTTCATTCCCTGCTGCCCCTTGAAACCACCAAATACTACACAAAAGATATTAACACGTAAAGCTATCGACCCACAGCCGACTCGCTTAGAGAGTCGTGTATTTTATCGACGCGTTGTTGTTAGTCTTCAAGCGAAGAAATTGGTGGACAAGTTTTCATCGCCTCGTCAATTGGGTCACTATCAAGGCTCGCGAGCAGGTGAACCGGCGCGTGCCATGGCTAATAATTGGAACCAACAGGCTAGAAAGCTGTAAGACTGGAAAAGGCGGATCGCCAGGCGGTGCCCGACAGCAAACGATCAGCTTTTTGAAATGATCTCTACTTCCGTCCGACCAAGAGCACTCGTCAGTGTTGAACCCTGCCTTACGTTCCCGGAAAGCGCTACGGCGAAGAGAAGGAGGTCTACGTGCTGACGAGCAAGCGCACGTTCTCGGCGGCGAGAGTTCACCTACAATCTGAAGAATCTGAAGCGCGCGACGATCATCGCCGAGACAACTGGCGGTGCGCTCGACCAAATGAAGCGTAGCCCGAACCGGAATCCTTGACGCTTCGGGCCAATCTTCGCGCGGGTGATCCGTTGCGGAGCGGTCACTCATTGTGGAGCGGTCACTCATTGTGGAGCTGTAACGGCTCGCCTGTTGGCATTTGATCCTACTGCCTGTGAGAACCCTTTTCGCTTGAATCCCCTGTTTGACAAAGGGATTCACCCTAAATAGAATCGCCGCACGAGTTCTCTCATGAAACTCATATCCGCAAAACCTGCATCGAGACCGTGGATGACTACGCCCCTGGCTCGATTCTTCCTGGCTGCTTGTTTTGTCTGCGCATCGTCAATCAGCGGAGAAGCTCAGCAGCGGCCGCTGCTAACCGAAGACGTGGACATCATTAAGCCAGGCGTGATTCGCATCGAAACAGGCGTTGAGTTTCTGCAGAACCAGCAGTTTCCGGTGTCTGGTTTGCGAGGCGATCTCACCAGGCTCGGCGATACGCGATTGAGCTTCGGTCTTGCGTCAAATGTAGAGTTCCAGATCGAATGGACCGTTCGAAACTTTCTCTCGATCGATAGCCGGGGGCCTTCGGCGATTCCGCTCAGCCTCGGAGCGAATCTTAAGGACACGAACGATGTGGGCGACGCAAGGTTGTGGATGAAGATCAAGATTCTCAACGAGGCGAAGATCGCACCGTCTTTGGGATTTCGTTTCGGCGTTGAGCTTCCAAACTCGGTTCAGGCTCGCGGGATCGGAAACAACACAACGAACTTCTATGGAATGGTTACGGCGGGTAAGCACGTTCTCAACAACAAGCTCAATTTGTTCGGAAATCTGGGGCTCGGAATCCTGACGTCGCCGCTTAGTGCGACTACTCAGAACGACGTTCTGCTTTATGGACTCGCGGGTATCTACACATTGAACGACCGCGTGGATCTAGTGGGCGAAGTGAATGGGTTTCATTCGACTCGCACAAAGGCGCCGCTGGGCACCGAGGACTTCGGTGAAGCACGGTTGGGCGCTCAGATAAAAGCCCTGGGGCTCCGCTGGAACGCGGCGGGTGTGTTTGGGATCTCGAAGCGCGCACCCCAAACCGGTTTCTCGCTAGGATTCACATACGATTGGGATGCATTCAAACCGATCAAATAAGAAACTCGCCTCCCGAACTTGCCCAGGTCCGCAGTGAAGAGTTTCAACCTTCCGGTTCAACAAACAAAACGACCTGATAACTACCTACCTTGGGATTCCGGCTAAAGCTGGACTTATTCCTCTTAAACTGAGATCTGCCGGCTTGTTAACTTGCGTGGAAGGTTTGTAGGCGATCGCGATGCGGCGCAAGCAATCAAAGTGGGTATATCACGATTCGGCGCGCCGGGTCTTGCCCTTTGCTTTCAGAATGCAACCCGCTGCGTTCGATGTAGAGGTGTTGCATTCTTCGAACGTGCCGGGGCTGGGGGGAGAGTTCGACTTGACGGCGACGTTCAACGACTTCGATCACAGCGTCTTCCACTTCTTGCATCGCGGCATCCTCAGCGACGGGTCTTAAAGCGACGGCACCAAAGACCTCGCGTAAGAAGTTCTCCATTTGAGTGAGCGTGTTGCTCCTCACGATATGAACTTCGAGATTCTTTCCGCGCGCCTCTCTCATCTTTTGCGATTGCCGCTTCGCGTGAGACTTCAGCGTGAGTAGCACATCAGCTTCGCCAAGATCAGTTGTTACAACGGCTCGAACTCCAAGGTCTGCAATAGCTCGCTCAAGCCGTTCACGGCTCAAGGCGTAGGGATAAATTCGCAGGAGTTTGCCTTTCGCTCGGCCGTCGCGCCGTTGCCCACTGAATTCGGCAGGAGCCGCAGCCGAGGCGTTTTCCGCGTTTACCGAGTCCGCACGAGTGATCGTGAACTCGCCTTCCGCATGCCGCTCTCGAACCTCGGTGCCGGGTAGGAACCCCCTCAGCATCTGATCTACGGCGTCGGCGACGTCTTGATGGATGGCCAGCCTGTCTTTGTCTTGAATTTCAATCAGCACATCAAATGTCGGCGGAGCCTTCCGCTCGAGCACAGTCTTCTGGGTTCCACGCCGCCTTGCTTCTTCGTCCGAGAGTGTCACCGGTTGTATGCCGCCGACGAGATCTGAGAGCGTTGGATTGATCATCAGGTTCTCAAGCGTGTTCCCGTGAACAGTGGCTATGAGCTGTACACCGCGCTCAGCGATAGTGCGAGCCGCCAGAGCTTCCTGTGAGCTTCCTATCTCGTCGATGACAATCACTTCCGGCATGTGGTTCTCGACGGCCTCGATCATCACCTGATGTTGATGTTCCGGTTCTGGTACTTGCATCCTCCGGGCTCTGCCGATGCCCGGATGAGGAACGTCGCCGTCGCCGGCGATCTCATTCGAAGTGTCAACAACAACGACGCGCTTGGCCAGGTCGTCGGCAAGCACTCGCGCGGCTTCCCTGAGGAGCGTCGTCTTACCGACGCCAGGACGGCCCATCAGCACAATGCTCTTTCCCGACTCAACGATGTCTCTAATAATGTCGACTGTTCCGTAGATCGCGCGGCCCACGCGGCAAGTCAGTCCGACTATCTGGCCCAACCGATTGCGCATCGCGGAGATTCTGTGCAGGGTACGCTCGATGCCCGCTCGGTTATCCCGAGTGAACTGTCCGGCGCGGCTAGCCACGTACTCGAGGTCCTCCCGACTAACCAAGGAGTCGTTCAGGTAGACGGCCTCCCCGGGATAGCGTGCTTCTGGCTGGCGGCCGAGATCGAGCACCACTTCGATGAGCGACTCAATCCCGCCGACGCGCCCGAGGGAATCGCGAATCGGAGGCGGCAATACTACAAGCAAAAGATCAAGGTTGTCGGTGGACACGTGCTCGCTTTGGTTTAGAGTGCTTACCATTGAGGACTCCAAAGGATGAGACTCAAGACGAGTACCCGTAATCAGTTTACTATGAACACCAGCTCGGTGTCAGTGGGAGTGTTTGGGTTGCGGAACAATTTGGAGTGATTGGCGTGTCACGGAGCCTGAAAAGATTCACGAAAAGTGGCAGCAAGTTTCTTAGAGACTTCGCGCTCACATAGTAAGGACTGGACTAGCCCTGGATCCAAGCGGAATAGTGATTGCCTGTTCCTTGCCGACGCAAAGCGGTTCACTCGGTAACCCCCACGGTAACTAACTCGATTCAAGAGCCAGGAACGCGATACTGCGTTTTGGGTGTGCTCTTAAGCTCCACGTGCGGCGCCCTCAAACGACTTCCACAGTGTGTAACAATATGTTTCGACAAGCACGTTTCGCTAGCTCGGATCCACACGACCGCGGCTTCTCGGTGATCGAGATGGCTGTCGTGCTATTGATCATAGCCGTCGTGGCGGCCTTCGTAGTTCCACAGGTCGTTGCCTATATGCGAAGTTACCGGCTAGGCGTTGCGGCGCGAAACGTCGCCACCGCCGTCCAGCGTGCGCGCTACCTGGCGACTTCAAACAACACGCGAGCAGGAATCTCGGTCGCTGAGTTGCAGCGAGTCGATATCGAACAGTACGACCCTGCCGAAGCAGGCGCGGCGCAGAACAAAGGTGCCGTTCGGTTGCCCGAAGGAATAACGATCGCTTCCGATGCGCCGCGCCAGATTTCATTCGACGGTCGCGGCGTCGTCACGCCGATGCCCCGCGAAAACGCTGCAATTCGCATCAACGGAGCGAATGGCTACTACCAGATCGTGACTGTTTCACCAACTGGTCAGGTGACTCTTTCCGGAACATTGCAAGAGGGTAAGAGCTAATCAATTTTAAAGAGTCTTCAGCGCCCTTGCTGTGATTGAGCGAAGGTTAAGGAGCGAAGAAAAGAGATGACGTTACTAACTGACGCGAAACAAATCGATACGAAGAATGTAACTTCAACCGAGAAAGGCTTCACCTTGATTGAAGCGTTGATCTCGATGCTTGTCACGGTTGTGGGACTTGTGAGTCTCGCCGGAATGTTCACCGTGGCGATGAAGACGAATGCTAGTTCGCGTAATTTCACGACGGCTACAACATTCGCGCAAGACAAGCTCGAACAGCTTGGAGCTATCTCGTTTCAACGGCTTGTAGATCCTGGGAAGATGGGCCCGAATCCGAACGCTCACGGGCCAGACGATTCATTCGTAGCTGGGAACATCGAGCAGGACGCCTGGGGACCAGACGGTTCATACTACTTCGACAGGATCATCCTCGCCGGCCGTAACGACGCGGAGCCTGAAGGCACCGTAACGGTAGTTCGGCCAGATGGCACGGCCGAAACCCGCCGCCCCGACGGGACGATTTCAGCGGGGAACCCGTTTGGCGACGAGCGGGTCAGCTATTCGCGCAGGTGGGCGATCGTCTCTAGCAATGAACAGAACCCGGGAGACCGCCGATTGACGATTGCTGTGCGAGTCAAGAGCGAGACAGCTACGACTGGAAAGGCACCTGAGCTCGTCGACCTATACACAGTGATTAGCAATCAATGAGTTCGCGATGAAACCGTAGTTCAGTGGCGGGCGCTCAGTGGCAGGCGAGAGGAGGGCAAACCAATGGAACACAAACGAAGAGTTCGACTTGAAGAATCGGCAATGCCGAAGGAGCTAGGCTTCACACTGACCGAGTTGATGATCGCGATGATGGTGTTTACCGTGATCATCGGATCGGTTGTCGCCCTGCTGGGCAAGAGTCAAGCGATCTTCCGCGCCGAGCAGGGTGTATCTGAGATGGACCAAAACGCACGATTGCTAATGGACTTTCTCACACGTGACATCCAGCAATCAAAAGAGAACAGCCTTGGACTCGGTCCAAGATTTCGTTCGATCTACTCTTTCGATGGTCCAGAGGGAAAGACTGATGAGGTCACCATTGTCTCGTCAGACACCGAATCGAAGCTCCCGGTCGCATCCCTTCCTTTCATTCCAGCCTCGACGCGAAGCTTCTCGGTCGTCGATCACTACGTCGAGATGGCGCCTAACAGCTCGGCTCGCATAGATCCAAGAGCGGTGATCGACGCGTTGATCCCGAATGAAGAGTTCATTGTTAGCAGCGTGCTTCAGGATGGCTCGGTCCAGTTTGACTTCATCAAGATCACGAGTGCGAAGCTGACTTCGGAAGGTGGGATCGGCTTGACCTTCGATACGGTGGAGCACCGCGGTGTCCAGCCCGAGATTGCGTTCGGATCGAGTTACGAAAACGGCTCGTTCACCATGAGGCCAGTCACGATCAAGCGTTACTTCGTAGACCGCAAGGCTGACAAGGAGCATCCGACTTTTGGGCTTTCGATAGACGACGGGCCGGCGATTTCGATCGCCCGCAACGTCGTCGCATTTCAGCTTCGCTACCTTGAGGTCAAGGACGGTGACCTGGACGGATCGTGGGTCAAGCAGCAAAACATATCACGTCAATACAAGACCTCGGCGCTTGAAGTGACAATGACGGCGCGCACCGAGCTAAAAGACGACCCAAAGGCGGAGAGGCTTGTGACGCTTGCGAGTGTGATACGGCCCAGGCTGGTGCCAGGCGGCGGGTTCGGGTCTTCTCCGGGCAGCGGCACCAGTTCCCCGGGGCTGCCGGGTGACGGTGGAGCCGGTGATGGCGGTGGTGATGGCGGGGGCTTTGGCGGGTCGGGTAGTTCAGGGTCCGGTGGCTTTGGTGATGGCACCCAAGGCGGCG
>DATMCM010000105.1:0-7362 GCA_035558335.1 Blastocatellia bacterium | reverse complement strand
GCAACCAGCCGTGAACGGCTGGCCTATTTGCCTGCGGTAGCCCGTTGAAACGGGCAGTCGTGGCTGAAGCCGACCAAGAGTAAGCACGCTAAAGCGCGCTGAGGAGTGGCAGCCGCGTTTGCAACCAGCCGTGAACGGCTGGCCTATTTGCCTGCGGTAGCCCGTTGAAACGGGCAGTCGTGGCTGAAGCCGACCAAGAGTAAGCACGCTAAAGCGCGCTGAGAAGTGGCCAGCCGCGCTCGCAACCAGCCGCGCAACCAGCCGTGAACGGCTGGCCTATTTGCCTCCGGTAGCTCGTTGAAACGGGCAGGCAATACGGTGTGAGTTAACCCGAGGGCAAACGAGGGAGTGAGCTCAGCCCGCTCATGACTTTGGTGCTTTGGCAATCCACAGTTCAAGAGGCCGATCAGAATTCGAGAGATTGAGATGCGCAAAGTCTATTCATCAATTACGCTCGTGATCGCGATTGCGTCCATCACGACAGCCACGTTCCTGGCCGCTCAAAAGGCCGCGACCCAGCGGAAGCCGTCAGTTCAAAGGAAAGCGGCGGGAAACGCAGGAGCCAGGCAACGCTCGAGCAGGACCAACCGCAGCCCGAGAGCAACCCCGACCGGGCCGACTCGAACTGCCGATCCCAACCGCGCACCTCAAGCCGCCGTCGATGATGCGCTCTTCACAAACGAGGAGTTCTTCGGCGCGCAAGCCTCAGTCGCCAGACCTTACTCGATTGCGCTCGAACGTGTCGGCGCATTGCTCTCGAAGTACCCGAAAGACTCGAGGCTTCATCTGCAAGCTGCGAGGCTTGCTGAAAGACTAGGCCAGTACGACAAAGCCACGACCGAGATGTCGGAGTACGCGGATCTGAAAAAGCGCTCGCCGGACGCGCTCCGCAGGCTTGCGAATTTCTATCACGACCGCGCGCGATTCGCCGACGAGGTCAGGACGCTTCGAGAATTGGCGAAGTCGCTGCTGATTTCCGAGCGCGGGCCAGTCTACAAACGCGCAGCCCAGGTAGTTCGCTCTCACTCGCTGAAGGAATTCAAACCCGCTGACTTTTTCGCCGAGCTAGTCGCCGCCGATCCTTCAAACATCCAACCGATCAAAGACTATGTTCAGGAACTTCAGCTCGCGAAGCAGAACAAAGAAGCGGTTGCGGTGCTTGTCTCATTCCAGTCAAAATTTCCCTCCGACCTCGGTTACTTCTTGAAGATCCGCGCAGCCATTCTCGAGAGCTCCGGCGATCGTCGAGCAGCGGAAGATGTGTACTCCTCCGCGTTCGATCCAAACTGGCCGCGAGCCGTGGCGAGCGACTACTACGACTTGGTTCGACGCTTCGGGCGTTATCGAATCATCCGACGCGGCTTGCAGGAGCGGGTCCGTTTGGGAGCCGTCGATCTTGATACGGTCGGCCGGTTGTTCAGCATTTTTTCTTACGAAGGCAGCTACGAACCGGCCTCGCGGTTGTTGCGCGACCTCGAAGACCGACGCACCAAAAAAGTGGCGCAAGCTGCCAGCTTGCGAGACCAGGCGACGAACACGGCGCAAGCTGGCAGCTTGCGTGACCAGCCGACTAACACGGCGCAAGCTGGCAGCTTGCGCTACTGGACGCCCCGCGAGCTTGAAACTGTAGCATCGATGTTCACTTCGATCGGCGACTACGACCAGGCGTCGCGGTACCTGTACACGCTTTATCTGACTGGTGGGTTGCAGCAAGCAAGCGAACAACGCGAGCAAGCGCTCTATCGATTGTTCAAGGTGATGCTGGACGCCGCCGGCTCGCCGACTCGGGTTGCTGCCGGCGACTTGTCTTTTTACAAAGACGTAGCCGAGTTGGATCAGCACCCCGGTTTCATGAACGGGGTGCTGTCGCTGATCCTCTCGGGCGCCGATCCCGCCGGCGAGTTCGAGAAGGAAGAGAAAGGTGCGGCTTCTTATTTCAACCGCGCGTTCGCGTATCGAATCTTTACTTCTTTCAAGCAGGAGTACGCCCAGTCGAACCATCTACCTGAGATGTACCTGGGAGTGGTTAATGTGTTCTCCGCGTTGGGCGAGCACAAGCTTGCAATCGAAACCGGCCGAGAGTTTCAGCAGCGTTTCTCCGATTCGCCTCGCTACGGGGAAGTCTCGCTGCGAATCGCCGATTCGTACGTCGCGCTGCAGGATCGAGGAAACGAGCGCGCGGTTCTCGGCGATTTGCTTGATCGGCTAGCTCGCTCGCGGAAGGAAGGAACCCCGCTGTTGCCGCTCGCGGCGAAACGGTGGAGCTGGGGTTCGACGCCAGTTGGTCAGAAGCTGATCGACCGGATTCGCTACAACATCGAAGCTTACAGCGACACTTACGACCCGACTGCGGACAAGGACAGCGTAGTCAAGGAGGAGCAAGTCGACGATGACGACGAGTCGGACGGCGGCGAAGAGGAGGTCGCAACGCCAGCCGACGAATCTGAAAGCGATCGTGGCCCGGCTTACAGTAGCGTCCTCGAGCGTTACGTTTCCTCGCTTGCGGTCGAAGACAAGAAGACCGAGACGGTCGCGTTCTTCTGGGGCGAAATAAAGAAGCACCCAAGAGAAGAAGGATTGTACGAACGCTTCTTGAGCTGGCTAGGGCAGGCTCAGTTGGTGAACGAACAGTTGAAAGCGTACAACTCGGCGATCAATCAGTTCGATTCCAACACGTGGTATCACCGGCTCGCGCGCTGGTACGTGCGGCAAAAGCGCGGAAAGGAACTGACTCGCTACTCGCGCCAGTTGATCGGCGTATTTGATGAAGAGGAGATCAGCGACTACCTGCTTCGGTTTGCGGGCTACGGAGCGACTCCCGCGGGTGACGAGTTGAATTGGGACGAAAAGCTTGCCTTTGATCTGTACAGCTTCGCGCATGCACGCTTCCCCAGGAATCTGTTTTTCGTGCGCGGCATGCTGACACATCTGGCGAAGGGCAATCGCGCTCAATGGGAAAAACTGTCCGCCGAGTATTACTTCGCCGATCGCTCGATTCGCGAGCCTTATTTGGAGTGGCTGTCGAAGCAGGGGAAGCTGCGCGAGGCTTATGCTCAGGCTACTGCGCGACGCGCCGACGGGACGCTCTCTCGCCCAATCTCTCTTTCTTCTTATCGCGTATTCGCCGCGGATGCCGCGCTGTGGCTTTCACATCACGATGAAGCGCTCGACGCTTACCGCCTGCTTGCCGCGAGCTATCCCGGCGAGCCTCAGTACGCGGAGCGGCTCGGCGACCTGACTCGTTCATTCGGTCAGCAATCGGATAAATTGTACGAAGAGTCGGCGCGCGTGTTCTCGCAGATGGCTGACATCTATCCTTCCGAGCACGAGTACCGGATCAAAGCTGGCGAGGTCTACGCGCAACTTGGCGACTTCAAGCGGGCCGGCGCCGAGTGGGACAAGTTGACGCAGCTCGAGCCAGGCGAGCGAAACACCTATCTCGAAGTCGCGACCGTCTATTGGGACTACTATCAGTTCGATCAAGCCGTCCGCGTGTTCAAAGATCTGCGCAACGTGACCGGCGATCAATCGATCTACGCGTATCGACTCGGCGCGGTTTATGAAGGAAAGGGCGACATCGATTCTGCGGTCGCCGAGTACGTAAAGGTGCTCGATGAGCCGGGCGACGGCCGGGACACGGTTGTCAAGCGATTGGCTCAGCTTTCAAGACGCGCCGGCTTGCCCGAGAAGATCGCCGGCGCGTACGAAAAAGAAAGAGCGGCCCAGTCGAGCGATTGGCAATTGGTGATCGGCTTCGCCAGTTATCAAGCGGAGCGCGAGCACCAGGCCGACGCGCTTGCTATGCTACGAACGGAAGTCTCTCGGTCGAACGACGTTGCGTTCCTCGAAAGCGTGCGCGACCTGTTCCGCGAAATCCTCCGGCCCGAAGACGAGCAGCAAGTGATCACGCGTCTGGCTTCGGTGGCCCGCGACGAACGCGAGGCGATGATGTACCGCTTGCAGCTCGCGTCGTTCCTCGAACGTCACGGCCAGGTCGATCAGGCCATCGCTGCAATCGACAAGTTGACCGCGGACTACCCGACCAACCTCGGAGTTGTGGAAGAGTCCGCGCAGTTTTACTGGCGTGCTGGATTGTTTGATCGCTCGCTCGATCTTTACAAGCGAACGCTTGCTCGCGCGGCCGGGTCGAATCGCCGCAGTCTTACGCTTCAACTCGCGCGCCGGCAGAGTGACGCGGGCAAGCTCGTCGAAGCCGAAGCAACACTGCGGGCGTTCTACAACGAGAACCGCGCGGACACCGAAGTCTTCTCGCAGCTTGCGCGGACTCTCGGCTCGGAGAACAAGCTCAACGAACTTGCCGAGCTTTATCAGAACGCGTTCAAGGATGTGCGTGACTCGGGGATTGGCGTTGAGGCGGCGCGCTCGCGAGTTGCCGAGCTTCGAGGTGGGATGATTCGCACCCTTGACGCGCTGGGCAAGCATCAAGACGCCCTCGACCAGCACATCGAGATAATCAATAGCTTTCCGGAAGATGCCTATCGCCTGGCGTCGGCGATCGACTATGCGGAGCAGCACAACCTAACCGATCGATTGGTCGCCTACTACGAGAAGCTGACGAAGGAGGCTTTCAAGAACTATCGGTGGAATGTTGTGCTTGGGCGGATTTACGAGCGGCGAGGCAACCTCGCCGGCGCGGCGGAGCAGTATCGGACCGCGGTTGTGAATGAGCCTCAAAGGGCCGACCTTCGCTTTGCTCTCGCGTCGTCGCTTGCGCGGCAGCGGCGCTACGACGAAGCGATAGCGACGTTGCGCGAAGGATGGAGGCTTGCGGGGCGCGCTCCGGAATGGCTGATCGAGGTCGCGAACATTCAGGTGCAGCAAGGCAAGCGCGACGACGCCGTTCAAACGATTCGCCAGGCGCTTGCCGAAAAGAAGAACGTCAAGGCGCGTGACCGGTTCGACCTCGCCTCGAAGCTTGAGTTGTGGGGATTGAACGCCGAAGCCTCGCGGATGTATGACCAGGTCTTCGCCGGTTTGGCAACGACTTTGAAGGACGAGGCGGTCTACGCCAACGACGTAACCGGCTATGTGCGCGCGCTTGTGGTGACTGAGCCGGTTGTTTCGATTTATCAGAAGATGGAGCGACTGCGAACGCAGTTCGACGCAATCGGCCAGAATTCGAAGGACACCGACGGATACAAAGCGAAGATGATCGTCACCGCTATCGATGCAGCGATGAGGTCGGACTTCGGCAGCGGGGTGACCGATTACGCGACCGCCGGCGAGTCGACCGCGCTAGTTTCTGAGATGCGGGCTTCGATTGCCAAACTCACCAGCTACCGCGATGCGCCGGAGCTGCGCCGGTATCTTGGAATCGCGCGGGGCGCGGCGCTGGTCGATGTGGAAGAGCAGATACAGATCCGGCTCAAGGACGCGGCGTTCGACGTCCGGCCTAAGACCTCGCCGGCGCCGACAAGTGAGGATACCCAGTTCTACTCGGAGCTTCGGGCGCTGGTGAATTTCTATGATCGCCACGCGGCTTACGGCCGCGCAGCGGAAGCGCTGACCGCCGAGAGCGGACGCGATCCGTACAAGAATCGGTTCGAGTATCAGAACGAAATCGCCTCGCAGTATCGGCTGGCCGGTGATCGCCAACGCGAGCTCGAAGCTTTGCGGGCGGCTTATGCAAGGGCGAGTGGCAGCCTGACTACTGACACGCGCGATTGGATCGAGCGATATTTTGCTTTGCTTCACTCGGCGGGCAACAGGAGCGAGCTTCAGCGGCTGGCGTCCACCTACAATCCCTATCAGTTGCAGTTGATCAACTTCCTGATTGAGAAGAACGAGAAAGAGCTGGCACTGGATGCGATCGCGAGCGCGAAGCAATCGGCCGCATGGGTCGCCTCACGCAGCGGCGAGGCCGGGCTCTTTCTCAAAGACACCTCGCCGGACAATGAATTGTTCTTCAGGAAGGCTCTGGATGTCAGGCCGATCGGTCAGATGCTCGGGCGGCGAATCGAATCGGGCGGCGCACTTGTCGGCACCGATTGGTATCTTGCGTCACGCAACTTTGGTTACTGGCTTGGGCTGGTCGGGCGCGAACCGGATAGCCGCAAGTTTGTGGTCGGGGAGCTCGAAGGGCACCCGGACAACGCGCGGGCTCAACTCGAGCTTGCCGCTTATTACCTCGATCGCAAGAACGCAACGCGGGCGGGCGATCACGTAAAGCTCGCGGCGGAGCTTGAACCGGACAGCCGCAGTAGCGGTGGTTCGAGGAGCAGTTGCGTTCGCAAACCGGGATCGCAAAGGAGCGCTCGAGGCGTGGGACTCGATCATCGGAACGCGTGCGTCAATTGCGGACGCACAAACCTATCTGAAGGTGATGGCTGACAACGGACTCTTGCCCGAATCGCTGCCCAGACTCGACAGCTTTATTGTGACTTACACCAATCGGGCCGGGCGCCAAAGGGATAGTCAGGGGCGCATGGAGGCTATCAAACCGTTGATTCGCCAGATCGCCGAGCGGAGCAATCGCGATTCGAAGCTCGCAGCGCAGATCGCGGCGTTCTTTCAAAACCTGGTCAACAGCACCCCAGGCGATCAGGTGATCGGCGGGTTGCTGATCCAGGAAGGTCTGATTTCCGAGACTGCGCTTGCCAGCATCTATCGAACGATGCACCAGCGACTGACCGATCAAGCTGCAGCGGTGTTCGGGACTTCGGAGTACGAGAACGGTTACTACAACGGAAATGATTACGTCTATCCGGCGCGCGCGCTTGCCGAGTTCCGCAAGCGTTTTCTTGATTACCAGATTCGAACAGGTTTGTATGACGAAGCCCGGCTGCTGATCGCGACGATCGAACGCGAGCGCAGGGACCTCGAGTTGGCGCAAGAGCCGAAAGATGAAGACGAAGGATCGAGCGGCGAGGACCGGTACGAATGGCTGCCGCTTGCTTCGGCGTTGATCGAGTTTCGCAGCGGCAAGGACGCGGCGAAGGCGATCGCAGAGCTGCGTCGCTATTGCGGCCTTGAATCAGCCGGCGGCCCGCAGTCTCCGCCGGGCGGCGACGGCTACGCAGGTCCGTTGCACGAGAGGTGTCTGAAGGCTTACGCGTTGTTGGTGGCGGAACGGAAAGAAGCTGAGGCGGACGCTTTGTTGTATGAGTCGTACAGCAAGGCGGTGCGCTCGCGCTACGCGGACGATGCGAGTTTCGTGGGGCTCGCTGAAATCGAGGCGAGGCGCGGGCGGGGCGAAGAAGCGGCGCGATTGCTCAAGCTGTTGGTCGAGCGCTCGACGCAGAACACCAACACGTCGCGTCTGGCGGCTGAGACTGCCGCGAGAATCAATCGAATCACGGATGCGGTCGAGTTTCGCGAACAACTCGCGCGCGCGAACCCTTC
>DATMCM010000104.1:0-6537 GCA_035558335.1 Blastocatellia bacterium | reverse complement strand
CGAGCGGGACAGCTTCGATGATCGAGTTGACTCGCGCACTCGGCCAGCTTAAGAAGCAGGGCGCCCGGCCAAAACGAACGATCGTCGTGTGCAGCTGGGATGGTGAAGAGGTCGGCCTTACCGGTTCGACCGAATGGGGCGAACAGTTCGCCGACGAACTGAAAGCCAAAGGCGTGGCGTATATCAACGTCGACTCCTCGACTTCGGGTCCAAACTTTCACCCGACTGCGGTGGCTTCGCTAGCGCCGCTGATCGTCGAGCTGAGCAAGTCGATCATCGCGCCTTCCGGCAAGTCACTCTACGAAGAATGGAAACTATCGATTCAGCGCGACAATAAAGGAGCAAAGCCAATCATCGACCGAGACCTTGTCGACACGCGTATCGGGAGCGGATCCGATCATACGGTGTTCTTAAACTATGATGGGGTGCCGACCGTGGGTCTGCAGTTTGACGGACCATACGGGGTCTATCATTCGATGTACGACAACTTTTATTGGATGAATCAATTCGGCGACCCCGGTTATCGATATCACACACTGTGCGCACAGGTTTGGGGCGTGCTTGCCCTGCGACTTGCAAACGCCGAGATCTTGCCGTTTGACTTTGCCTTCTACGCAGACAACATCCGTCGCTTCATTTTGGACCTCAAGAACAACAATGGCGCAGCGAGCCGATTGGAATTAGCCGGTGTTCTCAAGAACGTCGCGGACTTCGAAAACGCCGCCAACATGTTGAATCAGGAAATCGCGCGTTTGCTCGTTTCGAACAGCCGCGGATTTAAGCCGAAGAGCAAAATCAATAATCAGATGATGCAGGTTGAGCAAAACTGGTTGAACTCCGCGGGCATTCCGGGGCGGCCGTGGTTCAAGCACATTCTCTACGCGGCGAGGTATACATATGCGCATCTCGAATTGCCGGGATTGACCGAGGCGGTTGAGAAAGGGGACTGGAAAGTCGCTGCAGAGCAGGCGCGAATTCTGGAGCTCGCGCTGTTGAAGAACGCCGAGTTGCTTCGCGCTGCAAGAGAGGACTTACTGAGGTCAGCCGACAATCGCCAATGAGTGAACCAACGAGTCATGGCGCCGGGATCAGAAATAGAAGGGCCATCCAGAAGACTTCCCGTGGTATCTCCAAATCATCGACTACTTGCCGGTCTGTATCCGAGTCCGAAGTTGATCGAGTTCTTTTTGTAGTTGGATGTACTCGGCATTAGCGCGCTCGACGTCGAGTTTCTTTTTCAGCAGCCTGGCGCGCTGGCGCTGGACCCCTCTGGTGGCAGCCGCCCTCTGGGTCTCGCGATACTCTCGGAGTACTTGTTTGACGACTTCGGCCCGCTCTCTAATGCGCCGCTCCAACTCGACTGCACGTGTCTTTAGACTCTGTCGCACTGGTGATACCTCGGTAAGGGCTACTCTCGACTATCCGGCGGGGCACCGGATGCACGGCCCGGAATCCGCGGGCGGGCCGCCTGCAAACGAGAGCACGGTACCATAGGACTCTGCCGGTTGCAAACCAGAAGTTCAGGGATAGCTTTAGCAGTAGTGGAGTTCAGGGTTCGGGTTCAGAGTTTTCGGGTTCAATCTAAGTTCGCGTTCAGGGCTCAGCTTGCTCTTCACGGGCATCGACTGAGTTACGGCTTTACCTCTGAACTCGATTGAACTCAAACCGGAACTCTGAACCCTAAACCCTAAACTCAGATGTCTTTCCCCTGACAGTTCACCGAAGACTTCACAATCCGATTGCGATGTTGGGTAGCCGGGGATACTCTCGAGTCGGTCCGGTTTCGCACCGTGAGGAACGAGATGGCAAATCAGGTGGTCATTATCGGCGGAGGATTCGCCGGGCTCTACACGGCGCTCGAGCTCGAGAAGCGTCTGAAGCGGCGGGACGATGTGGGGGTCACCCTGCTCAGCGCCGAGAACTTCTTCCTCTTCACACCCATGCTCCCAGAGGCTGGCGCGAGCAGCATCGGCACGCGACACATAGTAAGTCCGCTTCGCAAGCTGCTGCGCCGCACGCGCCCCGCAGAGGTCGTGGCGGAGCGGATCGACCTCGATCCTCGAGTGGTCTTCGCTCGTCACAGCCTCACCGGCGTTGCTCGTGAGTTTCCATACGATCGTCTGGTGCTCGCACTCGGAGGCATAACGAACTACTTCAACGTGCCCGGCGCCGAGGAGTATTCGATTCCATTCAAGTCCCTGGGAGATGCGATCTATGTTCGCAACCACACGATCGAAAAACTTGAAGAGGCCGCGGTCGAACCGGAACGAGCCGCCGAGCTTTTGACTTTCGCGGTTGCCGGGGGCGGGCTCACCGGAGTCGAAGTCGCAGGCGCGTTGAATGACTTTGTACGCGAGGCCGCGCGCTTCTATCCGGAGATTGATCGCAACCAGATTCGGGTGCTGCTGATTGAGGCTGGACCGCGATTGATCCCGGATATGAACGAGCAGCTTGCGGCTTTCGCGGAAAAGGTACTTGGTGACCGCGGTGTTGAAGTGCGAACCAATACCAGCGTCGTTGGGGTCGAGAGCAACGGTTTCGAACTGTCGACTGGCGAACACATTTCGACGGGCTCGTTCATATGGGCTGCGGGAGTTGCACCCAATCCGCTGATCGACTCGCTGGATGTGCCAAAGGAGCGCGGACGTATTCGTGTCAACGAGTTTCTGGAAGTTGAGAATCTGGCGAACGTCTGGGCGCTGGGCGACTGTGCGCATATCCCGAACCCGGAAACCGGAAAGCCGCATCCTCTAACAGCTCAGCATGCAGTTCGCGAAGGCAAACGAGCGGGTCGCAACGTGGCGGCCAGTCTCGGCATCGGCGACAGAAAACCATTCGCATATCGCACGATGGGCCAGATGGCGATCGTAGGCGAGCGCACCGGCGTCGCCGATGTGATGGGTCTCCGATTCTCGGGCCTGATTGCCTGGTTTCTTTGGCGAACGTATTACTTGATGCGAATACCACAGCTCGAGAAAAGGTTGAGGGTCATGCTGGATTGGACGCTGGATTTGTTTTTCGAGCGCGATCTCGTTCAGCTTGCGGTCGCGCGCGATCAGGATAAGACCGCCAGGATGGTGACCAGGAAAGAACTCAAATGAAGAAACCTAACCTCTGTCCGGGACCGCAGTAAAGTTACGCGCCCTCCTGCGGGAGCCGACCCCGATTCCCATCGCATCGATAAACATTGCGCCCCCTTACCGAGGCGACTGATTCCACCGACGCATCGATGAATACACCGATTTGGGTAAGCCGGACTTTCGCAACAAAACCAGCGACAAGCGTTCAATCATTTGAAGCCCCGTGCAGATCTAGCTGCTGACCCATCAAGAGCGCGAGGAAATTCCTTCATGAAATATTCAGCCGTCGTGTTCGCCCTGCTGTGCGCAGCTGGGCTTGCAACAATTCATGCCCAACAACCTGATTATGAAACGCTGAAGGCGGAGGCCGAGAAACAATACTCCAATGGATCGTACGCCAAAGCTCGCGAGGCCTACTTAAAGGCAGGCGGGCTGAGCCTTTCGCCAGCCGAGTCACGCTGGGTTGCGTTTCGCCTCGCCGAAACGTTGTGGCGTTCCCAAGCGGCCACCAACACCGCCGATTCCACAAAGTACGACGAAGCGCGTCACGAGCTCGAAGTGCTTGTGCGCGACCTCCAGCGCGCCGAAGACCGCGACCGCGTCTGGGCCGAGGTGTACGAGTCGCTCGGTGACTTCTGGTGGACGCGCAGCGATTCGAAGAACTGGCAAGCGGGCTGGCCGAGCTATCAACAAGCGCTCGACTGGTGGAGCGGTTCGTCGGACATCGCCACGGCGCGCGAGCGGTACCTGAAGATCATCTGGAAGATCTCCAAGCCGGCGTGGAGTGAGGCTTATTACTACTACGGTTATTACGGCAACTATCTGCAGCTCGAAATACTGGACAACGGCCTGAAGATCGCCCAGACAGAAAACGATCGAGCGCACTTGCATTACCTTATTGCTATGACGCTTCGCTCTCAGGGCGGCGATTGGGACCGCCGCCAGCGTGTGCCGGAAGAGTTCGAAGCGGCCATCAAGGCGGGCAAGTCAACCGATTGGTACGATGACGCACTCTACTATTACGCCGAATGGATGGCCAGCGGCGGCCGGATGACTCAGCTTGCAGACGGTCAGTGGAAGCAGGAACCGGATTACATCAAAGCGCTCGAGCTCTTCCGCCGTCTGCTGAACGAGCATCAGAAAGGCGAGACTCGCTACTACGATCAGGCGAAGAACCAGATCGACAACATAATCAAGCCTGCGCTTTCAGTGGGCGCTTCAAGTGTGTTTCTTCCTGATTCCGAGATTCAGTTTTCACTGGGCTGGCGCAACGTGAAACGAGTCGAGTTGGCGCTTTATAGAGTCGACCTGGCGCGAGACGTGCGCTTCTCGGAAAAGAATGACCACACCAGCAATTGGATTCACCGAATTGATGCCACCGGACTGCAGCGGGTAAAAGCATGGTCAAAAGAAACCGAAGACAAAGGCGACTATCGACCAGGCAATGAAACGGTGCGGCTCGAAGGCAAACTGGCGACTGGCGCTTACCTGCTGGAAGCAAAGAGCGCCAACGTAACTGCCCGCGATATGATCCTGGTCTCCGATGCTTCGCTGGTGCTAAAGACCTCTGGTAAGCAGGGGCTCGTTTACCTTTGCAACGCGCTGACCGGAGCACCCATTCCTCAGGCGGATGTGAAGCTGTGGGAGCACAGTTACAACGGCAGTGAGTATGTCTGGCACGAACTCACAAAGAAGACCGGCGCGGATGGCATAGCGGTATTCGATCTGACACAGACGAGCACAAACTGTGATGTGTTTGCCGCTGCTTCAAGCGCAAACCGGCAGGCATTCGCAAGTGGCTATAGCTACCGATCTCAGTCAGATGAACAACCATGGCGGATCTACGCGTACACCGACCGGCCTGCATATCGTCCCGGCGAGAGCGCTCAATGGAAGTTCCTGGCGCGCCGCTACGCCGCAGGCGTCTACTCCACTCCTGCCAACGAGAAGATCGAATTCGAGATAACCGATCCCCGCGGAACAAAGGTAAAAGACGGCAAAGCGGAGTTGAACGCGTTCGGGAGCGCGTTTGGCTCGGTTGACTTAACTGAAGCCATGCCCCTGGGCGAGTATCACGTCAACTTCTGGGATGACGGGCGGCACAAAAACATCGGGAGCGCTGTGCTGTTCAGACTTGAAGAGTACAAGCTGCCCGAATTCAAGGTCAGCGTGACGACGCCCGAGGAGGAGGGGAAGAAAAAGGCATTTCGACTCGGCGAAAAAGTCGAAGTCAACGTGCAGGCCGACTATTACTTCGGCGGCGCGGTTTCAAACGCGACCGTCGAGCTGCTCGTCTATCAGAATCCGTTCTATAACTACTGGTATCAGCCTCGCGATTACGAGTGGTACTACGAAGATCTGACGCCGCAGTATCGAAGCTACGGCGGCGGTCAGATCGTAAAGCGCGAAACGCTCAAGACCGACGCAACCGGCAAAGCAAAACTGACGTTCGAAACTCCGCGTGGCGCAGGTCAGGACTTCGAGTATCGGGTAGAGGCTCGCGTGACTGATTCATCACGACGCGAGATCACCGGTACAAACACCGTTCGAGTGACGCGGCAACGCTACTACGTTTATCCGCGGCCAAAGCACTACATCTATCGTCCCCAGGACAAAGTCGGCATCGACATCAAGGCTATGGATGCGAACAGCCAGCCGGTTCAAACCGAAGGCCAGGTCAAAGTTACTCGCGATTACTGGTATGAGATCTGGATCGATCCCTCGGGCCGCGACGTGAAGGGCGACGAGCTGAAGAGATTACGCGAAAGCAGAGAGTTTCCGCCGCACGTGGCTCAAGGGACCAGTCCCTGGCGTCTCAAGTTTCAAGGGTACGAGCACGACGATGTTCTTTCGCAGCTCGTGAAGACGAACGCTCAGGGGGAAGCCGAGTTCAGCTTCACGCCTGAACGCGAGGGCTACTATCGCGTCGCCTGGACCAGCGACGATAAGGGAGCGCCGATCAAAGCTGAGACGACCGTCTGGGTGGCGACCGGCCGAAGCACCGAACTCGGCTATCGGTACGGGGGACTCGAAATCATCGTCGACAAGGATACTTTCCGCGCGGGTCAGAAAGCGCCTGTGATGATTGTCGCACCGACCAATGATCGCTACGTCCTGTTCAGCGTCGAAGGCGAAGACTTGTACAGCTATCAGCTCATCCATCTGGACGGGACTGTGAAACTGATCGAACTGCCGATCGAAGACAAATACGTTCCGAATATTTTTCTCGGGGCAGCGATGGTCACCGACCGCCGGATATTTGTGGACACCAAACAGGTGATCGTGCCGCCGGTCGAGCACTTTCTCAG
This sequence comes from Blastocatellia bacterium, assembly GCA_035558335.1. Taxonomy (GTDB): domain Bacteria; phylum Acidobacteriota; class Blastocatellia; order UBA7656; family UBA7656; genus Onstottus_B. Next base: position 149 of record DATMCM010000104.1, on the reverse strand, counting down.
CGTCGAAGTGAAACCGGACCGCGAGGAATATCAACCTCGCGAGCAAGGCACGCTGTCGGTCACTGCTCGCGACGTCGATGGCAAGCCTGTCGTCGCGGAAGTCGCACTCGGAATGGTTGATGAGTCGGTGTTCTACATTCAGAAGGACT
>DATMCM010000103.1:0-7435 GCA_035558335.1 Blastocatellia bacterium | reverse complement strand
AAATACAGGACTGAGCTCTTCGCCCGCCTTCAACACATAAATGGGATGGACCTCCATCAGTGCCTTCAGCCGCTCGGCGAGCGACGACTTTCCGCCGCCGACTGGTCCAAGCAAGTACAGGATCTGTTTACGCTCCTCCAGACCTTGTGCTGCATGCCGGAAGAATCCGACGATGCGTTCGATCGTTTCTTCCGTCCCATAGAAGCCGGCAAAGGCCGGATAGGCGCGCATCGTTCGATTCAAAAAGATACGGCCAAGGCGAGGGTCCTTGGCCGTGTCAATCATCTGAGGCTCACCGATCGCAGCAAGCAGCCGCTCTGCTGCATTGGCGTATCGCATCGGATCGCCCCGACTCGATTCCAGATAATCCGCCATCGACATATCGGTTTCGCTTCGAGCCCCGTAGGTCCGCGCGAAAGCATTGAACAGAGAATCGTTGTACATGATCGCTTACCTTGTATGGTTTGCTGCACTGGTGGAACGCGCGGCAAAGTCCGACGCCGCCGGCGCGCAACGACCTGAACGTAGGGACGAGACAAGGATCGAATTGCGGCTTGCCGAGATAGACAAGCATGTGCTCGGCCGATTTGCCCGACAATCGATCAATCAGGCGCCCCCGGGCTGAACGTAGCAAAATACGTAACCGGCGCGACTTAAGAATACTGTGCCGTGGCCTGTTGGATTGCTTTTGTCCACTTGAGTGAAGCTGCCCATCAGGTCCACTCGCGTTCAGCGCTAGCAGCCGATCGCGCGGATGCTTTGGCCGCATCAACATGCGAAGCTTTCTCAGCTCGCCGCTCGTAGTCGTCGGCAAGGGCCTTAAGCTGACCCGCAATCGCTCGGTCAGTCATGGTTTGGGCAGCGCGGAGCAAAGTCCGTGCTGTCTCTAAATATTCCTTACCTCGTTGTGAGATCTGGACCGTCATAAAACCCTCGCGCGGTTCTCTGGCAGCTTGTCGAAGGCGATTTGGAGCCAGCTCACCCAATTGCGGTCACTTTCCCTGCGAGCTCTGAAGCGATCGACACACTTCTTGGAACAAAGCGGGGTTCGCCACGAGTAGTGCCGGACGAGACCAAACTTGCCATCGCAAACTGCGCATCGCGTGGCTCCGCCAGATCTAAGACTTTCGGAGCAGTTTGGCATTGTAGTCTCCTCTTGGTATTATCGTCGCTGTTCGTCGATCATCCTTTTTTCACCGTCGCACTTCATTAGCCTGTGCGCTTCTCCAACGCATGCAACCTAAGACGATCGCGATCAGCGGCTCAATTGCACGTAGGTAATCCTCCGGCATCCAAAGGCGTCACGGAACGATACGAAGGTCTATGGCGCTCGCCCCTTAAAGCCGACCACTTCCGCGAATAGGTCAGACTCGGTTGTGCCCGATCGGGCGAACATGGTCCGCCTTTCCATCAACAGCCGACGCAAGAGCAGAGCTCGCAGGAATGATGATAGACGGGGGCATACCAAGGATATCGTCTCAATCCGTCAGCGACCGGCCGCGGTTGAAGATCGGGCGGTGCCTGGTCATTGGGAGGGAGATCTGTTTCCGGGCCGAACAAAGCTACATCGCGACCTTGGTCGAGCGCCATACGCGTTACGTGATGTTGGCTAAGGTGGCCGGTAAGGACACCCAGACGGTCGTCTAGGCGCTCATCAAGCAGGCGAAGAAGCTACCAAAGGCAAGCTGCTTTGGTTCATAGGCCGTCCGTTCGAACATGAGAGCTTAAATCGCAACGCTCATCGATCTTGGTAAAGTTCGAGCTGCTCGACGGGGGATTCCGAGTCGGGAGACAGTAAAGATCGAAGAACCGCAGCTCAAAGTGCTCGATTCGGTAAATGCTTTACAACAATTTATCGGAATATGTCAGGCTTTGCTCTTTTTGGCGAGCCACGCGTGTAATGAGCGGGAAGAATGAGATTGATACGCGTAAGGTCGAGACGAAAAATACGTTCGCTAAGTGTAAGAGCTAGCGACAACTAAAAGGAGCATGCCATGAGGTGGTCTTTGGTCCTCGCTGTCTACATTTTTCTGTCCGGATGTGGAGAGCGCGCTTCCACCTTCGACGAGAAAACCGGCCGCTTCATATCCACCGACGACTATCATGAGCGGCAAATTGAACGAGCAACCGAAAAGCATGACCGGGAAAAAGAATTACAGAAATGAAGAAATAAGCGGTCTTGACAACCCGGCTGAGAATTTTAGTCGTCATCGGGTGTGCAAGCTACGCCGCCACAGCGAGCCCGCGGGGCTCACCACATAATCCTTTTAAAACGTATCCTTGGCGTCGGGTTCGTCGTGAACCGCACGGCGGCACTACTTCAGAATCAGATCGAGCGCTCAAGCGAGGGGAGATGCGCCTGCTTTAGGCTGGTCACGAATGCCGCTGGTTACAGTTCGCGCGACACTCCATTTCGCGCTGCCGTCGTGTTTGGCCCGACAGGAACCATCGGGTTTAAGCAGGCCGAAGTTTGTATGATTTCGGCTCGATTTCTTCGGTTTTACTCGGCGCATCAGGCAGTTCTCTCTATCGTATTGCCGTGCAACTCGATGCATTGAATTTTTCCGTGCTCGAGGTCGATCAATAGAGAGGAGAGTCGCGTGTCGATCACCGATGTGGAGTGGCAGTTAGAGGCCGAAGATCTGGCGCGGTCAAAAAGGATGATGAACTCCGTCCTCGCGAGTTGTAACCCGTTGAATTGGAACGAGTGGCTCGCCGACGATGTTGTCCTGTCGCTCAGGCTGGGCGCTGTCGATACAAGCCAGATCCGCGACTTTCGGGGTTACAGTGGCGTGTTTCGGGCGGCCGGAAAAAGGCAGGCCCGGCGCATGCTGAAGAGCATCTCAGGTGGCCTAAGTAAAGACCTCTCGATCTCCACAGAAATCATAAGTGGATCTCATATCATTCTGCTTGGAAAGCTAGCGGCACGAAAGCTCCAAAGCGGCGCTGAATGCATGCCGGTCGTGATCTACATGGCGCTGAGTTCGGAGAAAACGATCCAGGACATGACGATCGCCATTGTCGACATGCAAACCATTACTGCTGCGATGAAATTTCATGATTGACCCACAAGACAAGCCTCGCAGTCCGCGCCTCGCCAATTTGTCCGCTCACTTTCTCGAACGTGCAAAACATTATCGCTTCGTAGCCGCCATGACAGAAGCTCCGCGTGAGATGGAGAGGTTTTGCGAAGTGGCACTTATGTTCAAGGAGATGGCGCGTGACACTCAACGATCGGAGCTATACTCCCGGCTCGGGGCGGGGACCTGGCCGAGACGTGAATGCCCGTCGACTACCGAATGCAAGCCCGGATTCGTCGAAGCCTGGGTTTACAAGTTTGTTCGCATCGGTCGCTTCATTCGCTTGCAGGCGCCCATCAGCCGAGTGCAGGGACCAAATGCACCCAACACCGAGAGGCTTTAAGTCGGGCAAGAATCAGGCGGACACGCTTGCAATTCGGCAAACATATCCGGGGGAGCAACGTATTCAGCATCATTTTCCAAAAGCCGGTGATGCCATGCCGGACGGAACGCAGCGTTGTGAAACTGATCTTGCGTACCTGCTCAGCAAGAGGGTCCGTCGTGGCGAAGATCTGGTCGGGGTGCTCATCCAACAGCAAATGGTAATCCCGGAAGTGGGGCCAGACATTTGCCAATGAAAGTTCCCGGTTCCCAAGTAGAGCGCAAGGGCATCGGCCAGAAGCATTCAGTCCTCCGTCACCATCACGCGCTGCCTTCGTATCGGAATCGGTCGGCGTTGCCGGGCTTATTAGAGCACGCTGGCTGAAAACCGTGTGTCACCGCTTACCTCTCAGCATCATATGGGTCGCAAGGGTCGCGCGCGCTTATAGGTTGGCGTATAATGGTCCCGCCAGCCGACTTCATCTTAGCTTCGAGATCAGCGATCTTGTTGTGAGTGATGTCGATGATCAGCGTGCTCTCTCCTGGTTCCAGCTCTCGCCCAATATTATTGGCGAGCTTTGCCGCGCCGCGTCTGTTGATAAAATCGGCGGTCGCGCCAATTAATGCGCCAGCGGCCGCTCGGAGAATTATCGCAGCTGCGCCAAGCGACAGACCGGCCAGTCCGCCGAAGAATGCACCGGCGGTCATACCGCCAATCTTTTCTTTTGTGGTTTCGTGCAGAAACAGATTTCCGCTCAGGTCTTTTGTCACCACAACCGAACCGTGGACGATGGGTCCGCTCGACGCTTCGAGCGCCTTGAGCGCGTCCGGGCGGGTCAAAGCGCGCATCTTGGAGTGAACGACGGTCTCATCAAAACCGCACGGCGGCCTCAGCCGCGGAACTCTGGTGTAACAGCGGACGGCCTTAAAGAGTTCAAGACGCTTCAGTCAGCACCGTAAACTCTGCCGTGCGGCAACACCTCGCCGAGCGAGCCTACATGCGTATTTGCACCGATTTGGAAGGCTTAACTGGGAGCGAACGCTCTCGCGTCGTATGACTCGTAGCAGACCACTCATGCAAATGGAGACTCTTATGAAGTCGCTGTCCACGATCGCAGTTACCGTGCTGTTGATCGCTACGCCCGCTTGTTTTGCCCAACAGGTTGTTGGGTCTACCACGCTCGGCGTCGCCTATGCCGAACTACGCGACGTCACGACGGGCTGGAGCACCAAACGCCAGGTCCTCGGAAAAAAAGTCTTCAATGACAACGGTGAGACCATTGGGAAAATCGATGACATCATCGTGGCGCCCGACAAGGCGGTGTCATACGCCATCATCGGCGCAGGCGGCTTTCTGGGCGTTGGCCGCCACGATGTGGCAATTCCGGTGAGCCAGCTGAAGGAGGATGGTGGAAAATTCATCCTTCCGGGTGGTTCGAAGGACGCAATCAGGGCCATGCCTGAATTCGAGTATGCGCACAATCAATAATCGCAAACAATGAAGCGCTCTGGTGAGCCCGCTAAGTCGGCCATCACTGCCGCAAACCTCGAATTGATAGGAGAACTTCAATGAGTACCAACTCAGAGCTGAGTGATTTCAAAGCGCAGTGAGAACCGCAAGCAGCCGAGGTCAGAATCATGAGGGACTTGTCCGATGTCGCCCTGCGGCTCTGTACCGCGTCAATAATCGGAGCCGGTTTCGGGCAAAGCCGCGACCTTCATGGAAAGCCAGCCAGTGTACGCACGCTCGGCCCGGTGGGTTTCGGATCAACGTTCATCGTAATCACCGTTAGTCAAGCAGGCACCGCTGATGCGAGTTGGGTAGTGCAGGCTATCGTCACCGGAATTGGGTTTCTCGCGACGGAGGTTATCGTTCGAAGCAACAGTCATCATCGTGTGCATGGCAATACAACGGCGGTATGCATCTGGTTGACTGTGTGCATCAGGGCCGCCTCAGGAGTCACGGATTGGCGCACAGTCCTCATCAGCTTGCCAATCGTGCTGGTGCTCCTGGCATTTGGCGGGCCGGTAGAGAGAGCGTTTCAACGGCGCTGGCCCAGGCCACTGAATCCATCGGATCACTCGGAAACGCCAAACACCGAAGTCCCCGGCCCCGCCTTGAGGCCCTTATGACGACCGCGGTTGTTATTTCGGGGTGTATCGTGGCTATTCCGCTCATGATGCTTGCCATGGTGGTTGCCGACGAATTCCTTTCGCGAGTTGCGCAGCTTATGCTGATTGTATGCGCCTATCTCCTCCTTCCATTATACGCGCTTTGGATTTTGGGCGGCGCATGCATGGACAAGTTGGAGCGAAGGCGAAGAGGTCATATGCAAAGAGGCAGACAGATCCGATAGTGGCAGTCACTGCCGCGGAACATCGACGCAGGTTTCTGTCACCGGACCTTGCTCGTTACAGTCTGGATCGAATTCGGGCACGGCGACAAGGCCAATCTTTCCAAAGCTACGCTAATCACCGTTGCGGTACACCGCGATCAAAGAGTTGCCCCCGTCTCATATCACAGTTGGTATGCGTGAGGTCGACGAAAGCAAGAGCTGAGCAGCACAACCGCGATGCCCGCAACGAGTTTGCCCGCCTCACAAGACCCGCTAGTCTCACATGTCGTGCACTAAGTTCTTCAGCAGGCTCTTTTAAGAATGATTTGCCGAGATTTGGAAGGCTTCACTGGGCTCGTTGAAATTGGCAGCATAACCATGGGACGTGTCTACAACTCATCCCCAACTGGAGAACACGTCATGGGAAAAATGGATACAAATGTCAAAGACGCTCTCGACCATGTTCGAGCAACCACGCAAGAACTGCATGGAGCAATCAGCGATGCCGTGGCAAAGCGCGGCGGAGCCACGAAGGCCGATCTTGAGGCTTTGGCGCAGAAGGCCAAGGCAGTCACGGAGTCTGCCAAAGGCTCCATCAGCAACCAGGACGACGCCGCAAAGAAGCATCTTGCAGACGCCGTCACTCATCTCGAAGCAACAGAGAAGCACGTCGGCGAGAGTCTGAAGAGTTCCGGCCAGGCATTCCAGACCTCGATCCAAAAAGCCCTCGCCGACGCGCGTGCTTCCGCTCAGAAAGTCAGCGAAGCCGTTGCAGCAAAGCGTTCCGCTATATCCGCAAAAACCCGTAAATAGGAGAATTCCATGCGTAATTATGTCGCTGTGGTCTTTAACGACACAAGCAAAGCTTACGAAGGTCTGCACGCGCTCTGGCAACTCGACGACGCCGCCGAAGTCACTGTACACGGAACGGCGGTGGTCCATCGTGATGCCCTGGGCAATTTTCAAGTTGATACCAAGGAGACGCACCCCGCCTTGGCTACCGCCGTTGGCGTAGGCGTGGGCGCCTTGCTGGGCCTGCTTGCGGGACCGGCGGGCGCAGCGGTTGGCGCCTCTGGGGGAGCAGCGATCGGTGCCGCAACGGGAGGCATGGTTGGCGTTGCTGCGGACCTGGGTCGCGCGGACACTCGCGATCAAGCGGCCGGCGAGACCGGGTTTGTTCTTGGCGCCGGCCAATCTGCCGTCATCGCTGACGTGAGCGAGGATTGGACGTCGCCGATCGATGCGGATGCGCAACCTCGGCGGAACTGTCTATCGGCGCGCCAAGGGCGATATGGAAGACGATGTATGGTTCGACGACTATTACATCCCGAGCAGCTACCTCTATCCGTACGAGTACATCCCGAGCAGCTATCCCCTATGGTAGGGTAGTTCGGCATTGGCGATCGAATGCTAGGCCTAGCGCCGATACTTTCGGGGCTCGGGCTGGTGTTAATAGCAGTGCGGTGACCATCCCGGGCAGAGGCTGAACGACGCAGACGTCGCAGCCTCTGCCTCTGTCAAGCTAAAGGAGAACCGAGTTCATAACCTGTTAGCGTGGACGCACCGTCTGGCGGATGCGGGTTGCTTGCGATCTGCTCAGATCTGTCGGTGCACATTTTGCAGAATGATTCGAGACTGCCGCTTCGATTCGAGGGCCACGGCGGTCTTGCCGATGGCGGCCGGGTCTCTAACAACCGT
>DATMCM010000102.1:0-5646 GCA_035558335.1 Blastocatellia bacterium | reverse complement strand
GCCAGGCTACAAGCGCCAGTCCGATTATGATTATACCAGCTCCGACAAGGCTGTGCGTAGCATATCCAATCGCAAAACCCACGAAGATTATCGCCACGAGCAGGACGTAATAAAGGATCCCGTGAGTGCGCGTTGCATTTATCGAGCGGCGCAGCTCGTCAACCTCGCGATCTAGTTCTTCGTGTACCCTGGCCATTTGAAGGCGATGTTCCGTCGGACCGCGGCTCTTCATCGAAAGCTGACGTGTCTCGACGGCCGCCACGAGAGCCGCCTGCACAAGGTTTAGTACAATCTCAATTGCTGAAGATAGCCCCCGAAGTTTCGCTTCGCTTCTCCAAGACTATCGCCGCCGAACTTTTCTCGCGCGGCGTCGGCAAGCACGATCGCAACCATTGCCTCGCCAATCACTCCCGCTGCGGGCACCGCGACGATATCCGAACGCTCAAATGCCGCGGCCGATTCTTGCTTTGTCACCACGTCAACGCTCGCAAGCGGCTGACGCAGAGTTGAGATCGGTTTCAAATGGCCGCGTACTCGCACTTCTTCGCCGTTTGTTATTCCGCCTTCGATCCCTCCCGCGCGATTGGTAACCCGCGAGAAGCTGCGCTCATCGTCATTGTACCCAATCTCGTCGTGCAGCCGCGACCCGGTGGTCCGGCTGACTTCGACGCCGGCGCCTATCTCGACCGCCTTTACGGCCGGAATGCACATGACCGCTTGAGCGAGGCGTCCGTCAATCTTCAGATTCCATTGCGTGTGCGAACCGAGGCCGGCGATTACACCGCGCGCGACGACTTCGAAGATTCCTCCGAGCGTGTCCTTGCTTTCCTTAGTCGAGTCGATCAGGGCGATCATTCGCTCCTCTGCTTCCCTGTCGACGCACCGAAGCCGCGAATCGTCCGGGAGGGCGACGATCTCCTCCCAGGTAGCGTTGATCGGCTGGTCGGGCACGCCTCCAATCATGGCCGTGTGGCTGGCGACGGAAATCCCAAGCTCTTTGAGAAACAGCTTGGCGAACGCGCCGACAGCCACACGCGCCGCGGTTTCGCGGGCGCTCGCGCGCTCGAGTATGTCTCGAAGATCGTGGGTGTCGTACTTCAATCCGCCGGCGAGATCGGTATGACCCGGGCGAGGGCGTGTAAGCTTGCGCCCGCGCTTGTCGTCGGTGAACTCCCGCGGCTCGACGGACATCACGTCCCGCCAGTTCTCGAAGTCCCGATTGCGAATCAGCAGCGAAATCGGCGAGCCGAGCGTCTTGCCGTGTCGGACGCCGGAGATGATTTCGGCTTCGTCGGATTCGATCTTCATCCGGCCGCCGCGCCCGTAACCTTGCTGGCGCCGCCACAACTCGTGGTTGATGAAGGAGATATCAACGGCAAGCCCCGAGGGCAAGCCTTCGACTATTGCGATAAGCCCCTTGCCGTGAGATTCACCCGCGGTGACGAAACGAAATTCACTCATAGAAGAATGAGGCTCGTCCTACTCGATCGACGTCAGTTCAAGCTCTCGATTTCGAAGGTACTTGATCTTATCACGCAGCTCTGCCGCCCGCTCAAACTCATACTTGCCCGCCGCCGCCCGCATTTGACCCTCGAGCCTTTGAATCGTAGCGGCGATATTTTCCGCCGAGTACTCTTCAGCTTCCTCGGCCACGCTTGGCAGTTTGAAATAATCGGCTTCCACGATAGAGAACATCGTCGAGCCGATCGCCTTAACTATCGTTTGCGGAGTTATCCCGTGCTCCAGATTGTACGCGGCCTGCTTCTCCCTACGCCGCTGAGTCTCCCCAAGCGCGCGACGCATCGAGTCGGTTATCCGGTCGGCGTAAAGGATCGCTTTGCCGTGAACGTTGCGGGCTGCCCGGCCGATAGTTTGAATCAGCGACATCTCCGAACGCAGGAAGCCTTCCTTGTCGGCGTCGAGTATCGCAACCAGCGACACTTCGGGCAAGTCCAGACCCTCACGCAGCAGGTTTATCCCTACCAGCACGTCGAACTCGCCAGCCCGCAGGTCGCGGAGGATCTTGATTCGATCAAGCGTTTGAATCTCCGAGTGCAGATAGCGCACTCGGACTCCCAGCTCCGCATAATACTCGGCGAGGTTCTCGGCCATCTTCTTGGTCAGCGTCGTGACCAGAACCCGCTCCTTTTGCGCCACGCGAAGCCGGACTTCGTTGAGCAAGTCGTCAATCTGCCCGCGCACAGGCCGAACGTCAACTTCAGGATCAGTCAGCCCGGTCGGACGAATCACCTGCTCGATGACCTCGCCGCCCGTCTTGGTCAACTCGTAAGGCCCGGGCGTCGCTGATACGAAGATGAGCTGTCCCATTCGGCGCTCCCATTCTTCGAAGTTGAGCGGCCTGTTGTCCATCGCCGACGGCAACCGAAATCCATATTCGACCAGCGTGCGTTTGCGCGACTGGTCGCCGGCATACATCCCTCGCACTTGGGGAACGGTCTGATGACTCTCATCGACCATCACGAGCACATCGCGCGGCAGGTAATCGAGAAGCGTGGGCGGCGGCTGCCCGGGCAAGCGACCGGTCAAGTGCCGAGAGTAGTTCTCCACTCCGTGACAGTATCCAAGCTCCTTTAGCATCTCGATGTCGTACATAGTGCGCTGGTGGAGTCGCTGAGCTTCGAGCAACTTGCCTTGTTCAATAAGCTTCGGCTCCCACTCGTCCAGCTCATCTCTAATGGTTTTGATCGCGCGCCGCAGCCTGTCCGGCGGCATCACGTAATGCGACTTCGGGTAGATCGGGAGCCGTTGATGTGTCTCCAGCACTTCCCCGAGCAGCGGATCTACAGTCGAGAGCGACTCGATTTCATCGCCCCAGAACTCGATGCGTATGGCTTTTTCCTGATAAACCGGGTAAATCTCGACTACATCGCCTCGCACTCGAAAGCTTCCGCGCTCAAATGCGATGTCGTTCCGCTGATACTGAATCTCGACGAGTTTCTTTAGCAACGCCGTCCGCGACATCTGCTGACCGCGCTCGACGAACGCGATCATGCCGTAATAGGCATCCGGATCGCCCAGACCGTAGATGCACGACACACTGGCGACGATGATGCAGTCGCGGCGTTCGAACAGTGTGCGAGTGGCCGACAAGCGGAGGCGATCGATCTCTTCGTTGATGGTCGACTCCTTCTCGATGTAAGTGTCAGTGGAGGGGATATACGCCTCGGGCTGGTAGTAATCGTAGTAGCTGACGAAGTACTCGATCGCGTTGTGCGGGAAGAACGTCTTGAACTCCTGATAGAGTTGAGCGGCCAGCGTTTTGTTGTGAGCCATCACCAGCACAGGACGGTTGGTGCGCTCGATGGCTGCGGCGATTGTAAAGGTCTTGCCGCTCCCGGTGACACCGAGCAGCACCTGATGCTCCGCGCCTTCGTTTAGCCCCCGCACTAATTGCTCGATAGCTTGCGGTTGGTCGCCCTGGGGAACGTAGTCGGAAACGAGCTTGAAATCCATGGTCGCTCTCTCTCAGCGTTGGCTACATGACGGGCTTTGCTTTCCTCAAACACACGGACGACCAGTATACCGTGACGCTCACGACGGCAGCAATCACTCGAAAAAAGTGGTGGAGCGAAAAAAACTTCATGAAAAGTTCATCGTTCGGCAATCCGTGCTTGACATCGAATCGACTCACGCCGATAATGCGGCTTGCCATCACAAACCCTTGTTTATCGGTCGCACAGTTCCACACTGATTGACATTCAAATCCGGGCAGCAGAGGCAGCGCGATTAACGTAATAACTAAAACCAGTATCCCCGGTGTCGAGCTCTTCAGACGGGGAAAGGTCAGGGACGTTTATGCAGTGGACGACAAACTGCTGATCGTCGCCTCCGACCGGATTTCGGCCTTCGACGTGGTCATGGAGGAGCCGGTACCGTGCAAAGGCTCGGTGCTCACTGCGCTTTCCGTGTTCTGGTTTGGCTTCCTGAAAGGCGTCGCGGCTAATCACCTGATCACTACGGTCGTCGACGAGTACCCGTCACCGCTTCGGGAGCATCGCGAGCAGCTCGAAGGCCGGTCGATGCTGGTCCATCGGGCCGAGGTGTTTCCGATCGAGTGTATCGCTCGCGGCTACATCGCGGGAGCCGGGTGGAAAGAGTACAAGAAAACCGGGGCGGTGTGCGGCCTGACTCTGCCCCCGGGCTTGCGAGAGTCGGACAAGCTCCCGGAACCGATCTTCACCCCTTCGACAAAAGCCGAAACCGGTCACGACTTGAACATCACCGAGCGCGAGATGGCAAACGTCGTTGGCGACGAAGCCGCTAAGCGCCTCAAGGAGCTAACGCTTGAGGTCTACAGACAGGCCGCCGATTTTGCGCTTTCGCGGGGGATCATTATTGCGGATACAAAGCTTGAGTTTGGCGTTAAAGATGGACAGGTAATGCTGGTGGATGAGGTGCTGACGCCGGATTCGTCTCGCTTCTGGCCGTTTGAGAGTTACGAGCCTGGGCGAGGTCAGCAGTCGTTCGACAAGCAGTATCTGCGCGATTATCTCGAGACGGTTGATTGGGATAAGCAGCCACCGCCTCCAACGATTCCTGAGGAAGTAGTGGCACGAACGCGGGAGAAGTACCTTGAGGCTTACAGACTGTTAACGGGCGAGTCGATTGCGGATTGCGGATTCCGGATTGCGGAAGGCGGGGCGGGAAGTTGAGCCCCGAATTTCGAAGTCCGAAATCCGAAGTCCGCAATTGTTTATGACGGTTCTCGACTACTTCGTCCTGATAGTCGTCGTGGCGTCGGTCGCCTCAGGAGCCACGAGAGGAATACTCAAGGGAATTATATCGGTCGCGTCCTCCCTGGCTGGGCTGGTCCTGGCGGCGCAGTTTTATGCCTACGCGGCGATTCCGTTCGCTGCGATGAAGGCGACTGCGCAATGGTCAAGCCTGCTCGGCTTCGTGACGGTCTTCGTGGCGGTGCTTGCCGCCGGAAGCTTGCTCACGCTTTGGTTGCGCTCGCGTTTGAAGCGAGCTCGGCTCACTTGGGTGGACCATTTGATGGGCGCGGGATTTGGACTGCTGCGGGGCTGGCTCATTTGTTCGGCGATCTACCTTGCGCTGACGGCCTTCCCGGTTCGGCCGGTCGCGGTCGAGCGAGCGGTGTTTGCGCCGGTGCTGATCGAGGGAACACATGTTGTTGCGTATCTTACTTCCGAGGATATGAGACAGCGGTTCCTGAGCGGCTACCAGACAGTGAAGAAACTATGGGGACAGCAGGAAGCCGGCTGAAAAGCAGGCGCGTTCAGACGTTTGGAGGAGAGAGATAAAGATGAAGAGCAGACTCGAAGCCCTCGTGACCGAGATGGTCGAAAAGGGAATACTCTTTGAAGACGCCGTCGCAGAATTCGAAAAGCATTTCATATTGTCGGTACTAAAACGAACGCGCGGAAACCTTTCAAAAGCTGCAGACGAACTTCGCATACATCGCAACACGCTTTCACGGCGAGTCGAAAAGTACTATCAAAACGGGCACATGGTTGGCGCGCGTAACCGGCGGCCACGTGCCCAGGCCGCTCGGGCAGGTGAGCTCAAGGCCAAAGCCGGAAGATAACCGGCAGATGCTCGTCCCAACGTTCGCAACACGACATCAGATCAGTTGTTCTGGAGCAGCGACTGTATGTCCGCTTC
>DATMCM010000101.1:0-7901 GCA_035558335.1 Blastocatellia bacterium | reverse complement strand
CTCCAATGCGGTTTCGCTCGTGCGCATCATCGAGATGCTGACCATCGGCCCCGCGCGAGCGTTTTCGTTAGCCGCCGGTACGCTTGCTCCTGGGACAGCCGCCGATGTGACCGTTTTCGATCCAGATCGCGAATGGACGGTCGATCCCCATCTCTTCAAGTCAAAGAGCCGCAATACGCCGTTCGCCGGGTGGCAACTTCGAGGCGCCATCGCCGCAACGTTCGTGGCTGGAAGGCAAATGCTCTGACGCACTGTTAGGCGAGAGTCGTTACCAGATCAGCAAAGCGATTTGAGTGAGTGAGAAGGATGCCGCCGCAACGGCCGGCGGCTAGAATCACGGCTCGGTGACGATGACCGACAGCGCGCAACTGAAACAATGCATTTATGCTTACTGTTTTCTCAATCAGAAGAAAGACGGATCGCGTCCTTCACGATAAGCCGCCATCGCCTCCTGATGGTCCGATGAGGCCATCGCGAGTCGTTGGCGTCGCAAGTACTCTTCAAAGAATTGTCCGTGGGACATGTCGAACGCCAGGCTCAGCAGGACCTTTGACTGTCGAGTCCCTTCCGAGCAACTGCGCGCGTACTTTTCTACCAGGGCGCTTACTTCCTGATCGAATTCGCTCGGCTTCACTACATGGTCTACAAGACCGATCTCATAAGCGCGTCGGCCATCAACATTCTCTCCCGATAATGACATCCACTTCGCGCGGCCGAGTCCGATGTAGCGAGGCAGCCGAAATGTGCCGAGCCCCGGGATGATCCCTTCCCTGATAGCCGGCAGTCCAAGCTGACAGTCTTCGGTTGCGATGCGGATATCGCAGGCCAGCGCCAACTGCAATCCACCTCCAAGCGCGTAGCCCCGCATTGCGCAAATCAGAACCTTCTCGCTCTGCTCCAGGATTCGCAGAGCTCTGTCCCACTTCTCGTAGTACTCTTGGGGCGTTTCGCCAGCTTGAAGCTGCTTCAGATCTATCCCGGTACAGAACGCCCGACCGGCGCCTCGAATCAGCACGAGCCGCAAATCCGGATCCTCGCGAATCATCTCGGCCGCTCGATTCATGTCGAGCGCACCCTGGTAGTTCATCGCGTTGAGCAACTCCGGTCGGTTGAGCGTCAAGCGACCGATTCTGCCGTCCTTTTCAAATTGCATCGTTTCGAGGTTCATTTCGTTTATCTCTCTTCGCTCACGCGGTTCTTCAATGACCGACCTCGCGGGCGCCGTTCCGGCTTACAGTCTTCTTTTGTCAACTACGCGCAAGGCCTTGCCCTCGCTTCGTTCGATCGTTCGCGGGCCGACGAGCCTTACGTTACAGGTGATTCCAAGCGCGCTCCGAACGTCGAAGGTCAGCCGCTTTTCAAGCTGAGCCATGTGCTCCTTGTTTCCGTAAGACTCGGCGGGGACCTCGACAAGCACATCGAGTTCATCCATATAGTCGGCCGTTCGATCCACCACGATCTGATAATGCGGCTCCACCTCGCCCACCTGCAACAGCACGGTCTCGATCTGCGAAGGAAAAACGTTAACTCCGCGGACGATAATCATGTCGTCGGTTCGCCCGACTATCCGATCCATTCGAACACTTGTCCGACCGCATCGGCACTTCTCGCGAATCAGCCGCGTCCGGTCTCGGGTGCGGTAGCGTATCAACGGGAGCGCCTCTTTGGTAACGCAGGTGAATACCAGCTCTCCCTCCTCGCCGTCGGGCAGGCATTCGTTGGTTTCGGGGTCAATTATCTCGGGAATGAAGTGATCCTCGAAGATGTGCATCCCTTGCCTCTCGATGCATTCGACAGCGACGCCGGGCCCCATGACTTCAGACAAGCCGTACACATTGAGAGCTAAAATACTGAGGCGCGATTCGATCTCCAGTCGCATGGCTTCCGACCACGGTTCAGCTCCGAAGAGGCCGACCCGTAGAGGAAGCGAGCTAAAGTCGATGCCATCCTCTTCGGCTATTTCGGCGATCAGAAGCGAATAGGAGGGTGTGCAGCAAAGGACCGTGCTTCCGAAGTCACGCATGATCATGAGCTGGCGCCTTGTGTTGCCGCCCGACACCGGGATGACCGCCGCCCCAAGCCTTTCTGCACCATAGTGGAAGCCGAGCCCGCCGGTAAAGAGACCGTAGCCGTATGCATTGTGCACGACGTCATCGGCAGTCGCCCCCGCCGCGGCAAAGCTTCGGGCCATCAGGTCAGACCAGAGCTCGATGTCGTTGCGAGTGTAAGCAACGACTGTTGGCTTGCCGGTTGTTCCGCTAGACGCGTGTACCCGAATGACATCCTTCATCGGCACGGCTAGAAGGCCGAATGGATAGTTGTCGCGCAAGTCGCTCTTGATCGTGAATGGCAGGCGGTTTAGGTCTTCAAGTGAATTGATGCTTTCCGCCGCGACTCTCGCCTCCTTCAACTTTGCTTGATAGAAGGGAACAGTGTTGGAGACTCGATCGACAACGGCGCGCAGACGGTCCACTTGAAGTCGCTCGATCTCCTGGCGCGGCCTGGTCTCGACCTCGTGATAGATGTAGGGCCTGACAATTTGCGAGCTCATATTGCATCACTCCACAGTGGTTGGGCGACGAAGCGAAAATCGAATTTGCACTGCTTGGTCTCGTTGAATCACTGATTCAGTTTGGACTCGATTCTCCGGTCAGGAACCAGCCACATCAGCGCTACAAAAACGTACAGGCCGTCGGCGATCCACTGATGGACGAAGGCCGAGGGAATTGCCACGATGTACAACAAGAGCGAGAGCTTGGCTTTTCCGTCGCTTCCCACCGCTTCGGCGAGTCTGGAGTTGGGGCCTTGTTGTGCCACGATCAAGCTTTGAAGGATAGTGTAGGCGATCGCCGCCAGAAGCAGCACCACGCCATAGATGGCCGTCGGAAAAGGAGCAAAGTGGTTTTGTCCCATCCAGCCGGTGACAAAGGGAATAAGCGACAGCCAGAACAACAGATGTAGATTCGCCCAGAGGATTTTGCCGTTGATCGGCCCCGCGGCGTGGAGCATGTGATGGTGGTTGTTCCAGTAGATGCCCAAGAAGACGAAGCTCAGTACGTAGGTCAGAAATACCGGCACCAGCGGACGCAGCGCTTCGATGTCTCCTCCCTGAGGAACCTTTAGCTCCAAGACCATGATGGTGATCAGGATCGCAATTACCCCATCGCTGAACGCTTCGAGACGTCCTTTGCTCATCTGCCCTTCTGCTTGTCCAGTTTGAATCACATTCAAAGCCATTGAGCTGGGTTGCTCCCGCCGTTAAGCATCGAGTCGATCTTCATAGGGTACCGTCTCACCGGTCTCTACGTACCGCTTTAGCAGCCTGAGATACATCGCCCAGCAATAGCACGAAACGCGGTAGTGGTCATTATCTTTAGGCCAACCCGAATGGTGGAACCGGACCTGAGTCTCGCCATCCTTCTCCTCAAGCAGAAAACCGACCCGCGTTCCCCGCCAGTCGTCATCCGCAGCGGTCAACTCCAGTTCAAACTCGGTGTCCGGATTACAACGAGATACTACTGCGCGCCACTGGTGTTCGGGTCCAAACCCGAGCTGATATTCGGCGCTCTCCGCCGGTTCCCCCGATGAGCGCTTAGTCCACCAACTGTCGAGACCTGCCGCGGTAGAGACGGCTTGAAACACTCTTCGGAGCGGCGCTTTAATCGGGAAATGTTGAAAGATATCCGCCATTTTTCTTCACCTCCTACTTCGATTGACCAAAACGCCGGTTGACCGTCGTGAGCGGCGCTTGGCGATTGAATTTACAAAGCATGGCACAGCTTTATCGACTACAAGAATTCCAAATCCAACTCCAGTTTCCGCGACGTGCATTGCTTCTATCAAAAGGGCCTGTGAAGCGCAAATCATGATCGAGCAGGTCCGGATCGACCCATTACCGATGAACTCGCGCCAAAAGTGAAAGCGGGCGTCAATTACCAATTTTGACATGTCCTGAGGGCCTTGAGCCGCTGTAATACCAGAGGCTTCTTCTCCAAGGTCGCTATCCAATAACTGAGGTGAACTATGCCTGTCGTCCGCGTTGGCGCTGCAGCCGTGGTGTTTCTACTGGCCTTGAACTCAACGTTTCTTGGCACTGGTCAGCCGGTGCTCGCTTTGGTTCGACCTCAAAGCGTCGGAACTCATAGGCCTTGGCTGGGCTCCGACAGTTTTGGCGTTTTCGTGCACAAGATGGTCAATGGGCAGGCAGCTTGTCAGGGGGCCGGCGTCGAGCAGGCTCGAAGCATCAAACAGCGCGACACGAACTCGCCCCTGATCGTGCTCACGCCCGATTCGAATCCGCTGGGTGGTCAACGAACAGGTTTAACAATCATCTTGCGCGGCACAACGCAGTTGCAGAACGCTAGCGCGGCGATCGAAGCCTTCAAGCGCGCGGCCGGTCGATGGGAAGCCCAGGTTCAAACATCATTGACCATCGTTATCGACGTCGACTTCGGTCCGATGCTGTTCGGCAAGCAGTTCGATGACGATGTTATTTCAACCACCGCCGCGCAAATTCTCGGGGGCAATTCTCTGTACCCACCCGTACGCGCGAGCTTGATCGCCGGCCCGTACTCGACTCAACAGAACTCGCTCTACAGTTCACTCCCTACCAAAACCGTGCCGACTGACCTGGGAGCCTCCTCCGGGTTGGCGGCTTCGTCGGCAACGCTTCGGGCGCTGGATCTGATCGACCCTATTGCTAGCCCCGATGCCGAGCTGAGTGACTTCGGCCCGCCTCCAGCCATCGGTCTCAACTCCAGATTCAAGTTCGATTTTGATTCTGGTGACGGCATCAACCAGGGCGAATTGGATTTCGAGGCGATAGCGGTTCACGAAATCGGTCACGTGCTCGGGCTTGTATCGGCTGTGGGCCGGCAAGACCCGGATCCATCGGCAGAAGTCGAGCCTTCGATTTGGGACTTGTTTCGACTGCGCCCGGGAGCCACGGGCGGCGACTTTGCAACCGCACAGCGCATATTGTCTCCGGGCGGAGAACAGAGCTTTTTTGCGGGCGGCCCGGCGCTGGCGCTGTCAACCGGGCGCTCTGACGGCACCGGCGGGGATGGCAAGCAGGCCTCGCACTGGAAGGAAGATCGGCTGACCAATCAATACCTGGGAGTGATGGACCCGACGATCGCGCCCGGTGAGTCTCAGTTCATAACCGACAATGATCTTGCCGCTCTTGATGCCATCGGCTACCGGACCAGGAGTCTGATCGATTCAACCATCGATGTCGCCCTGGTTTCCGGACTGCCAGAACGCGGAGGGATGCTCGCTCCGCCGCCCGGTCTCGGTGTGTTGAGCCATACTCAGTATTCAATCGTGGCCCCACCGGGGGCCACTCAGATAAGAATGGATTTGAACGGGAATCAAGACGTTGACTTGTATGCTCGCTTCGGTCAACCGGTGTTTAACAACGGTCACATCCCGGTGTCTGACTACAGGTCAGCAACTGAGTCAAGTTCTGAAACGATCATCGTAACGCCATCCAGTTCTCCTCCGCTTCGTCCGGGAATCTATTACATGGCCGTGGCGAACTTCGGTCCTGGCGACGCGGACTTCACGGTTACTGCAACGGTTGCGGGCGGAACCATCAGTCACGCGCCGGCTATCTTCAACATCGAATCTCGTCTGGAAGGCGACGTGTTGGAACTGGACTGCGCGGCCACGGACCGAGATGGTGATTTCGAGACGGCTGAGGTGAGCATACTTGACGAAGCTGAGCTTGCCCTCAGACCTTCGTCAAGTTTTGCGATGGGTTTCAGAGTTCAAACTCGCGTTGAATCCCATTTGGCGATCAGCGGAATGAGCGCACTACCCAGAGCGCGGCTGGCTCGGGTCGTCTTGATCGATCACTCTGGAAACAGAAGCGCCGCCGCGATTGTGGATATTGGCAAGAGCGACGTGGGCGGACTCACGCTGACAAGCGCTTCTTTTGTTGAGTCGAAGCTCACGATAAAGGCGCGCGGACTGGTAGAAAGCCTTGAGTTGGAAATCAACGGGCAGGTTGTTGCACCTCCACGGAAGATTAAGATTAAGGGATCGGGTAAGAAGCTGATCGTTAGCGGCGACGCCGGTCAATTAGGCTTGCGGCCAGGCGCGAATCGAATTCGCATGAAGAACGCGAACGGATGGTCCAACATTCTCATTCTCAACATCTGACAAGAAGTCGATTCGCACAACTTCGCTGGACTGATCCCGCCTTGAAAACGCAGAATTGCATCCGCGGGTGTAGCAACACTCCGGATTACTCGCGAATTTCTAGTGAGTCAGATAGGCTGACTTGCTTATTGACTCTTTTCATACCAATAACCGTGACATCATATAGCTGTCGTAATACCTTCCCCGTTGATAGGCATACATCCTCTTCCGTCCTTCTATCTCGAATCCGAATTTCTCATATAAATGAATCGCTGCGACATTCTCTGAGTACACTTCCAGTTCCAGACGCACAATGTTCTTGTCTTCCGCCCATTTGATAGCTTGCTCCATCATTTTTGCGCCGACGCTCTGATTACGGTAGGTGCGATCTACGCTCATCCCCAAGACTGCTGTGTGGTGAGTGATCACATATGAAGAGTCAATGACACAGCGCAACTGGGCAATGACCCTTCCTTCTGTCTCTGCCACCAGAAAGAAGTTCCCACGTTCCAGGTGCTTTCTAATCGTTGTCGCCTCTTTTTCCACAGGCATATTCGCTTCAAGCGGTGTGTAGGAAACATAAACGTCAGGCTCGCTGGCGATGGCTATCATGTGAGCTATATAACCCTCAGCATCTGTTGGTATTCCTTGTCTGATCGTGATGTCTTTCATCTGATCGGCTTTGCCTCATGATGGATTCAGGTAGATGATTAGTGGCGCCCATCGGCCGGCGACCGAGCGGCCTGGATCTGTCTTACGATCTCGGCGGCCATCTCGGTGGAAGCCTTGTGACCATCCCACGACAGCGTTTTGCCGCTTGTGACGAGGATGCCTGTCTCCGGGTTGAAGACCGAAAAAGTGTAGAAGAAGCTTACAGGCGACGTGCGGTCTAGCTGAATCTCGAGGTCGGCTAGTTTCTTATCGTTAACTATTCTCAGCCCCAGAGTCTTATACTCGGGCCTCTTGCGAATCTCGTTTTCGAGCTGAGATGGCTTGAGGAATTTCGTGTTGGACGCAACAAAGATGGTTCGAACTGAGCTCAATAACCTGGCGGGGTCTGCGGCGGCCGCCGTAGCTTTCTTCTGGTCAGCCGCGCTGTTACCCGCGTTAGAAGCAGCTTTGAGAGGCGCAAGCGCGATTACTAACTCATCAGCCTTGTACCCTTCGATCACCGCGAAAGGGCGCTGTATTTTGTCCTTGCCTAAGTCTCGAGAAATCTGCTTCGGCACCGTCTCTTCCAGATAGCTGACAAGCCGCCCCAATGTTACCTCTCCATTCTCATTCGCAGCGCCGCCCTTGAGACCTTCCACCAGCGCCGACGTGAAGTATCCCTGCCTCTTTTCTTTGTCTTCGTATGCCCGATAGCCAATATCTGTTGCATACAAGGTCGCAAACGCCTTCACTTCCCGGTTCCGTACGTCGAATCTGAATCCGCTTGTGTAGGCTTCGGTCAGTCGATTCTCTCCATCGCCGCGTCCAGAAACTGGGTCGTTGCGGCACGCATCGACGATCATCAGCACCTGTCCCACGCCGGTGTTTCGAATCCAGGTCTTAACCACTTCAACGTTTATAGCGGTCTCTTCAAGCAACGCCACGTTCTCGCTCATCTGTGCGTCACTGGGCAGCAGGTAAGCCCGTCCGCCGCGCTCTATTCCGTGGCCAGCAAATGCGACTACAAGCAAACCTTCCGACGGAACCACGCCCTGGAGGTTTGACAGCCGCCGGAGTATGTTCCCTCGCGAGGGCCGATTCCGCGGGGG
>DATMCM010000100.1:0-15770 GCA_035558335.1 Blastocatellia bacterium | reverse complement strand
CTTCACCGGCTTCCATCTTGAATAATTGATTGTCGACCGTCTTTTGCTTGATAAGAGAATCCGTTGAGGGCCCTTAGTCCCGGGCTAAGTGTCAGACCAGCCAGCCACCTTCCTCACCATTGCTTCGATCTTCTGCTTCTTCCAAAGAAAGATCACAGTCACCAAAAGAGCGACTCCACCAAGAACCAGGAGTGTGGTGGAGTTCTGCGCTTTTGACCAGCCATCTCCAAACAGTGATAAGGTGAGTGCGGCGGGGAACCGTCCCACCAGCGCCGCGACGAGCAAATAGCGAACTGGGATTCTTGTGAGCCCCGCGACAAAACAAGCCAGGTTGTCAGGCAGGCCTGGGAGGAGCATGAAGAGAAAGAACGTCAACAACGCGTTTGAGCGAAGAGTTTGCGCGGATTTTTGATAGAAGCCGCTCGTATTGCCGCTGCTCGCGAAAAGCGCTTCGAAATCGCGCAGAGCTGCCGGGCCATTCAACTTCTCCACGAAGCCGCGTCCAAGTCTTCGTGACACGGTGAAAACCACTACCATGCCCAGTGTTAGCCCGATCATTGTGTAGGCAACACCTAGCTTCCACCCGAAAATGTATCCGGCCACGATGCCTACCACCTGTCCCGGAACTGGTAGAATGACTACCTGGCAGACTTGAATTGCGATGAAGAAAATCGGAGCGGCCCATCCGTAGCTCAGCACGTAACGCGCAGCCGCATCCGTGTTTTCCTTCTTCAAAAGAGTTTCAGGGCTAAGCGGTTTGTAAAAGACACCGATGGTCGCGAGAATCGCGTACGCGCTGAGCAGGATGATAATGGTGCTTACCAGCCTCCTGTGTTTCTGAGAGAAGATCTTGATTCGAGAACCGAAACTATCGACTTGCACTGAACACCCTCTTGCTTTCCAACTTCGCCTTGATCGTCTCAAAAAGACCAAGATCCGATCTTAGGCCGGTGACTATTATACAGGCTCTTCGCGATTCACCACGCTGCGGGCGCCGTTCAAGCTCACGTGTTCTTTCATAATGAGTTTTTCGACTTCGCGGAAGAGGTTCCACATTCGAACAGGCAATTCACGGGTCGGTTGTCGAATACTGCCGTTGAATGGTGATCAGGTTGGGATTTAGGATCAGGTTTTGGGCAGTCGACCTTGACGGAAAACCGCTAGCGCGCTTAGAATCCTTCTTTTGCCGGTGTCTGCCATGCCCCGACTGAGGCACTGCTGATCCGGTTCGTTGATTGAAGTCGAGCGGTCAAGTCCGGATAGTCGTTGGCCATTGCCAAGGGTGAAGCTGAAGAACTGTTGAGGCCTTGATCGTTGCGTTGGGTTGGAACGGCTTCAAGTGCCTGAGGGCTCCGAGCTAAGAGGTGCGGATCTTTGCACTCGCCAAGTTAGATGCTTGCTTCGAGTGCTGGGGTGGTCGAGTGGTTAATGGCACCGGGCTGTAAACCCGGCGGGCTTAGGCTCTAC
The DNA here is from genome assembly GCA_035558335.1 of Blastocatellia bacterium. Taxonomy (GTDB): domain Bacteria; phylum Acidobacteriota; class Blastocatellia; order UBA7656; family UBA7656; genus Onstottus_B. The sequence continues at coordinate 14,303 of DATMCM010000100.1, read as the reverse complement.
GAAGGTTCGAATCCTTCCCCCAGCACCAAAAAGAAATCTCTCATTTGAGATTTGAAGTATAAGAGGCGGGCGTAGCGCAATGGTAGCGCACTAGCCTTCCAAGCTAGATGTTGCGGGTTCGAATCCCGTCGCCCGCTCCATGTTCTCGTCGCTGCTTGGACTAGCCGGCGTAGCTCAGTGGTAGAGCGCATCCTTGGTAAGGATGAGGTCATGGGTTCAATCCCCATCGCCGGCTCCACTTGGGCGCAAGTTAGAGAACAATTGAGCACGCGCGAAGGATGTTAGGTTGATAGCGGCTCAAATGCCGCTGACTGAACACAGGAGACTGTCATGGCGAAAGAGAAATTTGACCGATCGAAGCCGCACGTAAACGTAGGGACGATCGGACACATCGACCACGGGAAGACGACGTTGACGGCGGCGATCACGAAGGTGCTGGCGAAGCACAACCCGAAGATCCAGTTTCGGTCGTTCGACTCGATCGACAACGCGCCGGAAGAGAAGGCGAGAGGGATCACGATAGCGACGGCGCACGTGGAGTATGAGACGGCGAACCGGCACTACGCGCACGTGGATTGCCCTGGGCACGCGGACTACATAAAGAACATGATCACCGGGGCGGCGCAGATGGACGGAGCGATCCTGGTGGTGGCAGCGACGGACGGACCGATGCCGCAGACTCGAGAGCACATTTTGCTGGCGAGACAGGTGGGAGTGCCGGCGATGGTGGTGTTCATGAACAAAGTGGACGCGGTGGATGATGCGGAGCTGCTGGACCTGGTGGAGCTGGAGGTAAGAGAGCTGCTGACGAGCTACGGATTCCCCGGGGACGAGATCCCGATCGTGAGGGGAAGCGCGCTGCAGGCGTTGAACGGAGAAGGAGACGGAGAAAAGGGAGTGGACGAGTTGATGGCGGCGGTGGACAGCTACATACCGCAGCCAGCGCGAGAGATCGACAAGCCGTTTCTGATGCCGGTAGAGGATATCTTCTCGATATCGGGGAGAGGGACGGTGGCGACGGGAAGGATCGAGAGAGGACAGGTAAAGGTAGGAGAGGAAGTAGAGATAATCGGGATCAAGCCGACGAGGAAGTCAGTAGTGACCGGAGTGGAGATGTTCAAGAAGCTGCTGGACTCGGGAATGGCAGGGGATAATGTGGGGTTGCTGTTGAGAGGAGTGGAGCGGAAGGAGATCGAGAGAGGGCAGGTGATAGCGAAGCCGGGATCGATCACGCCGCACACGAAGTTCAAGGCAGAGGTGTACGTGCTGACGAAGGAAGAGGGAGGAAGGCACACGCCGTTTTTCAGCGGGTACCGGCCGCAGTTTTACTTTCGGACGACGGACGTGACGGGAGTAGCGACGTTGAACGAGGGGGTGGAGATGGTGATGCCGGGAGACAACTCGAGTTTGGAAGTAGAGTTGATCACGCCGATCGCGATGGAGAAGGGATTGAGGTTCGCGATCCGGGAAGGCGGGCGAACGGTAGGAGCAGGAACCATCTCAGAAGTTATCGAGTAGCGAAGTGAGACACCATCTATGCTGAATGAAAAGATAAGGATTCGGCTGAAAGGCTATGACTACCGTGTGCTCGACCAGTCAACGGCTGAGATCGTTGACACGGCGAAGCGAACTGGCGCGCGGGTTGCGGGGCCGATCCCGCTTCCGACGGTAAAGAACAAGTATACCGTGCTGCGAAGCCCGCACGTCGACAAGAAGAGCCGCGAGCAGTTCGAGATTCGGACGCACAAGCGGCTTATGGACATACTCGATCCGACCCCGCAGACGGTCGACGCGCTGATGAAACTCGACCTGCCGGCAGGAGTTGATGTCGAGATCAAGGCCTTCGGCAAGGACCACAAATAAGTTAGTCCGTAGCCCGTAGTCCCTAGTCCGTAGGCTGGGCGCTACGAACTAGGGACTATGGAATACGGACCTCGGACTAAGAATTATGGTCAACGGAATTATCGGTAAGAAGCTCGGGATGACGCAGTTGTTCGCCGACGACGGCACGGTTACCCCTGTGACGGTCATAAAGGCTGGCCCCTGCATCGTCGTTCAAAAAAAGACCGTCAACACCGATGGCTACAACGCGGTGCAGCTCGGGCTGGTAGAGGAAAAGCCGCCTCGTAAGGTGAACAAGCCGACCGAGGGTCACTTCAAGCGAGCTGGCGTGCCCCCTACGCGGGTGCTTCGCGAAGTGCGCATCGAGCCGAGCGATGAGGCGACCAGCGTCGGCGACAAGATTCTCGTAGATATGTTCAACGAGAACGATCTTGTGGACGTAATCGGCAAATCGAAAGGGCGCGGGTTCGCCGGTTTCGTCAAGCGGCACGGATTCGGCGGCGGGCGCGCGACACATGGGTCGATGTTTCACCGGGCGCCTGGCGGAATAGGGGCTTCGGCTTATCCGTCGCGGGTCTTCAAAGGCACAAAAATGGCCGGCCACATGGGAGATGAACGCAAGACCATCAAGAATCTTCGAGTCGTCGCGGTTGACTCCGAAAACAACCTGCTGATGATACGGGGAGCGCTGCCGGGTCCCACTGGCGCTTACGTGCTGATCAAGAAGGTGCAGTGACAGTCCTTGGCCGGTAACCGGAGGCCCGTAGCTTGAATGCGGACCGCTGGTAGCTACGGACTATTGACTGGGAACGAGACAAGATATGCCTGTTGTGAAGATCAAGAATCTGAAGAATGAAGAGGTCGGCGAGCTTGAGCTGTCGGACGAGGTGTTTGGAGCGCCGCTGAACAAACCGCTGATCTACGAGGCTGTAAAGAACTATCTCGCAAATCAACGCGCGGGCACATCGGCTACAAAAACGCGTGGGGACGTCAGCGGTTCGGGCAAGAAGCTCTGGAAGCAAAAGGGAACCGGGCGCGCGCGAATCGCGAGCATCCGAAGCCCGCTTTGGAAGGGCGGCGGAAACGTTCACGGTCCTCAGCCTCGTGATTGGTCCTATCGAGTTCCGAAAAAGATGCGCCGCGGCGCGATCCGTTCCGTTTTGTCGGAGCGGCTGCGCGAGGGCGGGCTGGTGATTGTGGAGAATTTCGAGCTCGAGTCGCATAAGACCAAGGACTTTGCGGCCACTCTTGCGAGCCTGGGGCTCGATAAACGCACCCTGATCATCAACTCGTTGAACGCTAACCTTGCGTTGTCTTCTCGCAACCTGCGCGAGGTGACTTGCGTATCGCCCAGTTCGGTGAACGTATACGACTTGCTGACGCACGAGCAGCTTGCGCTATCGCGCGAGGCGGCTGCGCAACTAGACAAGCAGTTGAGCAACAAGTAGGGAGAGCACCGATGAAAAGTATTTGGGACGTCATCAAGGGACCGGTCATTACCGAAAAGGCGCTCACTATGAAGGACGAGCCGGAAGCGATGGGGAGAACGGGTAACTCGCGTCAGATGCTCACGCTGAAGGTGCATGTGCGCGCCACCAAGCCGGAAATCAAGCGCGCGGTCGAGAAGGTTCTGGGCGTCAAGGTTGAGGACGTCCGGGTTGCGAATTATCGGGGCAAAATGAAGCGCATACCATCGCGGCGGGAAATGGGCCGTCGTTCAGACTGGAAGAAAGCTTTTGTAACTTTGAAGTCCGGCGAGACGCCGATCATGTACGAAGATGCAATTTAGGGAATGATGAACGATGAAATAACTCATCATTCTTAGTTCACAATTCATCGTTCAAGAGGAACCGATGGGAATCAAGAAGCTAACACCGACATCGCCGGCGCGGCGCTATCAAACGTACCTAACTCGTGAAGAGTTGACGGGGGATCGTCCGTACGAGCCGCTGCTCGCGCCGAAGAAACGCATCTCGGGCCGCAACAACGATGGCCACATTACGATGCGACGGCGCGGCGGGGGATCGAAGCGACAATATCGTATCGTGGACTTCAAGCGCGACAAGAGCGGTATTCCGGCGCGTGTGGCTACGATCGAGTACGATCCCAACCGTTCGGCAAACATCGCGCTTCTACATTACGCCGACGGGGACAAGCGATACATCATCGCGCCGGTTGGACTAAAGGTGGACCAGACCGTCGTGTCGGGTCCGGAAGCCGACATCATTGCGGGAAATGCGTTGCCTCTCAAGTTCATTCCTCTGGGCACGACGATTCACAACATTGAACTTCGTCTGGGCAAAGGCGCGCAGATGGTTAGAGCTGCCGGCGGCGCCGCTCAGCTTGTAGCGAAAGAAGGCGACTGGGCGCAGCTCCGGTTGCCGAGCGGGGAGATCCGCAGAGTCAACATTGAGTGCTACGCGACCGTCGGTCAGATCGGCAACATCGAACATAGCAATGTGTCGTTGGGCAAAGCAGGGCGCAGCCGATGGCTTGGTCGGCGTCCTAAAGTTCGCGGCGTTGCGATGAATCCGGTGGACCATCCACACGGGGGAGGCGAGGGTAAGACTTCAGGCGGCCGCAATCCGGTTACGCCCTGGGGACAGCCGACTCGCGGGTACAAGACTCGGAATAACAAGCGCACTGACAAGTTCATTGTGAGAAGAGCTAAGAAATGAATCGTCCTTGGTCCGTAGTCAGTAGTCCGTAGCTCGAATGAGCGACGGGACACGGACCACGGACTACGGACTACGGACTACTGAATTATGGCAAGATCAATCAAAAAAGGGCCGTTCGTTGACGCGCATGTGGTGGCGGCAATTACGAGACTGAACCAGGCTAATGAGAAGCGGGTCCACAAGACCTGGTCTCGGCGCTCGACCATATTGCCTGAGATGGTTGGCCATACTATCGCCGTGCACAACGGGAAGAAGTTTGTCCCGGTTTATATTCAGGAGAACATGGTTGGCCATCGTCTGGGCGAGTTCTCGCCGACGCGACAGTTCAAGGGCCATCCTGAGAAGAGCGACAAAACCGTCAGGAAGGCACCCGGAGGCAAATAAGCCATGAAGGCACGCGCAGTAGCAAAGTACATCAAGGGCTCGCCGCAAAAGGCACGGCTTGTGGTCGACTTGATTCGCGGGCGTCGAGTCAACGAGGCGCTTTCCGTCCTCAAAGGGACTAACAAGCGCGCCGCCCTACCGATCGAGACAACGCTCCGATCCGCGATCGCCAACGCGGAACAGAAGGCCGATCAGCTAAACGTTGCTATCGATGTGGATCGACTGGTGGTCTCGACTGCAACAGTTGACCTGGGCCCGACTAAGTATCGTCGGCGCGTTCGGCCGGCCCCAATGGGCCGCGCTTATCGCGAGCGTCGATGGCAGAGTCATATAACGATCGAGGTTGAGTCAGGGAAAGAATGACAGTTCCGGGTTAGGGTTTGTGGCTCCGGGTTGAACTCGGAACCGCGAACACCGAACTCTGAACTCGAAGTGGAGGAATCGTGGGTCAGAAAGTTCATCCTTATGGTTTCAGGCTCGGCTTCAATCGCGGCTGGCATTCGAACTGGATCGCTAAGCGCGACTACGCCGAACTGCTGCACGAAGACTTGAAGCTCAAGAAGGAATTGAAGACTCGCTTTGCGGGCGCGGGTGTCTCGCACATCGACGTTGAGCGAGCAGCCAACAAGCTGAAGATCATCATTCACACCTCGCGGCCGGGCATCATCATCGGACGCAAGGGCGCTGAGATCGACAAGCTCAAGGGCGAGATAAAGGACCGGACCGGTCGCGAGGTTTACGTCAACATCCAGGAGATTCACAAGCCTGAGTTGAACGCACAGCTTCAAGCTGAACAGATCGCGCAGCAGCTCGAGAAGCGGATTGCTTTCAGGCGTGCGATGCGTCGCGCGGTTGAGAACGCGCAACGCTTTGGAGCGCAGGGAATTAAGGTTCGAGTGTCGGGCCGCCTGAATGGAGCTGAGATCGCGCGATCTGAGTGGTACCTGCAAGGCCGGCTTCCGTTGCACACGTTGCGTGCGGACATCGACTATGGTTTCGCGGAGGCGCATACGACTTTCGGTGTTATCGGAGTCAAGGTCTGGATCTACCGCGGCGAAGAGATGACGATTCGGCGGGCGGCGCAGGCGAGAAGAGCATGATGGTAGTTGTCAGTTGCCAGTTGTCAGTTGTCAGTTCTTACTGCGGACGACCGACTTACCAGCCGCTGACAATGGGCCAACTGACAACCGACACCTGAGAACTGGCAACTTTCATGGCTGAATATAAGATTCCAAAACGAATGAAGTATCGCAAGCAGCAGCGCGGTCGAATGAGCGGTGTTTCGACGCGCGGGGCCGAGATAAGTTTCGGCGAGTACGGGCTGAAAGCGATGGAGCCTGCTTGGATCACCGGAAAGCAGATTGAAGCTTCCCGCGTGGCAATGACCCGCTTCATCAAGCGCGGCGGCAAGATATGGATTCGCGTCTTTCCAGACAAGCCCATCACCAAGAAGCCTGCCGAAACTCGTATGGGCAAAGGCAAAGGTGCGCCCGAAGGCTGGGTGGCGGTAGTAAAACCCGGACGGGTGCTGTTCGAGATGGAAGGCGTCGATGAGAAGACCGCGCGCGAAGCAATCAGGCTTGCCGCGGCCAAGCTTCCGATCAAGACAAAATTCATCTCGCGTAAAGACCAGGAAGGAGGCGGGCTGGTATGAAGGCTGAGGAGTTGAGAGATCTGTCAGACAGCGACCTGCACGCCCGGATTGACGAGCTTAAGGAGTCGCTGTTTCGTATGCGATTCAAGATATCGCTCGGCAACACCGACGTTGTGAAGCAGCTTCGCGAATCTCGTAAGGACCTTGCCCGAGTGAAGACGCTCCTGCGACAACGCGAGATAGCGGCTGAGAAATAGATCGCGGTTTTGGAAACCAGGTTTTGAACCGGAGGCGGCTTCGCCCGAGGACGAAGGGTTGGTATGGAAGACAAGAATGAATTGACCGAGTCGGCGGCAGGCCGAGCAGCGGAGAAGACTGAACCAAAGCGCAGACGCCAGGAAAAGGTCGGATTAGTCACGAGCGACAAAATGGAGAAGACAGTCGTGGTGCGAGTAGAGCGCCAGGTGCGTCATCCGAAGTACCGCCGCTACATTCGCAAGCGCTCGAAGTTTATGGCGCACGACGAGCTGGGCGCGCAAATCGGCGATACGGTGAAGATAGTTGAGACGCGGCCGCTTTCGGCTCGAAAGCGTTGGCGGGTAGTCGAGATAGTGCAGAAGGCGAGTTAGAGGATTGCGGATTCCGGATTGCAGATTCGGCAATCGGAAAATTCCCAATCGACAATCGTTAGGAGCGGGCTATGGTTCAGATGAGATCAATCCTCGAGGTCGCGGATAATTCCGGGGCCAAGCGCATCTCGATGATCTTGCCGGTCGGGGGCCACACTGGGTCGCGAGCGGGACTCGGCGACATCATCACCGCGTCGGTCAAAGAAGCATCGCCGGACGGCGCGGTCAAGAAGGGGCAGGTGGTGCGGGCCGTCGTGGTTCGCACGCGCAAGGAAACGCGCCGTAAGGATGGGACATACATCCGGTTCGATCAGAACGCGGCGGTGATCATCAAGCCCGACAACGAGCCGGTCGGCACTCGCGTGTTCGGGCCGATAGCTCGCGAGCTTCGCGACAAGCGATTTATGAAGATCGTCAGCCTCGCGCCGGAAGTGATTTAAGGACAGCAGCCGGCGCCCGGTGTCCGGTGACCAGTAAGGGGAGCCTCTTACCGACCACCGATCACCGACCACCGGACACCGAGGGATTTATGAACCTGGAAATCAACGTTAGAAAGAACGACCGAGTGGTTGTGATCGCCGGGAAGGACCGGGGCAAGACCGGCCGGGTTATCGAAGTCTTGCCGCGCAAGCATAAGCTGCTTGTCGAAGGAGTGAACGTAATAAAGCGTCACAACAAGGCTAACAGCCGGCGCGGAGTGCAAGGCGGAATCCTCGAGCGCGAGGCGGCGATTGACGTTTCGAATGTGATGGTGCTGTGTCCTCATTGCGGCGACCCGACGCGCGTCGGGCATCAGGTTCTCGAGGACGGAATGCGCCACCGCGCGTGCAAGAAGTGCGGCGCGGCTATCGAGAAACAGTAGCGAGGATCAGAGAGTATGGCACCGAGACTGAAAGAACGATACCAGAGCGAAATACTGCCGGCGCTGATAAAGGAATTCAGCTACACGAGCCCGATGGCCGCGCCCAAGCTCGAAAAAATCATTCTCAACATGGGCGTCGGCCGGGAGGCGCAAGCGAACCCGAAGGTCTTCGATCAGGCGGCAATGGAGCTTTCGACGGTCACCGGCCAGAAGCCCATTGTGACTAAGGCTAAGAAGTCGATCGCTGCCTTCAAGCTGCGTACCGGAATGCCGGTTGGCGTTGCGGTCACGTTGCGCGGCGAACGCATGTACGAATTCCTCGATCGGTTCATCAACGCGGTGCTCCCCCGAGTGCGCGACTTTCGAGGAGTTAGTCCGCGGGCGTTTGACGGACGCGGGAACTACACGATCGGGGTGAAGGATCAGTTGATTTTTCCGGAGATCGACTTCAACAAAGTCGATCGAACGCGGGGCATGAATATTTGTATTGTCACCACGGCTCGCACTGACGAGGAGGGACGCGCCTTGCTTCGCCAGTTCGGAATGCCGTTTATGAAATAGCGAGTAGCTCGTAGTGCGTAGTCCTGAGCTCCAAATCGAAGTTATCAGGAGCGCAGACTACGGACTACGGACTACGGACTACGGACTACGGACGACGGACTAAACTATGGCAAGAACATCTTCGGTGTATAAGGCGAACGAGCTGAAACGGGCGCTCACGAACGCGAAACGGCGCGTAAAAGATAAACTGGGCGCGGATAACAAGAAGGCGGTCAAGCGTGCGAAGGCGGACGGGTTGAACCTGAACGTTTTCACGTCGCGAGTCCACAATCGATGCAAGCGATGCGGTCGTGGACGGGGCTACCTGCGCAAGTTTGCGCTTTGCCGTATATGTTTTCGCGGCCTAGCGCTGGAGGGGCATATCCCCGGCGTTACGAAATCGAGCTGGTAAAAGTGGAGGTTGTCGGCGGCCGGTGACCGGTTGTCGGAAGGAATATCCGACCGACCATCGACGACCGGCCACCGGTTTCAGGAGACGTATGACAGATCCAATCGCTGATATGCTGACACGCATACGGAACGCGTATGCGGCGAAACACCAGAAGGTAGACATGCCGGTCTCGGGCATCAAGCTCGAGATCGCACGCATACTCAAGGAAGAAGGATTCATCAATACCTACAAGGTGACCGGCGAAGGCGCCCGGCGCAACATACGCGTCTATCTGCGCTATGGGCCGAAGGGTGAGCAGGTTATGTCGAAGTTGGAGCGTGTGTCTAAGCCGGGATGCCGCGTCTATGTAAAAAGCTCGGCGATACCGAAGGTGCTTGGGGGGATGGGTATCAACATTATCTCGACTTCTCGCGGCCTGATGAGCGACGGTCGCGCGCGACGCGAGAAAGTCGGAGGCGAGCTGCTTTGCAGGGTTTATTAAGAGACTTCCTGTACGGGCTCTCCGTGGGGTTGGTTGTGACTTCTCAGCGCCGCGAAGAGGGGCGCCCACGGACGGCCGCACAGGGCCATCGGAGTTGGTTCAATGTCGAGAATAGGTAGGAAGCCCATCGCGATACCAAAGGGCGTGAAGGTCAAGATCGAGGACGGCACGGTCGAAGTGAGCGGCCCGAAGGGGACGCTTTCGACCCGTCTGCCGGCGGGCATCCGCTTTCGGGAAGAAGGCGGACAGCTTTTTGCCGACCGCGAGTCCGATCAATATAAAGCCGTGCACGGGCTCGCTCGGGCACTGCTTCAGAACGCGGTGACCGGCGTGACCGACGGGTTCAAGCGCCAACTGGATATAGTCGGCGTTGGCTACAAGGCTGAAGTTCAGAAGGCGCGTGTGATGTTCAACCTCGGATACTCGCACCAGATCGAGTTCCCGATTCCGAACGGGATAGATGTGAAGATCGAGCGCGTCAACAAACCGATCCAACAGTATCAAACTACCCTGACCATCACGGGGATCGACCGGCAGCAGGTTGGCCAGGTAGCGGCACACATGCGTGGTCTTCGCCGGCCCGATCCGTACAAAGGCAAGGGCGTTCGTTATGCAGACGAGAAGTTGAAACTCAAGCCGGGCAAGACTGGGAAGTAAGAGTACTAAGTCGGGGTTGCTGAAGTGAGGCATCGCGCCCAATCAGCGACCGAGGTGAATGAGAATGGCACAGAAGAAATCGCACGAAATTCGGCGGGCAGTACACAAGAGGATTCGCAGAAAGGTGTCGGGCACCGCAGAGCGGCCGCGCCTGGCGGTCTTCCGGAGCGTCAACCATATCTATGCGCAGCTGATCGACGACGTGAAGGGCGTGACGTTGGCATCGGCTTCAAGCACCGAGCCGGCGGCGCGCTCGAAACCCGGTGGAAACGTCGCAGGCGCGAAAGAGATCGGCAAGCTGATTGCCGAACGCGCCAAAGAGAAGGGAATCAACCGCGTGGTGTTCGATCGCGGTGGCTACATCTATCACGGTCGCGTTAAGAGCCTTGCAGAGGCGGCGCGAGAAGCGGGACTGGAGTTTTAGGTTGCGCGTTACAGATATCGGATTACGGATCGAAACAACAACGAATCCGCAATCCGAAATTCGCAACCGGATGGGGAAACATGGAACGAATTGAATCATCAGGTCTCGATCTTAAGGATCAAGTCATTTCGATCAACCGCGTGACCAAAGTTGTGAAGGGCGGTAAGAACCTGTCGTTCGCGGCGCTTGTAGTGGTCGGCAACGAGAACGGTGTGGTGGGCTTTGGTTCCGGCAAGGCGCGTGAAGTCCCGCTTGCGATCAAGAAGGGAATCGAGGCCGCCAAGAAGAATCTGATCCGCGTGCCTCTGTCCGGATCGACCGTGCCGCACCAGACGACCGGCGTGTACGGCGCAGGCCGCGTCCTGCTCAAGCCCGCCCCCGAAGGCAAGGGTGTGATCGCCGGCGGCCCTGTGCGAGCCATCATGCAACTGGTTGGTGTGCGCGACGTGGTGACAAAATCAATAGGGTCGTCTAACCCGCACAACGTCGTTAGGGCGACTTTTGAAGGCTTGCGGGCGCTGAAGGATCCGATTGCTGTCGCAAGATTGCGAAGACAGGCTGCTGAAGAAGCTCAGAACGCGTAGAAGGCGACGAGGTGTCGGACTGCTGAGTTGCGAACCCGATTGGGAGCTTCGATGGCATTGGCCGCGAGATAAGAGGAGTTAGCATGGCGAAGTCAAAGAAGGAAGAAGTGAACAAGGGCGCCGCGAAGATTCGGATTCAATGGTATCGCTCGACGATCGCCACGCCAAAGAGCCATAAGGAACTGGTACGCAGCCTGGGGTTAACCAAGCTCAATCAGATCGTGGAACGCCCCGATTCTGCCTCGACTCGCGGGATGGTCAAAAAGGTTCCGCACCTGCTGCGAATCGTCGAGTAACGAGAAGCGTGATTGAAGGCTTGCGGCCGAATGGCGCGGGTCTATATTTATCTACGCATTTGCGAGTACGGATCATCGGAGTCATCATGGCACTAGGTATACACAACATCGGAGCTCCCAAGGGCGCAAACAGGAACAAGAAGCGAGTCGGGCGGGGTCCCGGGTCGGGACACGGTAAGACTTCGACGCGTGGCCACAAGGGGCAGAAGTCGCGCTCGGGCTACTCGGGACGTCCTGGTTTCGAGGGCGGCCAGATGCCGCTCCAACGCAGACTGCCCAAACGCGGCTTCACCAATGTCTTCAAGAAAGAATGGATCGAAGTGAAGGTCTCGGAACTTGACAAGAGGTTCGAAGCCCACGAAGCGATCACCCCGGAGCTAATGGTCGAGCGCGGTATAATCAAGAAGGGGCAGCTTGGGCGATTCGAAGGCGTGGTCGTTCTGGGCGGAGGCGAATTGACCAAGGCGCTCGACATAACCGCGCATCGCTTCACGAAAGGCGCGCGGGAGAAGATCGAAGCGGCGGGCGGAAAAGCGACGCCGGTGCCCGACCCACCCAGCGCCGACTGATTACCGGCTAATCTCGCGTCAGCGATCGCGAGTTGTCGTTGAAGTTTTTCCATCAACGCGGGGCCAAAGCCAATGATTGAGAATTTCCTAAACAGCATCCGAAATATTTTCGCCGTACCCGAGCTGCGCAGACGCGTGCTGTTCACGCTCGCAATGCTTGCGGTGTATCGAATCGGCTCGCACGTCCGTACTCCGGGCATTGACCCCGAAGCGCTTAAGGCGATGTGGGACAGAGGAGATTTGCATAGAAGCCTTGCCGGCGTGATGGATTTGTTTTCAGGCGGCAACTTCAAGGTTGTGTCGATCTTCGCGCTTGGCATCACGCCCTACATAACTGCTTCGATCATCCTTCAATTGATGACGGTGGTGAGTCCGAGACTGAAGGCGCTGCAAGAAGAAGGCGAGATGGGCCGACGAAAGATCACCCAGTACACGCGTTACCTGACGGTGGTTCTTTGCTCGGTGCAATCGTTCGGTATTGCCTATTGGTTGCAGAACCAACAGACGACGACCGGGTCGCTTGTTACCAACCCCGGTCCCGGCTTCATCGCGATGACGATGTTGACGTTGGCGACCGGCACGACGTTCATCATGTGGCTTGGCGAGCAGATAACCGAGCGCGGAGTCGGCAACGGCATCAGCTTGATTATCTTTGCGGGTATCGTGCTGCGAATTCCATCCGGCGCGCAGACGATGTACGAGAAGCTGACCAGCGGCGGCACGGGCACGGCTTTGGGCGTCATTGCGCTGCTGATCGCGATGATTCTGATTATTGCGGCGATTGTATTTGTCGAACGCGGCTTCAGGAAAGTACCGATCAACCACGCGCGCCGAATGGTCGGAAGACAGTCGATACCACAGCAGCAGACCCACATGCCTTTGAAGGTCAACATGGGCGGCGTGATTCCGGTGATCTTCGCTTCATCGATTCTGGCGTTTCCTCAGACGATACTGGGTTTCCTGGGTGCGTCGGACCCGAACGAGACCGGGACCTTCAAGGCCTGGCTGGCCCGGCTTGCCGTCGACATCGGTGGCCAGGGCCATCCGCTGCATTATTTGATTTACTCTGCGGCGATCATATTCTTCACGTTTTTCTATGTGTCGATCATCTTCAACACAGATGAAGTTGCCAACAACCTGCGGAAGAATGGGGCTTTTATCCCCGGCATTCGTCCCGGCAAGCGTACAGCGGACTACCTTAATGAGATACTGACGCGACTGACCACGGTGGGCGCTATCTATCTTGCCGCTGTAGCGCTTCTGCCGCAGTTCTTGCTTCAGGGCTTTCAGTTCCAGTACATCCCATTGATCGGCGCGTCGATTGACAGTGTGCTTCGGTCGAACCCGCTGACCTCGTGGCTGACTACTGGAATCGGTGTGCAGTTTTATTTTGGTGGCACCAGCTTGCTTATCTTGATAGGCGTGGCGATGGACACGATGAACCAAATCGAGTCCCAGTTGATCATGCGTCACTACGATGGCTTTCTCGGCCCGCGAGGCCGTCGTCTCCGCGGCCGGAGAACCATGTAAAGCCTATGGCAAGCATCATCGTGTTGATGGGTCCGCAAGGCGCGGGCAAGGGCACGCAAGCGCACATGTTGACCGAGAGGTTCGGGCTGCCAATCGTGGCGACTGGCGACATGCTTCGCGAAATCGCGCAGACCGAAACGCCGCTCGGCCGCCAAGTGCGAGAGGTTCAGGCTGCTGGTCGGCTTGTTTCTGATGACATTCTTGCCGAAGTCGTCAGCGAGCGCCTGAGCGGCCCCGATTGCGCCGAGGCGTGTATCCTCGATGGCTTTCCGCGGACGCTTCCGCAGGCGCGGCTCCTTGAAAAGATCGCCGAGTCGCAAGGGCACAGGATACTCGTGGTCGAGATCGACGTGCCGCGCGAGCTTCTGTACAAACGCCTGTCGGGTCGTCGGACATGTAGCGCGTGCGGTTCGATTTATCATGTTTACTTCATGCCGAGCAAGAAGGAAGGCGTGTGCGACCTGGATGGCGCGCCGCTTTTCACGCGGTCCGACGACCACGAAGAATCGATAGCCCGGCGTCTGGCGCTGTACGACGAGAAGACCCATCCGCTCCTTGATTACTATGCCCAGACCGGCCGGTTTCACAAGATCGACGGAACCGGCTCACCCGAAGAGGTTGCAAGCCGCGTTGCCCAGGTCGTGAAGGAGAGCGGATCGGCCAGCGTGGCTGACAATTGAAGGTGAGGCGGAGGTTCGGCAGCAAACCATGATTATCAGGAAATCGAAAACCGAGATCGAAAAGATGCGGGCGGCAGGGCTGATCGTAGCTCAAGTGCTGAACCGGCTTTCAGAGATTGTTCAGCCCGGAATGACGACTCG
>DATMCM010000099.1:0-15804 GCA_035558335.1 Blastocatellia bacterium | reverse complement strand
GATCATCTCGATCGCCTTGTCGAAGACGCCCGCGCGATCGCATACCAGATCGTGAGTCTTCTGCATCCCGTCAAGATGAACGTTGATAGTCAGGCGCTTATGAGGCGGCACGACGCCGAATAGCTTGGTGTCCAGAAGCAGGGCATTGGTGCAAAGATAGATGTGCCGTTTGCGTTCGATGATGCCTTCTAGCAGCGCTTTTAGCTCGGGATAGATCGTCGGCTCGCCGCCGCAGATCGAGACGATCGGCGCCTCGGTCTCTTCAACCGCCTGCAAACAATCTTCGAGCGGCATTCGATCCTCAAGCTTGCCGGTGTGCCGCTCGAGCGCGCATCCCAGACACGCCAGGTTGCAGGTGTAAAGCGGCTCCAACATCAGAACCATCGGATAGCGCTTGTGCCCCTGGAGCTCCTGTTTGAACTGGTGCGCAATCGCATCGGTCGTTATGTGCAAAGGAAATCGCATTCTTAACTAGCCCTTCTTCAACTCTTTCTCGTAAGTCGCAAGAGCGAGCAACGGAAAATAAGTCGCGTACAGATGGTATCGCAAATAGAAGACGCCCGGGAACCCGGTGCCTGTCCAGAAGTCATCCTTCCACGAACCGTCTTCGCGCTGGTTGCGAATCAAATACTCGACGCCGAGTTTCAACCCATCGCTCTGATCCTCGGTCGCCATCAGACCCGACAACGCCCACGCAGTTTGCGAAGGCGTGCTCGGCCCGTGACCCTTTGTGCCCGGATCCTGGTAGCTGTCGGGGAGCTCACCCCATCCGCCATCGGCGTTCTGAATCGAGCGAAGCCAGCAACCGGCGGCCTGATAGCGAGGCTCCAACATATCTTCGCCGATCGTCTTCAAGCCGTGCAGCGCTAGCCAGGTCCCGTAGATGTAATTGCAACCCCACCGTCCGAACCACGAGCCGTCCTTCTCCTGTTCGCCGTCCAGGTATGTTAGCGCCTTCTGCACGACCGGATGGTCCTTCCTGAACCCGAGGCACGAAAGCGTTTCGACACCCCTGCCGGTGATGTCGCTGGTCGAAGGATCGATCATCGCGTTGTGATCCGCGAATGGTATCTGAGTCAGGAACTGCTCATCGCAATCTTTGTCAAACGAGGCCCAGCCTCCGTCCCGGTTCTGCATGCTCAGGGCCCATCGCAGCCCGCGATCCACGGCCTCGAGCCTTCGACGCTCCTGCCGCGGATCGGAAAAGCGAACCTTGCTGAGCGCGGTGAGCACTTGAAACGTGTCATCCACATCGGGATAAAGCTCATTAGCGTATTCGAAGTACCAGCCACCCGGTTGGCCCTCGGAGTTCTTTACCCTCCAATCGCCAATCTTCCTGACCTCTTTTTCGAGAAGCCACTCCGCTGCCTTCTGAAGCGCCGGATGCCTGGCAGGCAGCCCCGATTCCGCAAGCGCGTTCATCGCGAGCGCAGTATCCCAGACCGGCGAGAAGCACGGCGCGACTCTCAGCGTGTCTTCTTCCGCGATCTCGAGCTTCTCGAGCTCGCGAATCTGCGAGGCGGTCAGCGGGTGATCGTTCTCGTAGCCAAGGCATCGGAGCGCGATGATCGAGTTGATGATGGGCGGGAAGATGGCGCCGATGCCGTCGCTGTTTGCGAAGTGCTCGATCATCCACTGCTCGCAAGCCTTGAGCGCTTTTTCCCGAGTGGGCGCCCACCTTCTTCGCTCGAGCAGCTTCAAGGTGTAGTCGGTGGTGTTAAAGATCAGTCGCCAGAAACCGCGCCTGGCCGGCATGTTAGGCGAGCGTTCCAGTATCAACTCATCGATGTTCGCGTGCTCGGGAACCGCGCAGAAAGGCTTGCACGCCCAAATCACTGACAGCGGGACGACAATGCCCCGCGTCCACGAGGACATCTCGTACAGGTTTATCGGGGCCCACGTCGGCAGCAGGATTATCTCGGGCGGAACGGCCGGACAACGCTCCCAGTCATACTGGCCGAAGATCGCAAGATAGATCCGGGTGAAACTGTTGGTGGCATCCAGGCCGCCAAGTTCGCGAATAACGGCGCGCGCCTTTTCCATGTGCGGCGCATTCGGATCGTCGCCCATCAGCTTCAAGACAAAATAAGCCTTCGCCGAGGCGCTGACTTCAGGCGGACCGCCTTCGTAGATGGCCCATCCGCCGCCAGGTAGTTGCTTCTGGCGCACGTAGTTGGCAGCTTTGCGAACTCGGTCTTCGCCCGCGCGCCCGATGAAGTGCATTGTCAGTATGTACTCGGACTCGAGGATGGTGTCGCCTTCCAGCTCGCCACACCAGTGACCGTCCGGGTGTTGAATCTTGAGCAGGTAGTCCTGCGCCGACGTCATAGCGCGCCGCACGGCAGCAGGCAACTCCACTGGTGTGAGTACCGAGCTAGTTTGATTCTGATTCCACATAAGGGGCCGCAATACCTTTCGAACCAAACTACCGGGGAGATTACTTCAGCAGCTATAGAATACTATACGACCGCCGGCTGTCGCCATTCCGGTCGAGCACCAACTCCAGCGCTAAACCATCATCTTTTCAGGATGAACCAACTCCTGGGGCAACGCAAAGTGAACGTTTTCGTCATCTCCAGGCTGTTCTTCGAACTGAGTCGCTCCCATCGATCGCAGATGGTCAAGCACCCTGATGACCAACTCCTCGGGCGCAGACGCGCCGGCCGTCACCCCTACTACCTCGGCCGATGCTAGCCACTCGGCATTGATTTCGGCTTCGTCGTTGACCAGAAAGGCAGGCGTGCCGACGGCTCGCGAAACCTCACATAATCGAAGCGAGTTAGAGCTGTTCTGCGATCCAACCACCAGCAGAACATCAACACGGCTGGCCATTTCCTTAACCGCGTTTTGCCGGTTCTGAGTCGCATAGCAGATGTCGTCCTTGGCTGGCGACTGAAGCAGAGGAAACTTGCGCTGAAGCGCTTGAACAATCTCCGATACGTCGTCCAGAGAAAGTGTTGTCTGGGTCAAATACATCACGCGCGACGGGTTGGGTATCTCGAGGCGCTCCACGTCTTCGACAGAGCTGACCAGCTGCATCGGGGCTTCACCCATCGTGCCTTCAACTTCTTCGTGGCCCGGATGCCCGATCAGAATCAAGGAGTGACCCTCGCGATTGAAGCGGACCGCTTCGAGGTGAACCTTGGTAACAAGCGGGCAAGTGGCATCAATTACTCGAAGTCGCTTGCGTTCGGCCAGCTCGACGATCTGGGGTGAGACGCCGTGAGCGCTAAACACACAGACCGCGCCGTCGGGAACCTCTTCAAGCGAATCCACAAAGACCACCTCACGTTTACTCAAATTGTCGACCACGTAACGGTTGTGAACTATCTCGTGGAAGACATAGATCGGCGGCTGGCAGAAATCCAGCGCACGCTCGACTATGTCAATTGCCCGCACAACGCCGGCACAAAACCCTCGCGGCTTGGCAAGCACTACTTTCTTGATCGGCATTCTGAGAATCCTCTTTTCGCTCCCACGCTGGGCCTAACTCTCAAAGTATATCAACGGGTTTGGCCGCCCTCAAACAACTCGCGACCTCCCGGCCTCGGTCACCGACTCACGAAACTCGCTCGGACCGCCAACTTGAATCATCTTTCCATCTCTGGCTACTTCGAACACCCGGCCCCGCCACTCGACTCGCCTTCCGATCCAGCTCGAGCACCAGATCACGAAGCTTAGCAGATCGCGCAGCGGCAACAGCCAGAAGTCCCGTCTTAAGACTCGATCGTGGATCCAATGGACTCCGATCAACCACGCCATCGTCAGCCTAACTAACAACGTAAGCCCTAGCAATCCGAGGCTAAGGCCAGATGCGCGGTCAACTATGACAGTCAACACCGCCAGCGCGGTTCCGTACGTCAGGATCAACCCGAGATAACCCAGCGGCCGGGAGATCCTGGTCGAGCGCGCCCACCGCATCTGATGACGAAGCATTCCGCTAATCCCGGCCGGGGGCATCGCGGTTTCAACAATATGCTTCGACAACCGTACTTCGTAGCCCGCCGCAGCGATCAGATTTCCCAGCATGAAATCATCGGCCAGATAATCCGCAAGCGCGCGAAACCCGCCAATCGAGTCAAGCCTCGCGCGAGTCGTCGCCATTGTGGACCCAAGCGCGAACTTCACGCCTTCAAGCATCCAAGCCATCAACACGCCGGGCGCAAACTCGGCGGTGATCCCGACGGCTTCGAGCCGCGAGGCCAGGTCCGGAGTCTCCGCCGCGCGATAAAGACAAGTCACGAGTCCTACGCGAGGATCCGCAAGTGGACCGATGATCTTGCGCAAGTAGTCGGCAGTGACTCGAATATCGCTGTCCAGGATCACGATGTGATCGTGCCTGACCCTGGAGTACATATTTTGCAGGTTGCTTACCTTCAGGTTCTGACCGATCACCTCGCCGCTTATCACCAGCTCAATGTCCCGTTCGGGAAAGTCGGCCTTAAGCTTCTCAATGATCGGGATCGAAGAGTCGTTTGCTTCGCGAACGCCAAAGACAAGCTGGAAGTCGGGATAGTTCTGCCTGCAGAGACGCGCGTAGTTTTGAAAGGCCTTGAAGTCCGCCCCGTACAGCGGAACCATGATCGAAACCGGCGGGAGATACTCGGCCGGTGGCCAGTGATCGGTGGCCGGTGATCGGTGGTCGGCGCCTGGAGGGCTTGGGGCCTCGAGACGGTCAGTCTCAGCTCTTGAGAAGAATCTGAAGGCCGCGATTATTGACAACATGTAAAACGCATCGGCCGCAAGCGTGCAGCCGATCAGCACAACTTTGAGCGCTATGAGGAATAGGTGCATTACGGCTGTGAGGGTATCGAGATCAATGCAACGCCAAGGCAGACGAGCACGATACCCGCGAGACGAGTCGGGTTGATCTTCTCGTTCAAGAAGAGACGCGCTCCGATGGTAGTGAGAACGAAGCTGATCGAAGTTGCGGGAAGAACGAGGCTCAGGTCGGCGAGCCGGAGCGCTCCCAGAAATGAGAAGTAGCTGATCGCCATGAAGACCACGCCGGTCAGAAAGTATCGATTGGTGATCGCGCGTAGGGCAGTGCCGATCAGCCGGCCGACGTGAAGCGTCGATATCTCGCCGAGCTGTTTCATGCCCTTTGTTATGAATACATCGCCGGCCGAGCCGCCAAGCACTACCAGAGATATCAACAGCGCAGTTATCATTCGGCGCCTCTCGCAATAAGCAGCCCGTCGCCTCTCGTTTCAACTGTTCTGTGACCGGAGCGCGAGACGAACAGGACCCCAAGCGTTATTATCACCGCCCCGGCCCATCTTCTGGTTGAGACCGCTTCGTTCAAGAAGTAATAGCCCGCCGCCACATTCAAAACGTAACCGAACGCTGTCGCCGGAAGCACAAAGCTCAAGTCCGCCCACGAGAGCGCTGCTGAGTACAAAGCGAAAAAGACTATCAGGAGAAGCGTGCCCGCCCACACCATTGGGCTTTGAGCCGCTTGGAGAGCGAGGTGCGCGATTTGGGAGAGCGATTCGGACTGACGGCCTCCGGTTGCGTCAAGCGAGGCCAACGCCTTCATCCCTTTGGTCAGGCACACATCACCGGCGGCTTGGGCGACGATGGCAATGATCAAAACTGCGGCTGTCTTCATCGGCTCGCTTCGATCTCCACATAGCTGGTCGGCTTGATCCCAAGCTCGCTGATTCGCGTCTTGATGCTCGCGCTGGTTAAAGCTTCGAGCTCCAGTTCGCACTGACGGTCGGCATCGCTCGTGGGACCCTGTCGAGAAACCGCCGGGTGAAAGTATATCTCATTGGTCTCGGCCTTCAGGTGATCCAGCGCGTAGAGAAAATATCGCTCGTTCATTCTCCCGCTCTGAAGGTTACCGTAGACGCGCTCGGGAAAGGTGAACCCGCGAGCCACTAGCTTGCGTTTCATCCAGCGAGCCAGGCCTCCAAACAACGCAGCGAGAACTCGCTTCTGAGCGGAGTT
Source organism: Blastocatellia bacterium (assembly GCA_035558335.1). Classification (GTDB taxonomy): domain Bacteria; phylum Acidobacteriota; class Blastocatellia; order UBA7656; family UBA7656; genus Onstottus_B. The sequence goes on along the minus strand of DATMCM010000099.1, from coordinate 9,852 downwards.
CGATCGATCGAATTCGAGGGCCAGGCGCAGTTCTTCTTCCGGCACGCGCATGCGCCTGCAGCCGTACCTCTCGCCAAGCTCAAGCGCGGCGTTGAAGATCACCGGATGAACGTGCAGGTGAAGATGACCGTCGATGTGAGAAAGCGGCAGGCCCGTCGAATGAAACCTGGCGAACTGCGCAGCGAGTTCCTTTCGAAGCTCGGTGCGCGCAAGCGGAGAGAAGAAGTACTTCAACCCTGCGGCAATCGGGTTGTTAGAGAAGTTGCGGTCTTCATCCACGAGCGAGGGAATGTCGGCCTTCGGTAGAACGCTGCGGCCCATCACGGTGACAAGATGTATGCCGACTCCGAGTCCGGGATTCTCCCTCGCGAGCCTGACCGCATCATCGAACGCTTCGCCGGTGACCATCAGGCTTGTGGTGGTGAGCACGCCTTCTTTGTAAGCACGAATCACGGCCTCGTTGACTTCGGCGCTCATGCCGAAGTCATCGGCGTTGATAATGACGCTTCGCTCTCCTGACATGCTTCGTCTTCGCGTCGTTCCGACTTTGCTCCCTTTGCGTGAGCCTTACTCGCAAAGCCGCCAAGACGCCAAGTCCCTCTACGCACTTCGGCGCTGTCCTGACTCATCGCAAGGACAGCGCCGGCTCATACTTCCACCTGGTCTCAGCTTGCTTCTACCGACTCGGTTGCGCGCTCACAAAATCCTTCCGCTTCGCACGAAGCTGCAGGAACTCCTTGGCTTCCTTGTAAAGCCGTCTCCGCTCGTGCCCGTTGAAGGCTGCGCGGCGAACGATCCTGAAGATAATCCTCGGCCGGAAGTAATAGCGATCGTAGAAGTGCTCGACCGCTTGAACGATTTCCTCGCGCGTCAAATCGGGATACTGAATGGTCGGGAGTTGATGACCCATCTCGTCGGTCATATGCTCGAGCTGCGTGAAGAAGTTGTTCTTCTTCAAGTAGTCGTCAAACTCGGTGCCCGGATATGAGTGCGCGATCGAGACCTGAATAGTCTCCGGGTCCAGCTCCTCGGCAAACTTCACCGTCGTCTTGATCGTCTCGGGAGTCTCGCCCGGAAGCCCAATGATGAAATCGCCGTGCACGACTATTCCGAGCTTCTTGCAATTCTTCATGAACTCGCGCGCTTGCTCGACCGTTGCGCCTTTCTTGATGTTCTTGAGAATCTGCGGATCGCCCGATTCAAAGCCAACTATCAGCAACCGGCATCCGGCCTCCTTCATCGCCTTCAGCGTCTCGTAGTCGGTATGCACTCGCGAGGTGCACGACCAGATCGTCTTGAGTGGCTTCAGCTTTTCGCAAAGCTCGATCGTCCGATTCTTGGCCCAGGCAAACGTGTCGTCGTCGAAGAAAATCTCCTCGAGGTTCGGGAACAGCTCCCACGCCCGCTTTACTTCGGCGGCGACGTCGTCGCTCGAGCGCGTGCGCCAGGCATGACCGCTGATCGTCTGAGGCCACAGACAAAAAGTGCACAGCGCCGGACAGCCTCGCGAGCTGTAAAACGAGATGTAGGGGTTCAGCAGGAATGGCACATTGTACTTGGTGATGTCCAGATCGCGTTTGTAGATCTCAGAAGCCCACGGCAGCGAATCCAACTCATGAAGCGGAGGACGCTCGAGGTTGTGTATGTTCTTGCCGTCCTTGCGAAAGCTGACGTTTTGAATGCTTTCGAGCGGACGGCCTTCCGCGAACTCGGCTAATGGATAATCGATTTCTTTGCGAACGATGAAGTCAATCGCGGTCGACGAGTTTAGCGCCTGGTCAGGTTGTGAAGTGACCGGAGGCCCTACAAACGCGAGTTTGAGATCCGGCTTGGCGGCTTTCATCATCTCCGCGAGCTTTACGTCATTCTTGAATCCGGGCGTGCTGGTGTAAAGCGCAACGAACTCGTAGTCCTTTGCTATCTCTATTGTCTCTTCTGGAGTAACTCCGTGAGGCGACGCGTCTAGCAATCTGCTGTCCTTGATCAAGCCGGCCGGATAGGCCAGCCACACCGGATACCAGTACGATGCGATCTCGCGGGAAGCGGGCCAGCGCGAGCTCGCGCCGCCGTCAAAATTCGGGAAAGAAGGCGGGTTCAGCAACAGTGTTTTCATCCAACAAACCTCATCTTTCGTCTTTACTTATTAGTCAAAGCTTATACCTCCGTGCTCGAAGCGCCGTCAAGCAACGGTCCGTGACGCGTTGGTGGTTCATTTTCCCGAGACCGCGTGGTATAAGGCTCTCGATTGCTTAGCCGGGGACGATCAGCCAGATCGGCGCAGCTGGCTGCCTGAACATATGGATCTCAATCAAGTCACGGTACCTTCGACGGACGTTGGGCGCGCGGTCGAGTTCTACAAACGCCTCGGTTTGATTCAGATTGTCGACAGCGTTCCCCGCTACGCGCGATTCGTTTGCCCCGATGGCAACTCGACTTTTTCAGTTCACGTTGCTGATGATGTGGCTCGTGGCTCGAGCGCAGTCGTGTACTTTGAATGCGACGACCTGGATGAGCGAGTCGCCCGGTTGAAGCAAGCTGGCATTAGCTTCGAAAGCGATCCCGTAGATCAATCCTGGCTGTGGCGCGAAGCTTATCTGCGAGACCCGGATGGCAATTTGATCTGTTTGTTTTACGCCGGTGAGAACCGATTGAATCCGCCCTGGAAGATTACCGTCGGGTCCTAACACAAAGGCACTAAGGACACCAAGAAGAGGGCTCTCCGACGCGTTTCTCGATCGCCGACTCTTGTCTTGACCTTAGTGTTCTTAGTGCCCTTTGTGTTTTGTCCCTGCTCGGTTTAGCGCTACACTCTTGAACCGCAATGGAGTTGAAGCTCACTCGATCGACTATTCGCGAATGGCGCAGCAGCGACGAAGCTTCGCTGGCTCGTCACGCCAACAATCACAAGATCTGGCAGAACGTGCGCGACGCGTTCCCGCATCCGTACACGACGAAGGACGCGGCAGACTGGATCAAGAAAGCAAGCAGCGAAGACCCGATCACCAGCTTTGCGATCGAGGTCGATGGCGCGGCGGTCGGCGGCATCGGTGTGTGCGTGCAGGGCGACATCTTTCGCCGCTCAGCCGAGCTTGGCTACTGGTTGAGCGAAGAGTACTGGGGCCGCGGCATCGTCACCGAAGCTGTGAGAGTTTTCGTCGAATGGGCGTTTGCGAACTTTGATCTTAGCCGAATCTACGCCGGCGTATTCGACTGGAACCCGGCTTCGGCACGAGTGCTGGAGAAAGCCGGGTTCGAGTTCGAAGGCCGGATGAAAAAAGCAGTCATCAAGGACGATCGAATCGGAGATGAGTTGATCTATGCGATCACAAGATAGCTGTGACCGGCGCGGAGCGATAATCAATCGTGGCGGCGCGCGAACGAGTCGCCAAATCTTGATGAGTCTTTGGATCGCAGCGAACCTGTGTTCTCCGGGCTGGTCTGCTCAAGCAAAACCGGCCGACCGTCAACCGAACATCATCTTCATCCTGGTCGACGATATGGGCTACGGCGATGTGGGCTGCTTCGGCGCTAAGGCGATCAGAACTCCGAACATCGACCGGATGGCAGCGGAGGGCTTGAAGCTGACGTCGTTCTACGTGACTTCGCCGGTCTGCACGCCCTCGCGCGCCGCTCTCCTGACCGGTCGCTATGCGGCGCGGATGGGCGCCGCCCAGATCAAGCTGGACAACGTCCTGTTTCCGACCGATAAAACCGGGCTGCCTCAGACTGAGACAACGGTAGCTCGCGCGCTCAAACGGCTAGGCTACGCGACTGCTTGCGTCGGCAAGTGGCATCTCGGAACTCAGCCGCCTCATAGAGCGACAGACCACGGCTTCGATTACTACTTTGGAATCCCATACAGCAACGACATGAAGCCAACACCGGTCCTTCGCAACAATGAAACGATCGAAGAAACGGCTAAGCAGGAGACGTTGACGCTACGATACACTCGGGAAGCGGTGAGCTTTATCGAGCGATCGAAGGAACGCCCCTTCTTTCTCTATCTGGCCCACAACATGCCCCACATTCCGCTGTTCGCATCTGACAGATTCCGGAACAAGTCGCCGGGCGGGTTGTATGGCGACGTTGTCGAGGAGCTCGATTGGAGCGTAGGCGAGGTGCTGGCTTCGCTTAAGAGACTCGATCTCGATAGAAACACCATCGTGTTCTTCGCAAGCGACAATGGTCCCTGGTATCAAGGCAGTCCCGGCCCACTTCGGGGCCGCAAGGGCTCTACTTACGAAGGAGGCGTGCGCGTACCCGGCATCGTGAGATGGTCCGGCAAGATAAGACCGGGGACCGTGTCGGATGAGCCGGTATCGACGATTGATTTCTTTCCGACAGCCGTCGCACTCGCCGGCGCATCGCCTGCGGAATTCAATTCAAAGCTGGCGCTTGACGGCCACAGCATTTTTGATTTCCTGACTGGGCGCCAGAAGGCCAGTCCGGACGATATCATTTTGTTTTTCGACGGCGTCTACCTTCAGACTGCTCGCTCGCGCCGCTGGAAGCTTCACGTCGCGCGTTGGAACTACCCGCGATACGTTGCGTCTGCGGGGCCGCAGCGAAATGTCGTTCTCGCCCGGCCCGAGCTTTATGACTTGACAATTGATGCGGGAGAGAGCTACGACCTTGCCGCTGATCATCCGGACGTAGTGAAACAGATTACAGCAGAAATCCTTAAGGCTCTGCGTGGGTTTCCTGACGAAATCCGGCGAGCCAATGCCGAATTGTTGGAGACGATTGCTAACGCTCGATGATCGTCAGCGAACCTGTCGGCCCGCTAATAGAATGGAGGCGAAGGGTGAACAGAAGTGAAATAGAAATCAAACTCAATCAAGACCGGGTGTGGCTGCTCGACAAGTACGCGGCGATGTCAAACGAAGATCGCACACGCCCGATCACTACCAGCAAGCACGACGGCGCGGCCGACTGGAGCGCAAAGGATCACCTTGTTCACCTGTCGGGCATCGAGCGTGCGTTTAACAGAATGATCCGGCGTCATCTGGAAGGTGATCCGAACCCGGTGGGACTTACCGCAAGACCCGATGGCTCGGCCCCGACTCGCGAAGAAATGATGCGAATGTTGAAAGACACTTCGGAAGAGTCGCTGCGTAAACGCGAAGAGATCATGGCTCGCGTTCACGCGATGAACGAAGACTGGGTCGCCAAGCACCGAGATAAGAGCTTTGCTGAGGTCGTCGCGCTGGGCCAAAAAGTTCGCGGCGAAACTCTCGAGCTTCTGGGGAGTTTGACGGATGAGCAGTTGCAACAACTGCTTCCCGGCGCACCGTGGGGCGACGGCACGATCGGCGGAGTGATGGCCATCAATGGCGATCACGGCCGCAGGCATTACGACTCGGTCGCGGCGGGTCTTGCACGGTGAGCTCGCGCAAACAAGAGCTGGTGCCGCAGGCCTGCCGATGGCCCAGCCCGAGGAAGTCGTGATGTCTTCAGACCGGCCATCAACGTAACTTCTCGAGCAGGCGGCGGGCTTTTGCTTTAATGTCCTCCTGCTCAAGGGGAGAACGAGCCGGGTCGCTCGTGCCGAGCACGCTTTCCAACAGAGCGCGCGCGTCGTCGTTTCTTCCCTTCTTGATGTAGACCTCTGCCAGGGTCACTTTCAAATCCGAGTTGTTAGCGCCCACCTTGAGTCCTTGCTCCAGCCGCTCCAGTCCCCGGCGTTCGTTTCCGCCAAACAGCTTTGGAAGGTTTAAGTCGATCTGGCCGAGCGCTGAATAGATGTCGCCGTTCTCATAAGCCGGATTGATCGCAAGCGCGGCCTCGAACTCACGCCGAACCGTCTTGACCAGGCCGAGACTCTGTAGCGCGCCTTTCAAATCGGCGTACTCTCCGGTCGAGGCCGCGAGCCAGAAATGACCTTCGACGCGGCCCGACTCCAGTTCCACAGCTCTCTTGCCCGCGTCCATTGCCGCTTGAAGCAACTTGATCTTCTTCGAGTTATCTTTGTCACGGTCGGCAAGAAAATATTTGAACCGCGCCAGCCTCCAAAATGCGTCGAAGTTCGCGGGCTCGCGCTTCGTCAGGTCTTCCATCAACGACGCGGCTTGCTTCAGACTCTCGATATTGTCGCGCGCGGCGAATAGTTTGTCGGCCTTTGCGGTGACAGTTTCCTGGGCGATGACTTGCAACACCAAAGAAGAGAGAACGACGACAACTAGCGCTGGTCTTTTCATGATCAGTTCGATTGGCGATTGGTCAGAATGAGTTTGCCGCCGTTCTCGGCAAGTCTGTACGCCGCTGAGTGTAAGCCGGCAGACAACTCTTCGAGCTTGGACGCATCGGTGAAAAGGTAAATGCGCGCCGGCTCTTTCCACAACCTGGCAATATCTCCGCTGTTTAGGAAGATCTGAGGCGCGTCTTTGAAGTATGAGCCGTACTCGAGATTCGCGCTTCGGCCGTTGAGTATGTAAACCATCTTGCGTGTGTAAAAATTTAGCGAAGAGCCGCCTTCGTATTCGCCATTGATGATGATCATCTCGCCCTCTTTGTACTCGCGGTTGATTGCGTCGGCCAGCGCGCGTGAGGACAGATAGGGCTCGAAGGCCGCAAGGCTTTGGTGTGCGAAAAAGAAGAATGCCGTCATCATCAACGCCATGCAGAGATTTGCGGCGGCGTGTTTCCGTTTCCACCTTAGAACAAGAGCTAACCCGGTCCCGACCCCGAACGTCAACGCTGTTCCGTCGACCGGCACTCGAAGCGCCGCCAATGACTGCGGCGTCAAATCGAGCACGTGCCCAAGCGACAACGCATAAGCTTCGGGATTGCGGCCGAGCGTCGTAGAAATGTCGCCTTCGACCGACAAATGCCTCGTCAGGACGAACGCATACGCGCCGGCAGCGAAGATCAGCAAACCGAATACTGCCAACACAGCCTGGGTGATCAACAGCGAAGACCTCTTACCCGCATCACCGGCCCTCTCTTCCCGATTGGCAAGCGCTCGACCGATCAAAAGCGCGAACGCCGGATACGCAGGCATGGTGTAGTACTCCTGCGTCGTCGAGAATGAAAAGAAGAGGATGATCAAAACCGCCCATACCGCAAGAAAAAGCGTGAGCCTCTGTTCGCGCCCCAGATCTCTGACCCGACGCGGCAAGTCTTTGATCGCGATTGGCAGGAAGAAACTCCAAGGGAATAGCCATACCAGGTGCAGTGCAAGAAACAACGCCAACGGCACGGTATCGTAGTCCGCCGGGTAGCGCTTGCCGACGTACCGCAGGAAGTGTTCGTTCATAAAGTAAAACCAGAAGAACCCTTTTCCCTGGGCCGGGCTGGGCGTGGCCAGCATTAGCGATCCCGGATTCGCAAGCCCTGCTGCGATGTGCCACGGCGCGGCTATCGCCAGGAACACCAGCGAGCCGGTGAGCAGCTTCAAGCGCAATAGCTTTCGCAACTCACCTGTGATCAGCAGGTACATGCCGATTATGATCGCGGGAAACGCCGCGCCGATCAGACCCTTTGTCAGCACGCCAAGCGCGCCGAACACATAAATGCCATAGGCAAATCGCGACCCTTGTTCGTCGTCGCTTGCTCGCAAGAAGCAGTAGAACGCCATCATGACGAACAGAGTCAGCAGCACGTCGGGCCACAGCACTCGCGTGAAAAGGTAGATGCCTATGCACGAACCGATAGCGAGCGCAGAGTAGAACCCAGCCTTCTCGCCAAAAGCGAATCGTCCAAGCATCATCGTGGCGAGCATCAACGCGAGCGTCGCAAGCGCAATCGGAAGCCTGGATGAGAATTCACTCACACCTAGGAGTCGGTATGAGACCGCGATCAGCCAATACATCAACGGCGCTTTTTCCAGGTAGCGAATGTTGTTGGCGTGAAGCGTGATCCAGTCGCCGGTCTCCGCGATCTCGCGCGCGGCTTCGGCGTGAACGGTGTCGGCATCGTCAAGAAGAGCAGGCGGATAACCGGAACTCGCGAGATAGATCATTCCCCAAAGACCGACTATCGCAAGAATGTATTGAGGCTTCGCCATCGAAGCTATTCTTTATAGCAAAGTGGCCGTGCTTTGCTCCAACTCGTTTCCGTGCGCCGCTTGGCAGAGGTCAACTACCCCGGAGCTTTTAGACCTTTCGCGCTCGAATCCAACCACGGTCCAGGCTCGTACTTGAAGATTGCGGGAAGCCGTTTGTTTCTATAGGCTTCAGGTTGGCCTTCAGCTTGTTGGTGCCCGCTTCGGGCAACTCGATATTGCGCAGAGTAGTCAAACCGAAACAAATTGTTTATGATAAAGGTTGATTTTTTTGCCCGAAGCAGAGGCGGATTTTTATGAAGCTAGTGCCCTTTTCGATGACCAGTGGAGTGATGAGAATAGTCGCTGCGGTTGTATTAGCCTGCTCTATTTTGGCAAGCGATGCGGCAGCCCAGTCGCGCTCGCTCGGAACCGTTCGAGTCAGCACTTCGGACGAGGCTGAGAAGCCAGTGGCGGGCGTCGAAGTAAAGCTAAAGCTCAAGGATGCAGTTGTCAAAACGGTGACAACGAACGAGAAGGGCGAAGCGGAGTTCGTTGACGTACCCGCCGGGATCTATGAGGTCTCAACGTCGAAGGAGGCCTTCGAGCCTCTGGATCAGGGTGAGATCGCGCTAAGTAGCGGGTCAGCAGTCGATGTCAAGTTTACAATGGTGCCCAAGATCCAGATCTCGGACACCGTAAATATAAATGCAAGTTCGACCACCGTGGTCGAACACGCCTCCTCGCCGTCGACTGAGCTTCAGCGTGCGGACATCAAGAATATTCCCAGTAAGCCGGCGACGGTAGCAGATACGTTGCCGCTTGTTCCGGGTATCGTGCGAACGTCCGACGGTGAAATCAAGATTTTGGGCTCGGGCGAGCACCGCAGCGCGATGGTAGTCAACTCGGCCGACGTGACCGACCCGGCGACCGGACAGTTCGGCGTAACCGTGCCGGTGGACAGCGTCGAGACAATCAATATCTTCAAGACACCATATTTAGCGCAGTTCGGGCGCTTCACGGCGGGAGTAGTCTCGGTTGAAACGCGGCGGGGAGGCGAAAAGTGGAACTTCGAGCTGAACGATCCGCTGCCTGAGTACCGAATTAAGAGCGGGCACCTTCGCGGCGTTAGCGACGCTTCACCGCGAGTGGTGTTCAACGGCCCGCTTATCAAAGACAAACTTTTCTTCTCAGAAGGCCTCGAGTATGAACTGAAGAAGGACCCGGTTAAAACGCTTCCCTTCCCGTTCAACGAAACAAAGCAAGAATCTGTCAACTCGTTCACCCAGCTCGACTACATTTTTTCACCGCTGCACACGCTGACCGGGACTTTTCACCTGGCGCCCCGGCACATGAATTTCGTCAATCTGAGCTTCTTCAACCCGCACGAAGTCACGCCGACTTTTAGCGCTCACGACTACACCGGCACCCTTATCGACAAGCTAACGATCGGAAGCAACCTCCTGGAGAGCACAGTTGCTGTCAAGCGCTTCACGGGAAACGTGTGGGGTCAAGGCGTTGAGGATATGGTGCTGACGCCAGAGACAAACGCCGGAAACTATTTCAGCCAACAAGAGCGCCATGCTTCACGCATCGAATGGCTCGAGATATTCTCACTCAAATCGATCAACATGATGGGTGCGCACGACTTGAAGTTCGGGAGCACCGTCGCGCACACCACAAACCGCGGTATGTTCGACGCGCGCTCGGTGGACATCGAGACGACCGACGGACAGCCGGTGAAGCGAATCGATTTCGTGGGAGGGCGACCGTTCGACCGGGAAGACATCGAGACCGGGTTTTTTGGACAGGATCACTGGGTCGTCACTCCGCGACTTGCGGTAGATGTCGGGACGAGGTTCGAGTATCAG
>DATMCM010000098.1:0-3812 GCA_035558335.1 Blastocatellia bacterium | reverse complement strand
AATTCGGGCCGCACCGATATGCCATGAGGGTTGAAGCCGTCGTGTGGCGGGTTTTCAGGATGCTCGGCTATCAACTCCAGGTTCCTGTTGAACTCGGCCACACGGCCCGGATGAGCTCCGTTGGCGCCGCCCATCATGGTCACGAGGAATCCTCCGCCTGGGAGCGCGTGGAATTCGTCGGTAATCGCTGACAGGGGCGGATCCGCGGATGAAATGAAGCTTGGGGATGCCGGGTGAGTTACGTCAAAGAAGAAGACCTCGCTCTGTCCCTTGAGCACGCTGAGAAGACCTCCACACGCAAGGACTCGTCCGTCCCTCGAGAGCCCGACGTGGTGAGGCTCGTTGCCCGAAGCTCCCGGTCCGGGAAGCGGGAGCGTAGTGATTACGTTACCGGCCTGGGCTTGTGAGTTATCGAAGACTGGGTGGTCTCGGGAACGTGCTGCGATCTTCTTTCTGAACCCGGATGCGATTTTGACCGATAATCCGGCGTCTTAGCCTTCATTGCTCAGGGCCGAGCTTGGTCTTACAATGAGCGCGACCTCTGATGCTTCGAATCCGGCAGCTTCTTTTGGCCTACTCCGGCGCAGAGCGTAAATCGAAACCGGTTTGGAAGTCTTTACGGGGCATTGAGTTTTTCTTGATTAATTCCTGAGGAGCCTCAAGCGGTGCTAGTCAGCAAAGAATCGCGTTCTGTTTACGAGTTCGGGCCCTTCCGGTTGGACGCGTCCGAGCGCTTGTTGCTTCGAGGAGGGCAGCCGGTACAGCTTGCGCCCAAAGTTTTGGACACCTTGACTGCACTCGTCGAGAACAGTGGCCGCCTGGTCGACAAGGATCAATTGATTTCCATCCTGTGGCCCGACACGTTCGTCGAAGAAGGGACGCTCGCTCGCAATATCTCCGACCTGCGGAAAGCGCTTGGTGAATCAACAGGCGCGCAGAAGTTCATACCCGCGATGAGGTCTATATCGTTGCCGAGGGTAGCGGCGACTTCGTTCATCAAGGCCGACGACAGCGTTTTGATCCGGGTGACTTTCTCTTCGCCGCAGCAGGAGAGCAGCACAGGTTCGAAAACTTCACCGACCATCTCGCAGTCTGGGTGATGTTCTACGGTCCGGAAGGCGGGGAAGTTCAATAACAAAGGCCCTGCGAAATGACAGCGGTCAGTCAAGCCGTTCGTTATGACCTAACTGAAGTAAAGGGAGATGCGAGCCACTATGACCTTCGCGAAGCGCCTGTACTCAATAGCCGGCATCTATGGATTGATAGTGCTGGTTCCTCAGTTGTTCACCGAGGCGAAGACGAGCCGGGACTTTCCTCCTGCCATCACGCATCCGGAGTTCTACTACGGCTTCGTAGGAGTAGCCGTCGCGTGGCAGGTGCTGTTCTTGATTCTCGCACGAGATCCGCTGCGCTACCGTCCAATGATGATTCCCGCCGTTCTGGAGAAGGCTATCTTTGGACTCGCCGTAGTGGTGCTGTACGCTCAGCAGCGTGTGTCTGCGTTCATTCTTTGTTTTGCAACTGTAGATTTGGTACTGGGCGCGCTTTTTGTGGTGGCGTACGCGAAGACAAGAGCCAGGACTTAGCAGGCCGGCCGGAAAGGCATTTCCACTGGCCAAGACTTCAAGGCCTTCAAGCAAACTCGGAGAGTCCTAACACGTTCAGAAAGGTTGCGAACTCATTGCAAAGCGGACGGTGTCGAACCTCGGCGCAATAACAGGTAGGGAAGGGCGGTTTACCCCCGCCGCCTAACAACGTCGAGAATTGGATTGAGCTTCAGCATGCTGGCTGATCGAAATTGAGAGCCGCGGGGGTAAACCACCCTTCCCGACCTGTCATCGCTTCGAGTAGCCATCGCAGCCTAAATCGGCTTTCGCACAAGTGGGAGGCGCCTCCGTTCGCTTCCAATTCGCGCTACCGTCCCTCACTAAGCTTCGCATTCGTCGTTCTCACCGAATAGTCCAGCCAGCCTCGTTCGTTGGTGTTCTTGCAGCGGGATACCAGGATTGCGAGTGCCTTCAAACGGGCTTCCAGAGCCGGTTTGTTGCCCGGTTCACCCGCAAGAACAACTTCGACTAGCCGCAGTGCTTCAACGGCCTGGCCGGAATTCACGCGCTCGATCGCAAGCTTCACGACAGCGTCCGCGCCGCCCGCAAGCTTCACAAGATCAGGGTAAATCGCGGATGGCGGAGTTTCGTACATCGTCGCGGGGTTCAAGTCGAACCACCCCGCATACCCTTCATAGATTCCGCGAATCGACCAACTCAGCTTCCCGTAGCTCTCGCCAACTTCAAGCGCTGCGGGCAGCTTGATTTCGCGCATCAGCGTGTAAACGTCCTTCCCGGCGTTCATTCCTTTCACCGTTTCATCGTGCACGTAGAGGATTGCATCGCGATAACGCGTGAGCCGGGTTGTGATCTCGGCGTTTCCGTTGATCGGACTGCCGTGGCTTGGAAGAACAATCTCCGGCTTGAGATTCAGGACGAAGTTCAGCGAGTTGACGTAGTCGAGCGCCCAACGCGGTTGTGTGCCTCGGAGCGTGTAGATGTTTGGAAACGATCCGTAGTAGTTGTCGCCGGTGAATGCAGCTTTGTACTGCGGTATCCAGACGGTCAGATGGTCGGGAGTCTCGCCTGGTGTGGGGTATATCTCGAACCTAACGCCTCCCAAAGTGAACTCGTACTTGTCATCGAACAGTATGGTCGGCTCAATTCTTGCGCCGTAGTTGCCCGCCGGCCGAGCTTGCCCAGCAAGACTGCCTCCGAACTGCGCGGCGTTGCGTGTTGCGAAAAACCCGCCCAGCCTCGCCTGGTAGTGGACGAATTCGATGTGATTCCGGTGCGCGATAATCTGTGTTCCCGGCTCCTTCCAAAGCGGAATGCCGCCGGTGTGATCTCCGTGCGCGTGGGTAAGGATGATGTACTTGATCGCGGCCGAGCTTTCTGCCCGGAGCAACTTGTGATGCACGCGGGCATGCGCTGCTATCGATGTATCAATGATGACATTGCCTTCCGGGGTCGTCACCATGAAAGTATTTCCGAAGCCCACTACCATCCTGATGTTATCGTTGACTTTAACGACCTTGTCGCCGACTCGTGTCAGAGCCGCGGGAGTATCCGGAACGCGGTCTTCCTGCGCGAGCGCAACGTTACCTTCGATTGCTGCGGCCAAATAGACGGCGGCGGACAGCAGGGCGAATCGCTTTGAGGAGGGCATATTTCTTCTCCTGTTTTTGGTGAGTCACGACCAGCAATTGAGGGCCTCGCCGCGGCTGGAAATAAGCGCTTCGCGACTAGTCCCGCGTAACAGATACATCGCCACCGATACCCGATCTTCACTGGAAAACCATTGGATCAGTGTCTTCAGTGATCTATGGCGCATCGCAGTTCCTCCCAAAGCATAGACCACTGATTGAACGGATTTGCCGGATTTGCACGGAGTCCTTGCCGAGTCGATCGCGAGAGAGCGGCGGTGCGACTCGCTAGTCGCGTAGTTCGTCTGCGATTGCCTTTGCCGTCTCTCGGGCTAATTCGATTTGATCGGGCCTGTACGAAATCGCGCCGACAACGGCGTGGCCTCCGCCGTTGTATCGCTCGCAAATAGACGCGAGGTTGTGACGACGAGGGCGCGGGCTCCATGGGTTGAAGCCAACAGATACCTTAGACCGGCTCGGGGACAAACTGACTCCCACAGAGTAGGCGGAGTCGGGGAACAAATAGTACGGGATGAACTTGCTGTAGCCCTCCACGTCCTCGTTGCTCAGGTCAAAGTAGATCACGCCGCCTTGGCAAATCGCCGCTTTGCGGATCAAG
>DATMCM010000097.1:0-4472 GCA_035558335.1 Blastocatellia bacterium | reverse complement strand
TGGGTCCTGCGCTCGCAGTCTCGGAGGGCCTGGATCGGGACAGAGCAGTCGATGAGAGCGGGAATCAGCTAACGGTGTTTGGGAGGCGCGGCGCTCGTCCGCTGAACTTCACCGAGATGCTTCGGATGTACATGATCGGGGGTAAGTTGTTTACTGTGCCCGAAATCAAGGATGCCGGTACAAGGGAAAACAAGGATATTCGGAGCTTCTACGGGGCGCCAAACCAAAGGTGAGGACTGATTGCGGAACATCACTACCAAAGGGAGGCCGACGGAGAATCGACACGCCCTCGGACGTTAGTTCGGCCTCAAAAGGAAAGGGGAGTGACAATGGGTGGATTAGGCATTCCAGAGTTGCTGATCATTTTTCTCGTTGTGTTTGTCTTGCTGGGTGGCGTCGCCCTGGTGATCGTGATGTTTGTGATTGGTCCAGCGGTACTTGTGTCGAAGCTGGTTCCACGAAGCGCGGCTCAAGAAACTTCAGCCAGGAAGTGCCCATTCTGCGCCGAGACAATTCAGGCCCAGGCGAGAGTCTGCAGGTTTTGCGGCATTGATCTGGAAATCTCCGTCCAGAATTAACTTGGAAGAGTGTTCCGGTTTCGAGAACCGGGATCATGGTCCGGCGGACCTGATCGATGATTCGTTCAAAACGACTCCTATGAGATACAAGCTGGTTGTTCTCAACTTGTACGTGATCGCGATGACGCCGCTCCTGTTGGCGGGGTCGTACTCGTCCGAGAACCCGACCAATCCGCCGAGGATAGCGTCCGATCAAAGCGACTGCGACAGGGACAAGGCCGATGACGCCACGGCGCGCTTCATCAAGCTTGATCTGAACGGGACGCGAGGCGTGGTTTCCTTTCGCCATAAGACGCACGAAGCGTACGCAAACCCCGACACTGCATTTGCCCATCAAGCCGAGAAGGGCGCGGAATGCGTTAGCTGTCATCACGCCAGAAGCGAAGCCCGAGGCACTCCGTTGTTGTGGAAATGCGCCGGGTGTCATCTCGGCGCCGGCGACCCGAAAAATCCGCGAAACAGAGATTCAGACGAGGTGTCGTCTGAGAGAGCATTTCACGAGTTGTGCATAGGTTGTCACCGCGCCTCGAATGACAAGGGCGTCAGCAAGTGCAAAGCGCCCGTCGCGTGCAGCGAATGTCACGCGTCAACGTTGTGATGACAGTTCAGAGTTCAGAGTGCAGAGTTCCGGGTTCAACCTTCCGGTGCTGACTTGCGCCGGCAAAGTAAAGCTTGAACTCTGAACATGAAGATCTTCTCCGATGAGGAACGAGTTGGCCAGTCTCAGAATCCGAAGGTGCGTGCTCGCGGTTGGCGCGCTGGTGGCCCTTGGAGCCTGTTTCCGGCCGAGCGTTTCGGGGGCTGGTGAGGCTGGTCCGTTCTCTGAGCAAACGCGAGAAAGAATGGCTCTTGCGAGTTTCCCTCACGATCAGAAAGAACACCAGAAGATCGAGTGCTCGGCGTGTCACCAGGGCGCGCCTCAGAAGCCCGTCAACACCGACGAGCCGATGGCGAAGGACTTCCCTCACACGTCGTGCATCCGGTGTCACAACTTTGCCGCCGAAGTATTCAAAGCAATGGGAGGTAAGAACCGCTTCTGCGGAGTGTGCCACGAACAACGCAGTATCTCGCGCTCAGACAAGGCGCTGCGCCCCGGTGTCCTCTCGACTGGCGGTACCGGCGAATTCGAAGACGTTTTCTCTCACAAGGCTCATCGAAAGCCCCCCCGTGCCGGCCTCGGCGCGCCCCTGTTTAGCTCTCAGTTCAAAGCAGGCGTGAGCCCGCTTTGCACTGATTGTCACACCGCTGTTCAGCAGGTCCAGGCGGACTCGAAAGACATGCGAACGGCGAAGAGTCACGCCGCCTGCTTTGTCTGTCACCGAGGCAACGCGCCCGACTCCCGCAGCGTGCCGGCGCACGAGTTCCCATATGCGAACGACTGCCGCGTGTGCCATGCGCTTCGTCAGTCGGGAATGATCGCCTATTCACCGTTTGCAATCATCAGGGAGTTCAAGCACGACGATCACACGCTGGACATACGGCCAAAGAAGAAGAGCGACTTTCCGATCTCGACTGCAAAAGATCGTCTTTGCGTCGAATGCCACAGGCCGGCCGATGAAGCCCAGACGCTTAGAGAGATCGCGCTTCCAGAAATCGGGTATTGCCAGAAGTGCCACATCGACAATCGTCCGGGACTTCCAGGCAAGCTCAGCGACCAGGTGGCCGGCAGGCTGACGAAGAAGTAAGAGCTGCAAAATGACATATGGAGCGACAAACAACGTGAAGCTCGCGACCCTGGCGGTCATGCTGGTCGTCGCGGTCGTTGCTTGCCGGAGCACTAAACAAAACCTCAACAAACCGGTTGAGCCGGCGCCGTCCCCCGCCCCGGTCAGTCAATCTCCATTTGAAGTGGTCGACTCGAAGGTTATCGCAACCGTCTCGCCGTTCGATCACAACCGTAAAGAGCATCGCACCAAGACCGAGGATTGCAGTGCGTGTCATAAGCGAGCAAACAACGACCCGCGACCAGTGCTGCCCGGTCACGCGGCCTGCTATGACTGTCATGCGAAAGACTTCAGCGAGCGAAACAGTCAGATGTGCGTCGTTTGTCACAAGATGCCGCTCGATGCGCAGAACTCGAGGATCGACTTCCCTGCGCGGCTTTCCGAGTTTGGGCTTAAGCGGTTCTCACATCGAGACCACTCGAATCCGGAGAAGATGAAAGGCCAGATGGACGCCGCTGAGATGCCGAACGGCGCGCCCAGGTGCGACTCCTGTCATCGATTCGACGCGCGGGTTGTCGAAGCCAGCTTTCCCAAACATCCCGAGTGCTACGGTTGCCACGTTCATCAAGCCGGCGAAAAGTTCGGCGACTGCCGCGCGTGTCACACCAGGAAGGCCGATTCCGTTCAATACACCGCAAGCCTGGGGACGGCTTTCTCGCTGTACAACTTCAGGCACGGTCCTCATCTCAAGAAAGCAGCTTGCGACAAGTGCCATCAACCTATCGAAGTTCCAGCCGACCAGCCGCGGTCCGACGTCCTGCGAATCAGCACGGCTCGCGGACAACGGCACCACTCTGATTGTTGGAACTGCCACGTGCGCGAGCGGGAGCCGGTGTGCTCCAAGTGTCACGTCGGTTCGACGCCGTTTTGACGCATGTACGGGCGGGCCTCCGTGCTCGCCCCTCGATCCGGCATGAATGAGGGGCGGACACGGAGGCCCGCCCGTACATGAGTTCCCGCTACTCCCTGGGCTTTGATCGACCGAAAGATCGCCATGCTATACTTCTCGCCGGCCTGGACGGAGATGACCGAGAAACCTTTTCAACCTGGTCCTTCCAGCCGAACACGGGTGATGCAGGATGCCGCGAGAACATAAGAGTCGTCGCGACGTTTTGAACGCGATAAAGGAACTTCCCTCACTCAAAGACCTTCTTTCGACCCACGATGGGCACTTCGATCACGAGCTGGACCTCGAAGTCACAGTCTATGGCCGAAACTACAGCGGGAAGAAAGTCGGGCCTTATGTTCGGCTGCTCAGCTACGAGCCGGGAGAAGTCGTAGTCAGCGAAGGCGAGTGGGGAGGAAACACGTTCTACGTGGTCGTCGCCGGCTTCGTGGATGTTTTCGTTCGTACGCCCGACAATCAAGACATCAAAGTCGCCGAGCTGAGAGCAGGCACACAATTCGGTGAGATGAGCGTCCTCGCTGGTACGACTCGAAGCGCGACGATCAAAGCGCCCGCGACCGCCTCCGCGAAAGTGCTGGAGATTCAGCGTCCCGCTTTGCGACTACTGAGGAAGCTAAACGCGTTCGGCGAAAGCCTGGATCGCTCGTATCGAGAGCACGGCCGCGATGCCATCGTCGAGGATTTAAAGAACGCGTTCCCGCTGACACCGGAGCTGGGCGTTGAGCTAAAACGAAGCGCGGTGTTCAGGGTCTTTTCGAAGAACCATGTTCTGTTCCGTGAAGGCGCTGCGGTTGACCGCATCTTTCTGATCAAGCAAGGCTGGCTTCGTCGTGCGCGCGAGAGCGAAGGCGCCGAGGACTTTCTCGGCAAAGGGTTCGCCTTTGGCGTCGAAGGCGTGATGAAACCCGGGGTATGGCCCTACTCGGTAACGTTGATGGGCCGCTCGGAGCTGCTCGAGGTTTCGATCGCGAATCTCCGCACGCACATAGCGCTCAGGGAGACGCTTGCGCGCGAGCTTGTGCGGTTTTCTCCGCCGCCGCTGGGTTCGAGAATCAGCCCCAAGCCGAAGGTCGGCGCCAAACAGCTAGCCGCGCAAGAGAGCCTGATCAGCGCAGGGCTTGTCGACGCGACGAATCTGCTGGTGATGGACATGGACCTTTGCGTGCGGTGCGGCAACTGCTCGATGGCTTGTCACCAGATTCACGGCCAGTCGCGGCTCACCAGGCGAGGAATCCATGTCACACGGCTTGACGCACCGCGGGC
>DATMCM010000096.1:0-14151 GCA_035558335.1 Blastocatellia bacterium | reverse complement strand
GTGTCCGGCACCACTCCAGCCGTTTGTTGACACTATTCCATTTTTCTTCATAGAATGGCGCCGTTATCAGCGCCCCTTTTAGAGCCGAGAGTTCTGCGCTCGCCCGATCTTTCGGCGTGAGGGTCAAACAGACCGGAGAGTCTGTCTCAAAAGCCGTTCTAATCACGGGCGACAGGCCACGCTAGTCTCTAAAGCCGGGCAGGGTTATCGAGGCTGCGGCTAAGCTGTCCCGATCGGGGACCCGACAAGCGAGCCCGTTAGGAAGTTTTTCGTGGGAAAACCAAATACATCGTCGCCGAACGCTTCGCTGATGAAGTCAGTTCGCGTATCCGTCTCCCACCAATCGACCATGCTGCTGATCGTGGTCGCGCTTACATCTGTATTAATACTCTTCTTACGGCTGGGATTCGAAGCGAGCGCAAACTCTGGAGCGCAGAAGGTCGGCGGTCTTCAAGGCGGAAGTAAACCGACCGGGCAAATTCAAGGTTCGACTGTGGCGCCGACAAAAACGGCGGTTGTGAATTTTCTGGAGTTGGCCGCTCGTGAAGCTACCAACCCGCCCGTCCCGAAGCTGCCAAAGACTCATGAAGTGGAGCCCGTTCCGGAAACACACGGCAACCCGGAAGAAAAAGGTCCGCCGGCTGTTGAGCCCAAAACTGTGCCGCCCGCCCCCACGGTGCCCTCGCCGGCCCCGACTGCGCAATTTCAGTCGCTTACCGACAACAACACTTTCATACCACCCGACGTTCACGGCGCGGCGGGCCCGAATCACTTAATGACCACGCTCAACACACAGATGCTGATTCAAAACAAGAGCGGAGCGGTCACCTCAACTCTCTCTACGTTCACTTTCTGGTCTCCGTTGGGAATAGGTACGCTCAGCGATCCAAGAGTGCTTTACGATCAGTTCAACAATCGGTGGATGCAGACGATCATCGTAGACTTCTTTGGACCCAATTCGTCCATCTGCGTCGCGGTGTCTCAGACAAACGACCCGACCGGTTCATGGAACCTGTTCAGGGTCGACGTCGACTCCACTGACATGAACTGGGCGGACTTTCCCAGCATCGGATTCAACAAGAACTGGATTGTCGTGAGCGTGAATATGTACCCGGTACCGACTGGCGACTTCGTTAACGCAAAGATTCTGGCTTGTGGCAAATTGAATCTTTACAACAACCTGGTACCCCCTGGAACTTTCCAGTTTTTCGCGCTCGACCCCCTGGCGAATTTGGGTGGGACAGTTCAGCCGGCGGTCACGATGGACAACACAACCTCCACCGAGTATTTCGTGAATCATCAGGTGAGCTCGTCTGGAACAGCACGGATTTTCACGCTGACGGGGTCGGTTGGCTCGGGAACACTGACCAACGGTCCGATGGTGATGAGCACTTTGGGCGGCTGGACCTATGGGGATCTGTCTCAACCTGATCGTCTACCTCAAATGGGCGCGGTTAACGTCTCTCACGACGAGCCTCGCTGGCGTTCGGTCGTTTTCAGAAACGGCGCGATCTGGGGTTGCCAACAGATCCTTCTTCCAGCAGGGGGGTCTCCGAATCGATCTTCGGTGCAATGGTGGCAGCTCACCACCGCCGGCGCAGTAACACAGATGGGTCGCATCGACGATCCGACAGGCGCCAAATCGTTCGGTTACCCAAGCATCGCGGTCAACAAAAACAATGACGTGCTGATCGGCTACTCGCGATTCTCCGCGACCCAGTTTCCGAGCGCGAACTATGCCTTCCGAGCCGGAACCGACCCGTTAGGGACGCTTCGAGACGACCGGGTATTGAAGGCCGGAGAAAACTGCTATGTGAAGACTTTCGGTGGCGGACACAATCGATGGGGCGACTACAGCATGACTTGTGTGGACCCAGTCAATGATTTCGATATGTGGACCATACAAGAGTACGCAGCTACCGCTTCAGGTCCGGGATGTGGCGATGGCACAGGAATGTGGGCTACGTGGTGGGGAAAGATTGCCGGAGGCCCGACCCAGGCCGACCTGACGACGTTTTCGGTCAAAGGTTATGACCGAGGTCAGTTCCTGGAGTGGCAGACTTCGCGAGAAACAGACAACCTGGGGTTCAACCTGTATCGCAATGATCGGGGCCGGCGCATCAAAATCAACCCGGAGCTCATCGCCGGCTCGGCCCTGGTGACGGGACAAATCGCTCCGCTGAGCACGGGAAGGAATTACGGCTGGTGGGATAACGCTGCTGCGGGAAAGGGAACCGAGTACTGGCTTGAAGAAGTGAGTCTGCGCGGCGAAAGCAAGTGGCACGGTCCGGCCGGTTTTGAAAACGTAGGCGGCTCGCCGCCTTCCCAAAGCCTTGCATCAACGCTCAGCAACATAGGAAGCCCGCGCGCGGTGACTGGCGTTACTCGGCCGGTCGAGCGAAAAGCGAACTTGCCTCGCATCGCAGTACCGGTTTCTCCTCTGACCAACCTCGCTTCGCAGCCGGCAGTAAAGATCTATGTGAAGCAGGAAGGCATCTACAAAGTAACTCAGCCTCAGCTTGTCGCAGCAGGTCTTGCGCCGAACATAAATCCTCAACTGCTTCAGCTCTACGTAGACGGCCAGCAACAGGCAATCACCGTTGCAGGCGAGGGCGACGGCTCTTTCGATGCCTCTGACTGGTTGGAGTTCTATGGCATCGGATTGGATGTGCCCTCGACGGATACTCGCGTGTACTGGCTGACAGTAGGGAGCCAGCCGGGACTTCGCATCAGCCAGTCGTCCGCCCCTGGGAGCGGTGCGCCCTCCGGGAGCTTCCCTTACACCGTGGAGCGAAAGGACCGCGGTATCTATTTTTCATCTCTATTGAACGGCGACAAAGAGAATTTCTTTGGCGCCGTGATTGTGGGGAGCCCTCTCGAACAGTCGCTCTCATTGCAAAACGTGGACACGGCCGCAAGTACCAACGCCGTGGTTGAAGTTGCGGTTCAGGGAGTTACTTACATATCTCACAGCGTGAATGTGGCAATGAACGGAGTCACGATCGGACAGGTGAACTTCGATTACCTGGACGAAGGCATTGTCAGCTTCCCGATCTCCCACTCAATGCTGGTTGAAGGGGAGAACGTCGTAACTTTGAACGGTCTAAACGGCCCGAGCGACGTGAACCTGGTGGACTACATTCGCATCACCTATCGGCACCGCTTCAACGCGGACGGAAACGCCCTGCGTTTCACCGCCGCCGCCGGGCAGCCGGTGAGCATAGGCGGCTTCAACAGCGGGCAGATAAGGGTGTTCGACGTAACCAGCGCGGACTCGGTTCAAGAGCTGATCGGAACCGTCAGCGGAGGCGGTTCAAACTTCGTGGTTTCGGTAACACCGCCGGGGACCGGATCGTCGCGAACCCTGCTTGCGATTGCAATCGATCAGCTCAAAACCCCAACAAGCTTGAGGCTCAATCAGCCGTCAAGCTGGCGAGTGCCGGCGCGCGGCGCCGACCTCTTGATATTTGGCAACACGGATATTCTGGGCGCGATGGATCTGCTGAAGCAACACAGACAAAGTGAGGGCCTCGCGGTCTCGATGGTCGACATTGAAGACGTGTACGACGAGTTCAGCTTCGGGCAGCGCACGCCTCAGGCGCTGAAGGATTTTCTCCAGTACACCGCGACGACCTGGAAGAAAAAGCCGCGCTTCGCGCTGTTTGCGGGCGATGCAAGCTTCGACCCGAGAAACTACATGGGTTTTGGCGACTTTGATTTTGTTCCGTCAAAGCTGATCGACACCGCGTTCATGGAGACCTCGAGCGACGACTGGTTTGCCGACTTCGATGGAGACGGAATCCCGGAGCTTGCACTTGGGCGGTTCCCCGTTCGCACGGCTCAAGAAGCCGAGTTGATAGTGCAGAAGATCTTCGCCTACGAGAAGTCGTCTAAAGCTGAGGGCGTCTTGCTGGTAGCCGACACAAATGACATCTACGACTTTGAAGGCGCGAGCAACCTGTTGCTGCCCCTCTTGCCACTCGGTGTCAAAGTCGAGGTAGTGAACCGCGGACAGATCAACGACGATTCGGCGGTGAGAAGCGAGATCCTGGCGGCGCTTAACCAGGGTCAGCGAATTGTGAATTACACAGGCCACGGCAACATCGATCAGTGGCGTGGGAGCATTTTGCTGGCCGACGACGCGGCGGCGCTGATCAACGACAGGCACTTGTCGCTATTCGTTTTGATGACGTGTTTGAACGGCTACTTCAACGATCCGACATTGTCGAGCATCGCCGAAACCATGCTAAAAGCGCCTAAGGGAGGAGCGGCCGCGGTGTGGGCTTCGACGGGTCAGTGCGGACCCTCCGACCAGGCGATCACGAATCAGGAATTCTACCGGTTGATCTTCAACGGCGACCCGGTGACCGGTAAGTTTCTGACGCTCGGCGAAGCGGCTGTGAAAGCGAAGAGAGCAATCAGCGACCTCGACGTACGCCGCACCTGGGTACTGTTCGGCGACCCGACGATGAGGTTCAAGTAACGAACCGCTGGCGTGTTCCGACACTCCTTCGTGCTTGTTCCCTTCCGTTTTGACCCCTTTTTTGTTGACCCGAGGTATCACAACGCATAGCATGTTCGCTGTTACGCGCTGGCTTGGCCTCCAGTGGACTCTCCCCAATAAAGTCTTTTGAAGCGGGCCCCGCAAAGAGTTGATGAGTACCGGCCTCCTCCCGATATAGGAACTCAAGCCAAGTTACAATGAATGCAGAGCTGTGAATTGTGGTTGGCGTTGCAATGAAGGAGAAAGCATTAATGAGTATCAAGAACAAAACAGATCTAACGGACTTGCCGAGCGAATCGAGTCCGCGAAGGGGTACCTTCCCGAGGGCAATTCTTGCATCGCTATGCCTTGTCATCCTGGCAACGGGCATTAGCCTGCTCTTGG
Source organism: Blastocatellia bacterium (assembly GCA_035558335.1). Lineage (GTDB taxonomy): Bacteria > Acidobacteriota > Blastocatellia > UBA7656 > UBA7656 > Onstottus_B. The sequence goes on along the minus strand of DATMCM010000096.1, from coordinate 9,263 downwards.
TAAGGTCCTCTCACACGCGAATAGCTGAGCAACAAGTCGCGATTTCTCCGACAGGAAGCACCGCAGCGCCAACGTCAGCCGCCCCATCTGCGGCTGCAGTACCGCTTGACTCGCAAGCGACAAAACCCAACGGCCGGGCCGCTGCCAGTGCACAACTCGCGGGCTCGCGAATACGCAAATCGGTCAGCACGCCGACAAGCGTAAGACGGCCCGCACGCGAAGATCTCGTGCAAAATCAAAGGGCGCAGCGTCAGAGCCGGGCGGACACACTCGCGCTGGTCAAGCGACTCTTCCGCGCATCGCCAACACGACGGGTGGCCCCGGAGAGGATCCCGGTATTCTCAATCCTCCGCGATCAGCGAGTTGCTAGAGAGCAAGCGTCACCTGTTTCCAAATCGGCTGACTCCGCGCTCCGGCCGTCGGATGTGCCGGCTGAAGTTGGGCGTGAGCCGTTGGAAGGAAGTTCGGATGAGCCGATTTCTAAAGACATTGCCGCGCCAATCGAGCCGCTTGTTGAAGGAGCGAATCTTCCCCAAACAAAATCCCCCACAGAAAAGAGAGCGCTGACACCTTCAAAGGGAATCGGCGGGACTCCGGTGACAAGTGGAAAGGCGGCGGCTGGGGGACAGCTAAACCCGCAATCTCAATTGGGAGCGGCCGGGTTGGAAAAGGGCATCGAGGGCATTTCCGTTGCTCTCGAAGCCGTCAAGCCCTCCGAGTATAACGGCGACGTGCGCGATCTGCCCGGTGTGCCGTCCATACCAAAAATCGAATTCGAAGTTGAAAAGGAGATGAGTCCCGAAAAGGTTGCGGCCGGAGCAGCGGCGCAGGTGAACAACTCTCCCAACAATATCCCGCTGGCGCCGATGCCCAGCCCAACTCAGAACTTTGCGGGATTATCATTTAACAGTGCAGTGACGGGAGGGAGCGCAGGCGCGGGCTGGCCGCCGGACGTCAACGGCGATGTCGGCTTAAACCACTATATCCTCGCGGTCAACGACGCGTATGCGATCTACAACAAGACAGGCACGCAACTCGCCGCGTTTACGGAGAATTCGCTATGGTCTGGTCAGGGACTCGGGACGCCTTGCAACATCAATAACTTTGGCGACCCGGTAGTGGTCTACGATCAGCTTGCGGATCGTTGGATTCTCACACACTTTGCCTTTGCCACTACTGGTCCTCCCAGCTTCAACCCGTTGGGTCCGTATTACGAGTGCTTCGCGATTTCCAAAACCAGCGACCCGGTCGCCGGCGGGTGGTGGTTTTATGCCGTGCGCATGGATACGGGCGCCGTCCCGGCCAACACGGCGGCCGACTATCCCAAGTTTGGCAACTGGAACGACGGCTGTCTCTATATGGGAGCCAACATGTTCGGCTCTAATTTCGCCGCATTTTCAGGGACGCTGTTTGCCTCATTCAACAAATCGGACATGGAGAGTGGCGCCGCCCTCAGGTCGTCAGTTGTCTTCGTTAACAACACGACCGACCCCTTCACCCCGATTCCCAGCAACATCAGCGGTGCGAAGGGACCCGGCAACCTGCCCCCCGCAGGCACGCCGAACTATTTTGTCTCGGAGTCGCAAACCGCATTCGCGTTCGAAGTCAGAAAGTTTACACCGGGCGCAAACTGCGGCGCCGGCGGCACGCTTGGTGCGCCAACCAATATTACCCAGGCTGCCTACGGCCTCAGCCTGGGTAATGTGGTACCGCAGCCGCCGCCAGCCACCCCGACACATAATCTCGATACGCTCGACGACCGGCTAATGCAGAAGGTGCAATATCGCAACGTTGCCGGCGGCGAATCATTGTGGGTGACGCAAACGACCCGGACCAACCCTAACACGGCGCGGCCGCAGTGGGCGCAACTCAATGTGACCGGCGGCGTCGTTTCAACCACGATGGTTCAAACCCAGATTTACACCCCGGATACCACCCTCTATCGCTGGATGGCGAGTATCGCCGCCGATCATGTTGGCAACGTGGCGCTCGGCTACAGCACCTCCAACACAAGCAGCCCGAACTTCCCGAGCATCGCCTATTCGGGACGACTCGTAGGCGATCCACTCAATAATTTACCTCAGACGGAAGTCCAACTTATCGCCGGCACCGGCCCGCAAACCACTACTTCCACCGGCACCGCCATTCATCGCTGGGGCGATTACACCTCGATGAGCGTCGACCCGGCCGACGATTGCACCTTCTGGTACGCCGGCATGTACTTCACCAACGTGGGCGCCGATGCCACCAGGAACTGGAACACGCGGATCGGCTCATTCAAATTCCCCTCCTGCGTCTCTCCGACAGAGGCAAAGTTGAAAACATTCACAGCCGACGCGTTCGATGACGGCCGGGTGTTGTTACGGTGGAGCTCGGGTTACGAAATAGACAACCTCGGCTACAACGTCTACCGCGAGGTGAACGGCGAGCGCACAAGAATCAACTCGCAGATCATCGCCGGGTCGGCTCTGGTTACTGGTGCCAACGTGGCGCTCACGGCAGGGAAGTCTTATGCGTGGGCCGACGTCGGACAGGCAGGCACATCTACCCGCTACTGGCTCGAAGACATCGACCTGGCCGGCAAGAGTTCGTGGAATGGTCCCATCACCCTTAGCCAGAAGATCGGCAAGGCTCCGATCATCGATCAGTCGGTTCTACTCGGGAAGATAGGTCTGGCGCAGTCGCAGATGACCCTTGGACAGGGATCGGTTCCAGTTGAACGCAAGGCCGGGATAGCCGGCCTGACGCCCGGTGCAATACAGTTGCAAACGGATCTGGCGGGGCAAGCGGCGGTCAAGCTCGCGGTGAAACAGGAAGGCTGGTATCGCATCTCACAGAGCGATCTGGTCAACGCCGGGTTCAGCGCAAAGGTTGATCCGCGCAACCTGCAGCTCTACGTGGACGGCAGGGCCGTGCCGATGATCGTCAACGGAGAGCAGGATGGCCGGTTCGATCCATCCGACTCCGTTGAGTTCTTTGGTGTCGGGATCAACAGCCCGGTCACCGACTCGCACGTCTACTGGCTTGCGGCGGGAACTCAAGCCGGAACACGAATCACTTCGTCGCGTGGGACTGCTCAAACCCCGGCAGCCAACAGCTTCCAGTTCGCCGTCGAGAGAAAAGACCGGACGGTCTACTTCTCTGCCCTAAGGAACGGAGAAGCCGAGAACTTCTTCGGGCCGGTGATCGGAAGCACGGCCGTGGATCAGTCGCTGTCTTTGACCAACGTTTCGGCTTCGCCTGGCGGCTCGGCATTACTCGAAGTCGCAGTCCAAGGCGTAACAACGGCAGCCCATCAGGTTAGGGTCACGCTGAACGGAGGCGCTCTTGGAACAATCAGCTTCAGCGGTCAGGCGAGAGGGGCTCAGAGCTTTGCGGTGCCGCAATCGTCGCTCAGGGAGGGCGTGAACTCGTTGCAGTTGGTTTCGCTCGGAGGTAATGCCGACATCTCCCTTGCCGACAGCGCGCGAGTGACGTACTGGCACACCTATCGGGCCGACTCGAATCAGTTGCGACTGACGGCGCAGGGCGGTCAGAAAGTGATGCTTTCCGGATTCACTTCAAACGCTCGGGTAATGGATGTGACTGATGCGAACAATCCGCAGGAGCTGCTTGCAAGTGCGGGCGGCGGCAAGAGCGGCCCGGGGACGCTGACCTTGAGTGTTCCGGGCATCGGGCAGCGGACGCTTTATGCATTTGGAAGCGACCAGGCCCGGACCGCCGCGCTAAAGATCAACACTCCGTCGAACTGGAGACAGGCGGGACGCGGCGCGGACTTCGTAATCTTCACTCGGCAAGACTTGATGGCGAGCCTCGTCCCGCTTGCGGCGTTGCGCCAAAGAGATGGCTTGTCGGTGGCGATTGTTGACCTCGAGGACGCGTACGACGAGTTCAGCTTCGGCAATAAGACGCCTCGAGCCATCAAAGACTTCCTCCAGTTTGCGAAGAACAACTGGCCGGTGGCGCCTCGATTTGTGCTGCTGGCAGGAGATTCCAGTTACGACTCGAAGAATTATCTCGGGTACGGCGACTCAGATCTCGTTCCGACAAAACTCATCGATACCCATTACATGGAGACGGCGTCCGACGACTGGTTTGCCGATTTCAACGGCAGCGGACAAGCCGAGATGGCGATGGGCCGGCTACCGGTTCGCAACGCTGCGGAAATGACGGCGCTTGTTTCGAAGATAACCAGCTACGAAAACTCTCGCGTCGCGAACACGATCTTGCTGGCATCAGACAGCGTTGATGGGTTCGATTTCGCGGCGGCCAACAACCTGGTGCGGCCATTCATTCCCCCAGGCACACAAGTTTCGGAAGTGCTTCGAGGCAGCGCGGATGACGCGACGGTGAAGGCGCAACTTCTGGCGGCGATCAACAGCGGCGCGAAGATAGTCGGCTACAACGGTCACGGATCGGCCAACCAGTGGCGGGGCGGCATCCTCAACAACGAGGACGCCCGAAGCCTGACTAATGGTCAGAGCCTGTCGCTGTTCGTAGTGATGACCTGCTTGAACGGATACTTCGATGATCCCGTGATGGAAAGCCTCGCCGAATCGCTGTTGAAGGCGAGCAACGGAGGCGCAGTGGCGGTGTGGGCTTCAACCGGGCAAGCGGATCCCTCATCGCAATCGGCGATGAATCAGGCTTTCTATCGCGAGTTGTTCGGGTCGACTTCGCTGACGGTCGGAGAGGCCGCAGCAAGAGCGAAGTCCGCGACAACCGACAGCGACGTTCGCCGAACGTGGATCCTTTTCGGCGACCCGTCGATGCATCTCAAATAGTCTTGAGCTCGTTTCTTGATAAAACGAGATGTAGGGCTGCGGACATCGAGTTCGCAGCCCTTTTTCTTTCTCTTCATCGTCTTCCTCGTTCTTTAGGTGAGTTGGTCGGTAGTCCACCTGAATTCGGATGGCGGACAGGACCGTGGAGCGACGCGTTAGGAAGAGCCCCTACCCAGCTTCTTCACGCATTTGCCGGTTTCAACATCGACAAATCCAACAAAGAGAAACTTGCCCTCCTGTTCGCCCTCGGTCTCTCTCTGCCGGTTCTCGCGTTTGATAATGGATCTGCCTGTCAGGTAGAGCCTGGCCTTTCCTGGAACTGTCAGGGTCCGGTAGATCACAGATTCTGAATCGAACTCTCCTATGCAAGACCTGAGAAGGCTTCTAGCGCGCTGGCGCGGCAGAGTCTTGATGATCTCGTGAGTTGAATACAGCTGGTTCTTGATGCCGTGAACGTTGGCGAGCTTACCTCCGTTCGTGTTGAAACCAATTGCGTCTACGAGTTGAGCCTGATACTCGTTGACCGAGAACGACCACTCAACTCGTCTGTCGGCGGGTTCGTTTACCGCCTTGATCAGCTTGAAGTGCTTATCAAAATACGATTCCGACATCCCGGTTTCGATAATTGCCCGCTTGGAGTCTTCAACGATAGAGCTAGCACTGGACGGCTCAACCGCTTGGTATTCGACCTCGCACCGCGACAGACTTGCGCCGCCCGCTCCCGCCGCTTGTGTACCAGCAGTCAGGCAGTGGAAAGCGCCGAGCAATCCGGATAAGGCTAAGACCGCGATCGTTCCAGGTTTCATCGTGGAAGCCTCGTGTTGAAAAGGGACTGTTTCAGGCTTCGCTATCATATCGTGAGGACCTTCTTTCAAGACAGGTAATGTCCTTGGTTACGAATGCTTTCTCCGCGTAACCTCTGCGGCTCAGCGTCTCTGCGGTTAGACAGCCTCGAAACCCTCTAGCCGCGGAGGCGCCGATACGCAGAGAGCGCGCTGAGAACTTAAACTAGACACAACCCAAAATAGAGTCAGTTTTGGACGCTAACTCGCCGGGATTCTCTGATGTTTCGTCGGTGGCTTGACCGGACGGTTCGGGTGTCATTAAGATACCGCCGCTCTTAAAGGCGATCTACTGCTCATTGATTTGAGCACATTACGGGCACGGTGGGCCTAAGTAGTAGAAGAACCCCTCTCCGGTGTACCTACACACTTCCTGCCATGCGCTTTGTTGGTAGAGGGTATCCGCGTGTCGCGCGAGCCCGTTTTCCAAGGACAATTATAATGAAACGAAACATCGTCGCGCTTGTCTTTGTTCTAACAGCTATATTCTCGCTGGCACATTGGTTTAGCCTCTCTCGAACCCGCGCATACGATCTTCGAGCATCTGCTCAAGAAGTCGACGGCGAGCGCGGGTATCTTGCCGGGGCAGTCGTCGCACACGCGGCAGGGCGCGGCAATCCGTGGGTTAGCTTCCGCGACGGTCACGAGGCGCCTGCCCAATATCAAGGCTCGGCTAAACTGATTCAACAATTGCAAGACAACCAGGCTCGCCCGTTGTCGCTTGCGTCGGCTGACTTTGACGAGGACGGAGTTCCGGACCTTGTTGCCGGTTACGCGGACGCGGGCGATGGCGTGATAAGCATTCAGCGCGGCGACGTCGATGCAATCTTCCCGAACACCCGCGAAGCGCTTGCTCATCGCGCACAATTACGCGCCTCAAATTCGCAGGCGAATCCGGATGCTGTTCAGTCGCCGTTCTTCGCTACATCGCGCCTGTTCGACGTTCCGGGTACTCCTCAGATCATTGGCACGGGCGACTTTGATGCCGACGGCCATAACGACGTCGTTCTTGCGAGCCCCGGCGGTAGCGCGCTCGTTTTTCTGCCGGGTGATGGCCAGGGTGGATTCGGTCCTGCTCGTTCAATCGAGGTTCCCGGCTCGGTGACTGCGCTTGTGACAGGCGATGTGAACAGGATGGATGGGCTGGCCGACCTTATCGTTGCGGTCAACGGAGCGGCAGGCCCGAGGCTGCTCATTTATGAGGGAAGCGCCGGCGCGCTCAACGCGGCTCCTGAAATAGTCGGCTTGCCTGCGGAATCCAGGTCCATCGCCGTCGGCCAACTTGACGATGACTACGCGGTTGAGATAGCGGTCGCCGCAGGCGGCAATCTGCTGATAATTCAGGGCAGAGATCGCAAGAGCCTCGCTGATAACGAAAAGGCGCTCGGCGGCGCCGCGCCTCGAGTGACGCGACTCGCGGTTCCGTTCACGATCACATCTCTCGCCATTGCCGATTTCAGCGGCGACCTGCGGAACGAGATCGCGCTGCTATCGAGTGATGGCACGTGCCACATATTTTCGAGAGCGGCCTCGGCAATGGGCTCAACCTGGCGAGAGGAAAGCGTAGCTGCTTCGCCGCTCTCTCAAAAGAATGCGCCCGCCGGCTCATCGCGCGCGCTGATCCCGGTCCGCATTTCAAGCTCGCCCAAAGACGACCTGGTGGTTCTGGATCAGCCTGGCCGCCAGTTGCACATGCTCATCAATGAGTCCGCGACTCTACCTCAAAGCGCGGCGAACTCACCCACTTCAAGTTTGATTCTCGCAGGCTCGCTCGACATTGATGGCGAGCCGGTTGCCTTGTTGGGAATGCGTTTGAATTCCGACGCGGTGAACGACCTGGTCGTGCTCAAGAGCAACACAAGCGCACCGATCGTTGTGGCTTCAAGCCCGACGATGACGTTCACGGTGATCAACACCAACGACGCTGGAGCAGGTTCTCTCAGGGCAGCAATAACCAGCGCCAACTCAAATGCGGGCCCCGATGCAATCAGCTTCGCCATATCCGGGGCCGGTACTCAAACGATCACGCTACTTTCCGCGCTTCCGGCGATCACCCAACCGTTAACGCTCGATGGCACTACTCAGGCTCCGGGAAGCGCTACGCCGCCAATCGAACTGGTCGGCACCAGCGTGCCGGCAGGACTTGTGGGGCTGAATGTCACTGGAGGAAGCAGCACCATACGCGGGCTGGTGATCAATCGGTTCCCGGACGGGGTAGGGCTTCAGTTAGCTGGCTCGAGCGGTGACATTGTCGAGGGCAACTACATCGGAACAAATGCCGCGGGGACCGCCGCTCAGGGCAACGGCGACGCTGGGGTGTTTGTCAGCATGTCCTCGGGCCACCGCATTGGCGGAACGACCGTGGCCGCTCGGAACGTGATCTCCGGTAACATTGGGCCGGGCATTCTGGTGATCGGTCCTGCGATGACCAACCAGATTCAAGGGAATTACATCGGCACCAATGCGGCGGGCTCCGGAAGTGTCGGAAATGTGGCTGACGGCATTGAGATGTTGAGCGGGGCGGCCCACGACGTGATGAACTGCACGGTTGGTGGAACAGCAGCCGGAGCGGGCAATGTCATATCGGCAAACGGCGGAGTGGGCGTTCAATTGATTACGATCGGCACCAGCAACCTCGTGCAGGGAAACTTGATCGGAACCGATGCGACAGGTTCGAACGATCTCGGCAATTCCAGCGGCGGCGTGGCGATAAGCGAAGCGGCCAGCAATACGATTGGAGGTTCAGTGGCCGGAGCCGGAAATGTCATCTCCGGCAATGACGTTACCGGGGTGAGCATCAACTCGGCGACGTCGACCCTGAATCTAATACAGGGGAACAAGATAGGCACTCGCTCAGACGCGATTACGTCGCTGCCCAACAGCGGCCACGGCCTTCTGGTTCAGAATTCCGCAAGCAACAACACGATCGGTGGTTCAGCGACGGCTGAAGGCAATGTTATCGCATTCAATGCCGGGGCCGGTGTCACGATCGAGACCGGGACCGGGAACGCGATCAGGTCGAACTCGATCTTCTCCAATACAGGCCTGGGCATCGATCTCGCCCCGGCCGGTGTGACGCCGAATGATGTGAATGATCCGGACACCGGCGCAAACAACCTGCAGAACTTTCCGGTTTTGACTACGGCGAACGGCGTACTCGGCGGTGGGGTGAACATTCAGGGCACGCTCAACAGCACAACCAATACAACGTTTACCCTGGACTTCTTCTCGAACCCGTCTTGCGATGGGTCGGGCAATGGAGAAGGCCGCACATTTCTTGGTTCCGGAATGGCAACGACGGTAGGCAACAATGTTACGTTCAATATCACGCTCGTCGGAGCCTCAGCTTCAGTAGGCCAGTCGATTACTGCGACCGCTACAAACCCTCAGGGAAACACCTCTGAATTCTCAGCGTGCATTCCTTATGGCGCCGCCGATCTCTCGATCAGCAAGACCTCGGCTGCGACGATCGTAGTCGGGAGCAATGTCACTTATACAATCACCGTAACGAACAATGGACCTGACCCGGCGTCCTCAATCACTGTGACGGACAACCTGCCTGCAACAGTTTCGTTTGTATCATGCTCCTCGACGGGCGGTGGGATGTGCGCCGGGTTAGGCAACAATCGCACGGTAT
>DATMCM010000095.1:0-4524 GCA_035558335.1 Blastocatellia bacterium | reverse complement strand
CACTCGGACGGGAGAACGCTAACCTGAGCAAATCAGCAAAGGCCGCGGCTGTCGCTGCTGAAGAGGCGGACAAGCCGATTCCACCTCCTGATCCGAAGATCTCTGCTCCGGTGAGTGCTAACAAGCCCGAAACGCCTGCAGCCAAGCCCGTCAGCGAGAGCCACGATGCTGATCCGGCACGCGCAGTGCCTCCGCCTCCGACCGACCCAAAGACCGCCGCCAAAAACACTGACAACTCCAACAGTAAAAAGAAGGCCGATGATAAGGAAAAGAAGAAGGGCGGGCTCTTCAAGGTCTTCAAGAAAATCTTTAGCAAGGACTGAACAGTTCAACCACTCACCCACCCACAAGGTACTCCAGGGTCGCGCCCATCTCCGGAAGGCTCAATATTGATAAACCAGCGAACCGCGCCTTCTCTTCCACCATTATTCCTTTGCACTTAGCTGCCTCAGCTTGCCTCGATTCAAACGCGAAGCTACAGTTTGAACGCGCAAGAACCAACACGAGGTGATGACCGATGCAATTGCCAGGCACTCTTGGCGAGCTTAGAGCCAGCGATTTCAATGAAGCGCGCGTTCGCGCGCGATCCGTCAAAGACGAAATGCGCGAGAATCTTATTAGGAAACTCGAGCTTCGCGAATCAGTCTTCCCTGGCATTGTCGGTTTTGACGATTCGGTGATCCCTCAGATCGTCAACGCAATCCTTTCGCGTCATAACTTCATCCTGCTTGGCCTTCGCGGCCAGGCCAAGAGTCGAATCCTGCGCGAGCTCACCGGTTTGCTCGACGAGCGCATGCCGGTGATCCAAGGTTGTGAGATCAATGACAATCCTTACGCGCCGATCTGCAAACAATGCAGGCTGACGATTGAAGAGCACGGCGAACGCTCGCCGGTCACATTTATCCGGCGCGCGATGCGATACGTTGAGAAGCTCGCAACGCCCGATGTGACCATTGCAGATCTGCTAGGCGACCTCGATCCAATCAAAGCCGCGCGCGGCGGGCATTTGCTTTCCGATGAGCTGACCATTCACTACGGTTTATTGCCTAGAGCGAACCGAGGCATCTTTGCGATCAACGAGCTTCCAGATCTGGCGAGCAAGGTCCAGGTCGGACTGTTCAACATCATGCAGGAAGGCGACGTTCAGATTAAGGGCTACCCGATTCGAATGCCGCTCGACGTGGTGCTGGTGTTCTCGGCAAATCCCGAAGACTATACTGCGCGGGGCAAGATCATCACGCCGCTGAAAGATCGCATAGGCTCTGAGATCAATACTCACTATCCGGTGACAATCGAAGAAGGCGTCGAGATCACTCGGCAGGAAGCCTGGCTCGGCCGCGACTCACTGAAGCTCGCTGTTCCCGAGTTCATCGTGCGAGCGGTCGAGCAGATAGCGTTCGAGGCGCGCGCCGACCAGCGGGTGGACAAGCGCTCGGGTGTGAGCCAGCGGCTTCCGATCTCGGTGATCGAGAACGTGGTGTCAAACGCCGAGCGCCGAAGGCTTGCCACCGGTGAGACGGCAGTTACTCCCCGGATCAGCGATATCTACGCCGCACTTTCCTCGATCACCGGCAAGCTCGAGCTCGAGTACGAAGGCGAGCAGCGAGGCGCAGCCGCCGTCGCCCGCGACCTGATCAAATCGGCAGTCGGAAAAACATTCGAGGCTTACTTCGAACACATCGACTGTTCCGAGATCGTGACCTGGTTCAACGACGGCGGCTCAATTCGTACAAGCGACACCGATAGCTCGGAGCTTTGTATGACCAGCTTCCGACACGTGACTGGTCTCGTCGACGTAGCAGTCCAGTCCGGATTAGCCAGCAAGGCTCAGCCCGAAGTCATGGTCGCGGTGTGCGAGATGATCCTCGAAGGCTTGTACGCGCAGAAAAAGATAAGTCGAAGCGACGAGCGCGGTTATGCCGCGGCCAAGCCGCAGACGCGGGACTACGGGTTCGAGAGCCTAAGCAGGTCGAGGAAGATAAACTAAAGCGTATCCCGCGCCTATTGGGCGAGGGAAACGGCGCGCCACGAATCACGATTCACTTCTCTGACGCAATGCCTTTCACCAAATACTCAAAATGGACCGGAGTAGATCTTGATTCCCTGAGCCTCGAAGATCTGCTCGAGCGACTCGCCGACTTTCTTTTGCAGAGCGGCTTCGAAAGCCAGTATTCGCGTTATTGGGACGACGAGAGAGAGCGTACGCTCGAGGCGCTGCGCGATGCAATCATGCGAGCGCTCATGGAAGGGCTGCTGTCCGATGAGGAGCTTGAGGCGCTTTCGGATGAACGCGGCGAACTGAGCGACAAAGCCGTTTCTGAGCTGCTGGATCGTTTGATCGAGCGGCTCATCGAAGAAGGTTATATCTCACTGAGCGAAGGCCCGGCGCAGACTCAGGGCGAAACAGCTCTGGCAGGCAATCAGGGCAGAACCGGCAAGCCTGTCGAGCGAAGCGTTAAGTTCGAGATGACCGACAAGGGACTCGACTTTCTGGGCTTCAAAGCGCTCAAGGAACTGATCGCGTCACTCGGCAAGTCGTCGCTCGGCCGTCATGAGACCAACCATCTATCAACCGGCGTCGAGGCCAGCGAAGCCCCGAGACGCTATGAATTCGGCGACACGTTGAACCTCGACGTAAACGCAACCCTCAAGTCCGCCATCCAGCGCGAAGGATTAGGCGTGCCTCTCAATCTTGAATATTCGGACTTGATGGTTCATCAGACTGAGTATCAAAGCTCGTGCGCGACAGTGTTGATGCTCGACTGCTCGCACTCGATGATCCTTTACGGCGAAGACCGCTTCACTCCGGCGAAGCGAGTCGCTCTGGCATTGACTCATCTGATCCGAACTCAATACCCCGGGGACTCGCTTCGAGTAGTTCTATTCCACGACTCAGCCGAAGAGATACCGCTGTCGGCGGTCGCGCGCGCGCAGGTTGGGCCTTATCACACCAACACCAGCGAAGGCTTGAGACTCGCGCGACGAATCCTGATGTCTCAGCGCAAGGACATGCGCCAGATCATTATGATCACCGATGGCAAGCCATCGGCGATGACGCTGGCAGATGGGCGGATCTACAAGAACTCGATGGGGCTCGACCCTCGAATCCTGAAAGAGACATTCCGCCAGGTAGCCGCGTGCCGGCGAAGCGGGATAATGATCAACACATTCATGCTGGCGGACGATTACTATCTTGTGGACTTCGTAAAGAAAGTGACTGAGATTTGCCAGGGCAGGGCGTATTTCACGACCACCATGACGCTTGGGCAATACATACTGCTTGATTATCTTCGGAGACGGACGAAACGGATCTACTGAACTCAAGCCAAAACGCGAGACCTTCCAGTGATCGGAGGTGGCATCGTGACTAACAATAAACAGATCAGCCGGCGGCAACTGCTCGAGCTTGGCGCCGCCGCAACCGTAGGAGCTATCGTGAGTAACATTGAGCGACCAGGCGGTAACGCATCTGCCGATGCAGTCGGCGAACGAGCGCCGTTGTCCGGGCTCGCGGCTGAGTACGGCCAGTACGATGGGCTCGGGCTCGCCGAGCTTGTCGCAAAACGAAAGATAACGCCGATCGAGCTGCTCAACGCGGTGAGGCAGCGGCTCGAAGCTATCAACCCGAAGCTCAACGCCACGGCGCAAGTCTTCTTTGACAAAGCCGAAGCGCAAATCAAGCAGGGGCTTCCAGCCGGCCCTTTCAAAGGGGTTCCGTTCGTGCTCAAAGATCTCGGTCAGCAATTGGCCGGAACAATCACGTCCTATGGCAGTCGCGTCTTTAAGGACAACACTCCGGATTTCGATAGCACGCTTGTAACTCGCTACAAACAAGCCGGTCTCGTGATTTTCGCAAAGACCACTTCGCCGGAGTTTGGTCTTACTACCACCACCGAGTCGTTGGTGTTCGGCAATACGCACAATCCGTGGAACCTCGAACGGACAAGCGGCGGTTCGTCGGGCGGTTCGAGCGCGCTGGTCGCAAGCCGCGTCGTCCCGATGGCGCACGGCAGCGACGGCGGAGGGTCGATCAGGATTCCGGCGTCGTGCTGCGGGCTGTTCGGGTTGAAGCCAACGCGCGGGCGAGTGCCGATAGGTCCGACTCAATTTGAAGGCTGGAACGGTTGCTCCCATCATCACGCGTTGACGGTCTCGGTTCGAGACAGCGCGGCGCTGTTGGACGCGACCGCGGGAATGGAACTGGGCTCGCCTTATTTTTCACCGCCGCCCGCGCGTCCATTCTTGAAAGAAGTGGGCGCTGAACCGGGCAAGCTTCGAATCGCGCTCGCAGTCGCGACGCCCGCCGGAACGCCGCTCGATCCTGAATGCAAGAAAGCTGCGCTGGACGCGGCGAAGCTCTGCGAGAGTCTCGGCCACAAGATCGAAGAAGCGAAGCCGCCGATAGAAGATGCCTGGATGCGCGACGCATTCCTGACCGTGCTGCGAGTGTCGCTCGCAAGGACGCTGGACGACGCGGCGAAACCGCTCGGCCGTCCGGTGATCGACAAGGACGTCGAGCCGGTG
>DATMCM010000094.1:0-7396 GCA_035558335.1 Blastocatellia bacterium | reverse complement strand
CTAAACGAAGCGGTAACCCGTGATATAGACATTAGACCCGCCGAACAGATGTGGGTGGAAGGCGCGGGCGGCGCCAGGATTCACGTCTTTATAGTCAAGCCGCACCAGTTCGATCCGTCGAAGAAATATCCGGTAATTCTGAACGTTCATGGAGGGCCGCAACAGCAATGGGCGGATCAGTTCAGAGGCGACTGGCAAGTCTATCCCGCCGCGGGCTATGTCGTGGTGTTTTCGAATCCGCACGGGTCGACCGGCTACGGGCAGGACTTCACCGCGGCGATCTCGGGCGACTGGGCGGGGAAACCTTATGAAGATCTGATGAAGGTCGCGGATGCGGTTGAGAAGCTGCCTTACGTCGATCGAAACCGGATGGGAGCGATGGGCTGGTCATACGGCGGCTACATGATGAACTGGTTCGAAGGCCATACCGACCGCTTCAAGGCGCTGGCTTCGATGATGGGGCTTTACGATCTCGATGCGTTCTATGGTTCGACAGAAGAGTTGTGGTTTCCTGATTGGGACTTGAAGGGCCAGCCCTGGAACTCTCAGCTTTACGAAAAGCTATCTCCCTCGAAGTTCGTCAGGAACTTCAAGACCCCGTGCCTGGTGATCACCGGCGAACGCGACTATCGCGTACCGTACACGCAGGCGCTCGAGTTTTTCACCGGGCTTCAGAAGATGAACGTGCCTTCACGACTTATTGTCTACTCGAACGCAGGCCACTGGCCAAGCTGGTATGAGATGGCGCTCTATTACACGGCTCACCTCGAGTGGTTCCACAAGTATCTGGGAGGTGAAGGTGCGCCATGGAGCACTGAGCAGTTCCTGCGCAACTCGGTCTTCGAACGCTCGACCGGCAAGCGTTTGATGAACGATGCGGCGAAGGGCTCGAGTAGTTCGTCGAAATCCGCGAGTCAGGAGAAACGGAATCAATGACCAGCTCAGTGCTAAGCCAGTTCACCGACGAAAAGTACCTCAGCCTCGAAACCTATCGAAAGACCGGCGCTCCAATCCGGACACCGGTATGGTTCGCGGAGGAGAACGGACTGCTTTACGTCTATTCGATTGCCGATGCTGGCAAGGTGAAACGCATTCGTAATAACTCGAAAGTGAGAGTCGCGCCGTGTGACATGCGCGGCGGTCTCAAGGGCGAATGGATCGACGCTCAGGCTCGCATTCTCGAAGGCGCAGAAGCGGATACCGTAAACCACCTGTTGGATCAGAAGTACGGATTAATGAAAAAATTTGGAAATCTGACCAGCAAACTCCTGGGACGCAAGCGCACGTTCATCTCGATTCAGCCTGGTTGAACCGTGAGTCTTCAACATTACTCTTCATCGGATTTTGTACGTTTCAACTCATGTTTTCAGTGCAATCGAGCATCACGTATAGTAGAATGCCGCGCGCGTCCAGAAGCTACACGTCACCTGGCTAAGGCTGGAACCCTCTCATGCGTTAGAGCGCGCGGATTGATAGGGAGGGCCTGGGGGCGTATCTCTGGAGAATCCGCACAACCGGGGCCGCTGGAAATGAGCACACTGGAGTGGAAGAAGAAGATGGTCAAAGAGGTAAGCGGTCCTGTCAAAGATAACAAAGATAGGACCGGCCGACAGCTGCTGTTGAAGATCATTGAGCTTACCGCAGCGAAAGAGACAACCGACCACGACCTACAGGAAATCCTGGACGCGATTGAGAGGATCTTGTCTGCCCGGAGCGGCCCGGTCCAGCAATAGAATGGTGATCCTAACCGCTTTCGATCTAGTAACGCATTCTTCTTTCCGGCGCTTTAGAATCCAGGACGCATTCTCCCAAGGCACAGACCAACCGCTCGGCGAGGTGGCGGCAGATTTATCTCCTGACACCGAACAACGGCGGAGGCTCAATCGCCGCGACTCGCACACGAGCGTCTAGAATCACCGCGCCTCGTTCCAGCACCACGAATGGATTGCAGTCGAGTTCAGCAATCTGAGGCAGGTCTTCGACCATAGCGCTCACCCGAAGCAGACCATCTTCCAGCGCCGGGACGTCATACACCGGACTCCCACGAAACCCGGTAAGCAACGGATACGTTTTTAAACTCCGGATCATATGCGATGCGTCGTCCCGAGTCACCGGAGTCAGGCGAACCGAGATGTCCCGCATCAATTCGACGAAGACGCCGCCCGCTCCGCAAGCCACTACGGGCCCGAACTGCGGATCGTGCGCAATGCCGACTAGCATCTCGACTCCGCCCGAGATCATCGGCTGTATCACGAAAGCAGTAGGCGGTTGCCCATTCGCCGCAAGCTTCTCCGCAATCTCTTCGGCAGCCGCGGTGACCTGCCGAGCGCCGTTCAAATGAAGCCGCACGGCCCCTGCTTCGGTCTTGTGAAGAACTCCGGCGGCGACGGCTTTGAGAGCGACCTCGCCTCCGATCTCTTGCGCTGCCTCGCCAGCTTCAGCGGCGCTCTTGACCACTCGCTGTTTGACAATCGGCAAGCCGTAACACGACAGCAAGTTCGCCGTTTCTTCGACGGTCAGCCATTCATCGGCTCTGGCAAGCGCGACGGCTAAGATGGCCGCGGCCTCGTCCCGCTTCAAGTCCTGGAATTCCGGCGGTTCCTCCCTGGGCCGCTCGCGCCACTCGCCGTAACGCACAACGCGAGCCAGCGCGGTCGCGGCAGCTTCAGGGAAAGCGAACGAAGGAATGCGAAGTTCTGAGGTCTTCAAATCCTGGGGCACGCCGCGCGCGGAAAGAAACACGGTCACGACTGGCTTGCTGGATTTGAAGCTGCGAACGCCGTCCACGATGGCGCGAGCCACGTCTTCGGCTCGGGTGACCAGCGGCGGTGTAAAGATAACCACCAGCGCGTCGACGTTTGGGTCATCGGCTACGATCGCGATCGCTTTGCGGTAGTCTTCCGCCGTCGCCGAAGCGATCATATCAACCGGATTGGTGACACTTGCCTCCGCCGGAAGAAATGCCCGCAATTCCGCGCTGCTTTGATCGGTCAGCATCGGGACTTGCAGTCCCTCGCCTTCGCAGGCATCGGCGCACAAGATCGCGGGGCCGCCGGCATTGGTGATGATGCCGATGCCCGGACCTTTTGGTATCGGCTGATTCGCAAGAAGCGAGGCAACATCGAACAGTTCCTCTAGCGTGTCGGTTCGAATGACCCCGGCCTGATGAAACAGCGCCTCGACCGTGACCTCGGACGCTGCGAGGAGCGCTCCGGTGTGCGATGACGCGGCCCGAGCACCGGCGGGTGATCGTCCGCTCTTAACCACGACGATCGGCTTCTTGCGGCCAACTCTTCGAGCTATCTGCGAGAACTTCTTCGGATTGCCGAACGACTCCAGGTACAGCAGGATCACATCTGTTCCAGAATCCGCCTCCCAGTAGTTCAACAAGTCATTGCCTGAGATGTCTGCTTTGTTGCCGATCGAGATGAACGACGAGATCCCGAGCCCGAGCGAGTTAGCGTACTCGATGATCGCCAATCCCAGCGCGCCGCTTTGCGAGAAAAACCCTACACGACCCGCGAGCGGCACCTGAGGCGCAAAGGTCGCGTCGAGACGCACCTCGCTTTCGGTATTTATGATCCCCATGCAGTTAGGCCCGATCAGTCTCATCCCTGTCATTCTGCATATTCGCAGAAGCTCTTCCTCACGCGCGCGGCCCGCCTCGCCCGTCTCTGCAAATCCGGCTGATATCACTACAAGCGCGCGCACGCCTTTGCGTCCACACTGCAAGGCGACTTCGAGCACCTGCGCGCCCGGAACGGCTATCACTGCCAAATCCACCGAACCCGAAATGGCTTCGACCGTTGGGTAAGCGAGAACACTTTGAACTACTTCAACGCAGGGATTAACCGGATAAACCGGGCCCGCGAACTCGTAGTTCAAAAGGTTGTGAAAGATCTCGCCGCCTATCGTTCCTCTGTTTCGAGAGGCCCCGATCACCGCGACAGAGCGCGGGCTCAAAAAGAGTTTCAGTGCGTTGATCGCTGAGACGCGCTCGCGCTGCTCGAACTGCTCCACTGCATCTCCGGTAAACGAAGTTGGAAACGTCACGTGAAGCTGTCCGGTCGTGACCGTGACCTTGATCAAGAACCCCGATCTGCGAAACACACCAAGCATCTTGTGGTTCGAAGCCAGCACGTCGGCTTCGAAGAGCTGAATCCCGTTCGCGGCAGCGACCTGTGCTAGTTGTCCCACCAGCATGGTACCGAGACCGCGTCCCTGATAATCATCGGCGACCGCGAACGCGGCGTCCGCGCGGTCGTCCGCAATTGCCGAATAGAGCGCGTGGCCAATCACTCGCTCTTCACCGCCGGTCAACGCGATCAATCCGAACGTGCGAACATAATCAACGGTAGCCTCGCGATGGGCTTCGGCGGCGAGGAGTTTGTCCTTGACGAAAGAGAAGAACCGTAGCCAACGCGATTCCTCCGACAACGAACGGAAGAAGTTCAACAAGCGCTGTTCGTCGGCGGGCTCCAGAGGCCTGACCTTCACCGTTGACCCGTCTCGAAGGACCACATCACCTGCTCGATGGACCGGATGCGGCGCCGGTTGGTTGTATTTACTGGTCATCGCTTGTCGTTCCCGTGTTTTATTGAGGATCCACTCGCGTCCTGAATACCCGCCCAACAAGGATGATTATCGCTGGATGGCGCTAAAAGTTCGAGCCGTCGTCTTATTGAGGCTCTAGGCGCGGCGAGCAATGTCGAGTGACTTGGCCGGCAATAACGTACCTCGTTGCTGCGCACTAATCGAACACTACTGAACTGTTAGCGAACAGATGGCCAAGACGTCTCTTGTATGATTCAAGGCTTGATCTTGATAGCCCGCGGTTAATTGCCAGCGAAGTTAGGTCGTACGTTCTTCGTCGAATCTAGCCATTTACTCGTCGCGTATAGCCACCTACTCGTTGCGTCGGCCTAACGTTTTGCTTGTAGGTGCGGTCCTCCGTTGCGCCCCAGACTGAAATCGCCAGGAGAATCTCGCTCCACTGTGGGGACGGCCACGGAGGGCCGCCCAGACAATCAGTAGGTAAGATTTACGCTCTCACTGTGTTGGCACGCCCCTTGCCCTAACCAAGAGTCCACAAGATTGCAGCAAGATAATTGATAAGGAGCGCGCTATGGAACAGTTCAATAAAACGGAAAACCTCGTCTCGGCGAGAGAGCCTATTGCTTATGAATCCGGACCGCAGAGCAACCAGACGGTCGATAACATAAAAGACAAAGTCGCCCAAGGCCTTAAAAGCGCTGCGGGATCTCTGAAACAAAGACGCCAGCAAGATGGTGTCGTATCGGCGTATGCCAACCAGCTTTCGGGTTGGCTGGACAGTGCGTCCGACTACGTCCGTGACGTCAATGTGTCGCAAGTTAAGAACGATATCCAGCGGCAGGTGCGTACCAATCCGGGACGAACTTTGCTGATCGCGGGCGCCGCCGGGCTGGTACTCGGCGCGCTGTTTAGAAGGAGGTAGTCGCCATGCAAGCACGCCCCCAAATTGACATGCCGCGCGAGTCTTTCGGCGAGTTGCTTAGCCAGTTGGCTAATCACTCGGCGATGCTCGTTCGAGACGAAATGGCGCTCGCAAAGCAGGAAATACGCGAGAGCCTCCGCTCGCTCCGGGTCGGCGCCACCACGCTAGCAATAGGAGCGCTTATAGCCTCGATAGCGCTCATGACCCTGACCGCTGCAGCTGTGATCGGGTTGGCGCACTATATGGATGCCGGATATGCGGCACTGATCATCGGAGGCGCGCTGGCAGTCGTCGGCTTCGGCGTCGTCTTCGCCGGAGTGAATCGTCTTAAACGGACGAATCTCAGGCCGGAACAGACTATGGAGACACTCGCGGAGGACAAGCAATGGCTGAAACAACTAACGTAGCCACTCAGCAGCGCATCGATGAGTCGGGCGAACGCAGCGCGGACCAGATTCGTCAGAACATAGCCGCCCAGCGAGAAACAATCGCTGAGACGGTGGACAAGTTAGGCGACCGTATCCATCAAACGTTTGACTGGCGGGAGTACGTGGCCGAGTATCCCGCCGTCGCGCTGGGCCTGGCGGCAGGGACTGGAATCCTGCTTTCGGCGATCTTCAAACGCGAGCCGACACCGCAGGAACGCATCCTGGATGCGATCGCGGATATGACGGAAGACTTTACAGATCGTATCAGTGGCGTCGCCGGCGATGTGATTCAGCGAAAGCTGGTTTCGGGGCGAACGGTAAAGGCGGCAGCCAGCGCTTTGGTTGCTAAGGCGGCCATCGACTTTGCGAAGCGGAAGTTAGGCGAATCCCTCGCAGGCAGAACCGTCGAGAAACAGGACATACGTACGCGCGAGGTCGAAGCTCTAGCGCAGCTCTAGTCGAAGCTCTAGCGCAGCTTTAGATGCAATCATTCAATCTCTACGGGCAGTTCCTTAGAGGGCGTCAATAATTCGAAATTACAAGGAGACAGCTACAATGGAAAATACCAAGAATCTCTCAGAAAACACCAAGAATTTCTCAAACGAACCGAGTAAGACCACCACCCCTAAGACCCCCGCGCCTGGCCAGCATACGGCAGCCGGCGAAGTGGCGAACCTGGCGGCCAGCGCAACCCAGCGCGCACGGGAAGGCGTCCAGGCCGCTCGCGAAGGCGTCCAGTCAGCTTATGAAGATACCAAGCAAGTCGTGACCGACGCCTATGGAAAGACGAGCGAAGTCTTAAGCAACGCTTACGATCAGGCGATGGTCTACGGCAAAGAGAATCCGGGCAAGCTCACGCTTATCGCGTTTGGCGCGGGAATCGGCGTCGGAGTACTGCTCGCGTCGGGCTTTGGGGGACGTAGTCGGTCAAGCCGCATAGCGGAGCCCATTCTCGGCGCGCTTTCGCAGGTTGCGATGGAGTTCCTGCGATAGAGTGTTGTGCTGATTTCGTGCGACATCTCAGAAAACCTCCGTCCAAAGAGGCCACTGGAGATCAATATCGATGGGGCTACGGGTTTACTACCCGTGGCCCCGACGGCTTTGCGGCTAGTGTTTGCCGTATCTGCGGTCCTTTTCGTGTTTGTGTAAAACCCTACAAGACGCTTCAGCTTCCCTTTAGATCGTGGACCGCAAACTCGCGAATCGACGGTCTGGCCGGGCATCATGGGTTTCAAAGACCTACCGGAATTGTTAAACGATACGTTCTCGGAGTGGAGGGCGGATAACGCCTCCCGCCTGGGCGCGGCGCTGGCTTTTTACTCGTTGTTCTCTATAGCCCCGCTGTTAATTATCATCATCTCGATTGCCGGTCTGGTATTTGGACAGGATGCAGCGCACGGCCGTGTGGTTGAACAGCTTCAAGGCCTGGTAGGCAGAGACGCGGCGCGATCGATTGAAACCCTGATCGAGAGCGCCCGAAAGCCTGCTTCCA
>DATMCM010000093.1:0-20836 GCA_035558335.1 Blastocatellia bacterium | reverse complement strand
ACAAGCAGCACGGCCAGCCGCTTGAAGAATGCATGCTCTCGCAGGGCTCGCGCATCGACCAGGTCTTTCATGCGCCAATCCAGCCAGGCCGATGACCACAACATGAGCACATACCAGATTGAATACGGCACAAGCAAAACGTGAAGCTTTATCAGGTATGACTCGTAGCTCCCGGTGTTGATCCGGTAGATCGCATACGGCAAGAAGAGCATAGGCAAATAGAGCAGAACCCCGATTCTGGTAACCGCGGTTTGCTTAAGCTTGCGGTAGTTGTCGAGCGAAGCCCACACCGCGACGTGAGCATGAAGTAACGCGGCTGGCAGCAACGCGACGCCGGTCATCGCCAGTGTGTCCCAGGCTCGCAGAAGGAGGATCAGCCGGGAGGGGCCGAGTATCAACTCGTGAAAAGTGATAAAGAGGTTGCCGAGAAACCAGACGCCAAGGCAGAGATTCAACACGGTAATGAGCCGGACCGGTTGGGTGAGGTTGCGCCGCGCGCCAAGCCTCCGATTCCAGATCAACCACGCGATGTAGAGGTGAAGCGTCGCTCCGGTGGCAAAGCCGACAAGCTTGAGGATTTGCAGTGGCGACATTGATTCAGAGAGAAAGATCGCGGATGAAACACTATACAATTCCAGCGGGCGGAAAGCTAGAAATCCAACTTGGACCTGTACGGTCTCCCGATTCGCAAAACCGAGCAGTGCTGTGGCAAACTGCCTGCTATGCGTGCCGTCGTCCAGCGAGTGACAAGCGCTTCCGTCAGCGTCAATGGCGAGGTAACCGGCGAAATCGGCGAGGGCTTTCTGGTTCTTCTTGGCGTAGCGCGAGACGACGAAGAGAAGGATGCCGACTATCTTGCCGACAAGATCATCAACCTGCGGATTTTCGCGGACGATGAAGGCAAGATGAACCGCTCTCTTTTGGAAACCGGCGGCGAAATGCTGGTTGTCTCTCAGTTTACGCTTTACGGCGACGTGAGGCGCGGCCGCCGCCCCTCATACACCGACGCGGCGGAACCGGCGAAAGCGAATGAGCTTTATGAACACTTCGTCGAGCAAGTGCGATCCCTCGGGCTGAACGTTGAGACGGGCGTCTTTCAGGCGATGATGAAGGTGAGACTGACTAATGATGGACCGGTGACTATCTTGATCGATAGTCGAAAGCTGTTGGGACACTGAAGGATCGGTGAGACGGCTATCACTTGAATGGTCGTCCTTACGATCCCGCCCAGTAAGAAAGTCATGCCTTCATCGGAAATTACTAATCAGGACGACGTCACTACTGGTTGTGCCGCGCCCGTACGCGAGCCACTTACCATCGCGTGACC
Organism: Blastocatellia bacterium; assembly: GCA_035558335.1. Lineage (GTDB taxonomy): Bacteria > Acidobacteriota > Blastocatellia > UBA7656 > UBA7656 > Onstottus_B. The sequence continues at coordinate 19,509 of DATMCM010000093.1, read as the reverse complement.
AATCGAAACTGAAGAAAGTCTCAGAAGAGAAGTTGGTCAACTGTTTCGGTGGGCCACCGTCGAGCGCCTGAATCCAAATGTTGGTCACGCCGGAAAGGACACCGCCATGGGTGAGGTTGTAGAAAATCGCACGTCCATTCGGCGTCCATCGCGCATTGGGACGGGAATCGGATGTTACATCAAAAGTCTTAAGCGGCGTGCCGCCTTCAAACGGCATGATTGTTATTTTCCAGAAGAGCCGGCCTGCCCCCGCTCGTCGGACGTGCGGGATGAGCTTACCGTTCGGGGACAAGCGTGAGGCCCAACTATTATTAGTCAATTGCACCGATTCGCCGCCATCGGCGGGCACTTTCCATGAACCATTGTTGATCGAGTTATAGATCACCCATTGTCCATCCGGTGAAAACTGCGGGCTCGCTTCATCGCCGGTGCCATTAGTCAGTTGTTTCAGATTGGTCCCATCAATGTCCATACGATAGATGTGTTGGGCGTCTGTGCGATTAGAAGTGAAAGCGATGTAGCGACCGTCGCGGGAAACAACGGCTCCCTGATCCTCAAAAGCGCCATCCGTCAGTTGTCTCTGATCGCTGCCATCAGCATTCATGGCCCAGGTATGGCGACTGCCGCTCGCCGTCGAGTCGTAAACGATCTTGCCGTCGGGTGTCCAACTAACGCTTGGGGATCCATCCTGCCTGCCAGTTCCGGTGGTGAGTTGTTTGGCGCGGCTCACATCGCCGTCCGGCGCGAGCCAAATATGTGAAGTTGTTTCCTGCTGTGTCACAACAAGCGTACTCGCGTCCGCGGTGAGGCTCAAATTAGCGTAGACGCTGAAGTCGTTGGTCATCCTGCGCGCCTCGCCGCTGGGATAGGAGAGATGCCATATTTGCGAAGGCGAGGAGCGCATTTGCTCTTGCGCGGTTACAATCAAGCCGCTACCGTCCGGCAGCCACTCAATATCTATGACGGCAAACCACTTCGGAGTCTTAACAAGTTTCTCCGCGCCGCCATCGAGCGGCACATCAATGAGCGTCTGAGCATGACGTCCAGCAACACAGGTGATCGATTTTCCGTCGGGCGTCCACGCGATTCCACCAGAGAAAGTATCCGGAGCCTTGCGGGTGGCGAGCACCTGTTCGTCACTTACGTCGCTGTTTGTCACTACCAATGAGTTCTCCTCCTCAAACGGACTGCCGCGAATAAAGGCGATGCGGCTCCCGTCCGAGGACAGCGCCGCGTGTGACGAGACATTCTCTACAATCTTCCGTGCAATGCCGCCTAATGCCGGGGTTTGATAGAGCGAATTAGGCCCGTTCTTCTCTCTCTTGTTGAAGTAGAAGTAGTTGCCATCGCGTGTGAAGCTGAAATTCGCGTAAGTAGCGTCTGAGGGAGGAACGATCTGAACATTACTTGAGGTGGCGACTTGTTTGACCCAGATGCTTTGCTGTCCGGCACCTTCCACCACATAGACAACGTGTTTACCATCAGGCGAAATCAACGCCGTAAGCACCCTGCCGGTGGAAGTGAGCCTCGTCATCTTGATCGACGGTGAGGAGGTAGCAGGCACTGTCTTATTGGCTAATTTATACAACCCGTAACTGGACGCGGCGACGACGGCCACGAAGACAATGGCGACGCCTTTTTTGTGCCGTTTGATTTCTGTAGCGATATACTCGGCACTCGATGTCGGGCTGGTCGATTGTTCAACGGTTGGCCGGCCCGACGTCTCGCTGTTGCCAGATGGTGGCCTAGTGGTATCAAGCTCCGCTGCCGCCGCCATCCCCTGTCTCACTTCCTTCAACTCGATCGCCACGTCTTTGATCGTCTGATAGCGCTCCTCGCGGTCCTTCGCCAGACAACGTCGAAGAATCCGCTGCAAGTCAGGCGGAGCTGAGGGATTGAAGTCGTTGATCGCTGGCGCAACCTCGTAGACAACCTTATGCAACGATTTGATGACTGACTCGTCCTGAAACGGCCTATGCCCGGTCACCGCTTCAAAGAGGATGCAGCCGAACGAGAAGATGTCCGACCGATGATCTATCTGCTCGACTCTGCCCTGCGCCTGCTCCGGAGACATGTAACCCGCTGTACCCATCACCATGCCAGCCAGCGAGTGTTGCGCCATGATTGCGGTATCGACTTCGCTCGACGCATCGCTGCCTAAACCTAATGGTTTCTGTGGCTCGATGAGCTTCGCTAAGCCAAAATCGAGAATCTTTGCGTAGTCATCACGCGTGATCATGATGTTGTCGGGCTTCAGATCCCGATGCACAATGCCTGCCACATGCGCTTTGGTCAGACCTTCAGCAACCTGGGTGAGATATTTCAGCAGCTTTTGTAGCGGAGCTTTGTCGCGATGGATCTTATCGCGCAGGGTGTCACCGTCAATGTGCTCTATGGCGATGAAATGTATGTTTTCGCTCTCACCGATTTCGTAGACGTGCGCGATGTGTGGATGATTGAGTGCAGCAGCGGCTGTGGCCTCCTGCTCGAAGCGGCGCATTCGATCCTGATTAGAAGCAACCTCGGGGGGCAGAACCTTCAGCGCGACCTTGCGATGCAGCCGCATGTCTTCCGCCAGATAAACTTCGCCCATGCCGCCTTTGCCGAGCAGCGAACAAATCTCATAGTGGTCGAGACGAGTGTTGGGCGCAAGCGAAGGGACACTGGCAGAGCTGCCACGCTGCTGCACCAGATACGCGGCAGCTATATCCTCAGGCGGTTTCTCCGTATAGGCCGCTCGTTGCTCGTGGGCAGCCAGCAGTGATTCCAACTCGCGCCGCAAATCCGCATCGCCATCAGAAACCTGGTCCACAAAGGCTGCACGCGCGTCCGGAGCAATCTCCAGGGCGGAATTAAACAACTCCGTCAGCCGTTCGTATTCTTGCGGGGTCATGCTTCACTTGCTGGCCTAAGGGCGCGATGTAACCAGGTCTTGGCCACGGTCCAATCGCGCATCACTGTCTCGGGCGAGACTGCCAGAACCGTAGCCGTCTCCTCCACGCTCAACCCGCCGAAGTAGCGCAATTCCACTACGCGGCTCTGTCGCTTTGACAGTCGCTCTAATTCTTTCAGCGCATCGTCGAAGGCAACCAGTTCGGCGGCCCGTTCTGGTGTCACTAGGGCTGCCTCTTCCAAAGAGATTGGGCGGGCTCCACCGCCTCGCTTGGCCGCATCTCGAGTTCGCGCGTAATCAACCAGGATGTGACGCATCGCTTGCGCGGCCACGCCAAAGAAATGGGCGCGGTTCTCAAAGTGTTTCTCTTTCTGTTTGACCATCCGCAGGTACGCTTCATGGATGAGCGCGGTGGTCTGCAATGTGTGCCCCGGGTTTTGCTGACCCATGTAGCGTCTGGCCATCTTTCTCAATTCCTCGTAGATCAGTGGAATCAACTTGTCGAGCGCTTCACGATCACCGTGATTCCACTGCTCCAATAACTGAGTGACTGAATGCGCGTCCGACATCCGGGGTACCTTCAGACCAACTTGGACGGTTGAGAATCCTGCTTGTTGCTGGGGGATCATACCACCTCCAGGCCAACTCTTTAACCCGATTCCAACCGCCAACGATCTAGAACTCTGGCAGACATGACAGTTTTCGTTCACGAATCCCGTTTCTGTAAGTAGAGATCAGAATAGTTATTCATGCTACCGCGATTCACGCGGGCATGAAGCATTCAACTGGGCCGACCATTTCGGAATTACTGCACGGCTGGCGCGTTAACAGATTGAATGGATTCAGAAGTTCAGGAAGTCGCGAGTTTATCGCGCTGTTGAGCGAATTCGCAGCGGGCCAGCGTGGGATCGAAAGGAAGGACAAGCTCATGAAGAACAAGAATTCGATCAAGGTCTTGGGAGTCTTATCGCTAATATTGGTTTTGAACGCGGCCATCTGGCCAATGCAATCGCAATCGGCGCAAAAGAGTAAGTACGATTTCAGCGTGATCGGTGCGTTCGGCGACCCCGCTCCCGGGGGTGGCTTCTTTACCAGCAACTTTGCGCCATTTAGCCTGAACAAACGCGGCGAGCTGGCATTCGCCGCCGACATTCAGATGACTCAGGGAGGCAGCGACCTCGGCCAGGGCGTCTTTGTTGCCAGCAATGGGCAGCTCTCCCAGATTGCTCGGGTCGGTCTGGCGGCGCCCGGCGGTGGCACCTTCGCAAAGAACATATGGCCTTTCCTCTCAATGAACAAAAGGGGCGATGTGGTTTTCGCAATGAGCCTAGTCCCGGTCAATGTCCCGCCTCCAGCCGGAGTGAACTCGGGCGTCTATCGCTTCTCGCGGGCAAATGGAACCCTGAGCGCCGTGGTCGTGCCTTATATCACCCAGGCGCCGGCGGGTGGGACCTTTCAGGGAGCCCACGTCCAGCCCATCCAAAACAAGGGCGGCGATATTGTCTTCAGCGGGATCGTGCTGACCGAGCAGGGCACCCGCGTTCCCGGCCAGGATTATCCTGGACTGGGCATGGGTATCTTCCGGGCTGATGATAAAAGCGGCGAAACCGGCAAAGTGGTTGCTCCAGGAGATCCGGCGCCCGGAGGCGGCAGCCTTGACTATGCCACACGCCCGTGGATCAACGACGCGGGCGACATAGCCTTCGATGGCCACGTGGCTGGCGAGGAGTGCCTCAATGTGGGCGGCGGGCAGAGTCGCCGGCTCGGCTGTCCCTCGAGCGTTTACTTCATCTCGGCGGGCACAAGCCAAATCCAGGCGATTGCTTGCCAGGGCGATCCGGCGCCCGGTGGCGGCGCGTTCCGCTTCGCTATCGCTCCTCAGATCAATAACCGCGGCGAGATCCTGTTCACGGGCGACCTGACGGAGCCGCCAGGGATTTCTCAGCGAGTCGGGATCTTCCTTTACTCGTCAGGCCAGATCGTGCCGGTAGCACGGCCAGGCGATGCGATGCCCGGTGGGGGGAATGCCGCGACCGCTACCAGCATCGTCGGCATCTACACTCTGAACAACCGCGGCGACGCAGCCGTTAACTTGACACTGGACAGCGATGTTGATGGCGACGGCAAGCCTGACACCGGGGTGTACCTAAGGTCGCGGACCGGCTCATTGTCGGTACTTGCCCGAACGGGGACGATGATTTCCGGTGTCGGCACGATCGTCAGTGTGACAAGGGCAATCATCAATGACCGCGGCCAGGTGGCGTTTACAGCCCAGCTTACCGACGGACGCACCGTCCTGCTGCTGGCCATACCCAGGTGAGCGAGATCAGGGGCGGGCGTCCGCTTGATATCGGTCGCCGCTTGAATTCTTTTCCGGCGCCAGCTTAATAAGAGCGCAACTAGCGCCATGAACGGTGAAGAAGACAACAGTCATGACGCACCATCAGAAACCCGACAGGCCGCCACATCGACTCGCGAGACGGCAACGAAAAAGCAGCAATTCATAAAACTAGTAGCCTACTTCGACGAGTCGCCGCGACTGCCATGTCGTTTGTCGTCTTTGCCGCGGTTTTAGCGTCGACGCGCGGCGCATCGCGCGCGCCGATAACCCACCGTTCACCTACAGCCTGGTGACCGATCCCAACTGTCTCGTCCATCGGAACTCGGGCTTGTAGCATTCCCGCCGCTCTTTCAGCTCTCATTTCAGACCCGCATACTCTTTCTTCACTTGAATCAAGATGGGCAAATCAGCATCGGCGTCTTTCCATAGTGCGAGGAAGTCCTGGTACGTCTTGCGGCTCCAAGCGATATCACTTGTGAGCGCCGCCGCGCGAGCCAGACCCAGGTGCGCAAGCGGCCACAGTATCGAAGTCGCATCCCAGCCGCGATTGTCGATGATCCTTTGAAACTCTGCCGATGCCTCAGCGCCTCGGTTCAGTTGCAGGTATGCCTGGCCGCGCAAATATGCGGGCCAGAACAGAGCGCCTGCTTCGTACTGACTGGCCGATTGCAACAATCCGAGGGCCATTTCGGGATGACCTCGCGAGAGCTGGATGGCGGCGCGACCGGCAGGCAACCAGACTGCTTGCGTCATAGTGTTCCTGGGATTGAGCCGGGCCATATCGTCGGCGAATGATTGCGCCCGTCCTACTTCGCCACCTAGCGCGAAAGCGATCGGGCCAAGCTGGGCCGCCGTGTTTCCCCTGGACCGCTGCGCGAAACTGGCCAGGGACAGAGTCAAGGCCTGGGCCAGGTCTGCCTTCGCCGTTTGGCTGAGCCAACAAGCGCTTGCGACAGCGATGCCTCTATGCTGAGCAGCGCTGCGGTCTCCTTCAAGTCGCGCTGCCCTGCCAACGCGGCGGCTCGACGAGACAGTGAGTCTGCCTCGCGCAACCGTCCAGCAACCGCAGTCGACCGCGCCTGCCAGTTGAGCGAGTCATCCCCACCCGGCCTCCCGCTCGCCCATTCGAGTTGTTGTTTCATCGACGCGCCATCGCCCTCAACGAAGGCAATCTCGTAAAGATCCGAGTGAAAGGATGACCGATCTAGACCTCGCGCCAGAGCTTGATTGATCGTTTCCTTAGCTTCCTCGAAGCGGTTGAGCCGGATAAGCGAAACGCTAAGGTCTCCGTAGCCGTATGGACTGTCCGGACTGAGTCGAATGAACTCGCGAGCTTCGTCAGCGGCCTGGCTGAATTCCCCTTTACGAAAAAACAGGCGAAAAAGGACACCATGCGCAGAGGGGTCGCGCGGGTAGGTTTGCGTCCACAGCCTTAGAACTTCGAAAGCCTTGCCAACCTCTCCAGTGATCCAGAGGTAATAATAGGAAGAGATCGCCAGCTTCTCCTTCTCGCTCACCCGCTCACGAAGTTGAAAAGCCTTCTCCGCGTACTCCGCGCCAATTTCCACCTTGTCGAGGTCGCTGTAGGTACCTGCTGCCTGTCCGTAAGCGCGTGCGAAGTTGGGATCTATCTCAATGGCTCGTTTAAGCAGAGTAATCGCCTCCGCGGATTTGCCCGAACGCCGCTGTCTGATTGCCAAAGAGTAGGCTCTTAGGGCCTCCAGCGATGAGGTCGTGTATTCCAGCGGCGCGTCGAACTTCTCGATAGAACTCAGCGACTCGCCCAGCTTCTCGCGTAACCTGCTCGCCGCTTGGGAAAGCGCCTTCAGCGCCTGCTCTTTGCTTTCGGCTTCTGTTTGTTCGCGTGCCACCACCTCGCCGCTCTTGCTGTTGATGGCTGCCAGAGTCACCACGTAATGACTGCCAAGCGGAGCAATTGAGCCGGCAATCAGTGCCTTTAGTCCCTGCCGCTGACAAATCTCCCGCCCGATCTCGGTCGTCACTCGTTCATCGGCAGAACGATTCATCAGCTTCAATGTCTCCCGCACCCGGGTGTCCGGGAAGAGATTCAAAAACGGCGACTGCTCGAGTTGCACCGCCAACCCCTGCTTGAGCGTGCCGTCGAAGATTTCGTCACCAGTCCTATTGTCGAAATCAGCCAGCAGGATCGTGTCGTGTTCCGTGAGAACAGGCTTCCGGTTGAAGTAGAAGTAAGCTGTGACGGCGGCGATCCATAGCGCTGCAAGAGTGAGCGAAACACCTAGCTTGTGGCGCTTGATCTCGCCGATGACAATCCTACTGCTGGAGGTCGTGGGCGTGGTGAATGATTCGCCGGTGTGAAACCGTCTGCTGCGGCGCTGTCTCCGCTTCTTTACGCCCGCCGCTCTCAGCTCGTTCGGGTGTCGTTGAGCGATCTCGAACGTCCGGCTCGGTTGAACGCTCCAGCTTTGCTTCAAACTCCAACTCTTGCTTGAGCTCTCGCAAATCGATCAGCAGGTCTTTGATCCCTTGATACCGTTCCTCCTTATCTTTGCTCAGCGCTTTCCGGACGATCCTCTGCAACTCATCGGGCATCTCCGATGCATAGCGTGCAAGCGGCAGCGGCTCCTTCGTCAAGATCGAAGACATCGTCGCTCCCATGCTCTCCGCCTCAAACGGATTTCTCCCGCTGAGCATCTCGTACAGCACCGCGCCGAAACTGAATATGTCGCTGCGGCCATCGAGCGCTTCCCCGCGCACTTGCTCGGGCGACATGTAAGGAACTGTCCCGATAACCGCCCCAGGCATGCTCACAAGGTTCTCGGTCTCCCCGATGCTGTCAATCAGAGAGCCTTCGCGAACCACTCTTGCCAACCCGAAGTCGAGCACTTTCACTTGCCCACTCGCTGTGAGCATGACGTTCTGCGGCTTGACGTCGCGGTGGATGATTCTATGAGAGTGAGCTTCGGCTAACGCATCCGCGATCTGCACGGCGATGTCGAGCGCCTCGCGAAGCTCGATGGGTTGCCGTTGAATCCGGCTTGCGAGCGTCTCGCCTTCAACATACTGCATGACGATGAAACTGTAACCGGATTCCTCGCCAACTTCGTGGACCGCGCAGATATGAGGATGATCGAGGGCGGCGGCTGCTCTTGCTTCCCTGACGAGGCGTTTCCTCGCTTGCTCACCCGCGACAGAGTTCTGCGAAAGGAACTTGATCGCGACCTTGCGGCTGAGCGTGGTGTCCTGGGCGAGATAAACCTCTCCCATCCCGCCCTCGCCTAGCTTGCGCAGGATGCTGTAATGACTGATAATCCGTCCTTCCATTGATTCAGTTTCAGTTTGAGCATTTGCTATCAACTGAGCGGCGTGCTTGAACGCAGGTTCTTCGAGGAACTTGCTCGCTTGCTGCTGAAAAGCGATCTGGGATTCAACTTCACTCCGCAGCGAGTCATCGCCCGCACAGGCTTCGTCGAGAAAGGCTGCACGTTGATCGCCGCGCTCGAGCGCGCCTTGGGCCAGTTCGTCTATCCGCTTCCAACGTTCAGGAGTCATTGCTCTCTTTTGCTGATTGCCTTCAGCAGCCAGCCTTTGGCGCTTCGCCATTCGCGCATTACCGTGACAGACGATACTCCAACCACGTCTGCTGTCTCGTCCACGCTGAGTCCGCCGAAGTACCTCAACTCGACTACCTGAGCTTTGCGCGAATCAATCGCCGCCAAATCTTTCAGCGCATCGTCAAGCGCGACCAGTTCCGCCGCACGCTCCTCGGCGCCGATCACCGCTTCATCGAACGATACCTTGACCGCGTCTCCTCCGCGCTTCTGGTAGCCGCGGCTTCGGGCGTGATCTACCAGTATGCGCCGCATCGCTTGCGCAGCTACCGCGTAGAAGTGAGCTCGATTCTCCCATCGCATGTTCTTGTGGTCGAGGAGCCTCAGATAAGCCTCATTGATCAACGCCGATGTTTGTAGAGTATGGTCGGCGCGCTGACGGCGCATGTAATAGCCAGCTAACCGCCGCAACTCACCATACACAAGAGGAACCAGTCTATCGAGCGCAGTCTTATCGCCATCGCGCCAATCGACCAGCAGTTTAGATATCGTTCCGGGTGAGGGAGCCATTGTGCCCTCATTGCAGTGAGATTGAATCCGGGCGACGTGATTATAGCCCAATCCCCGTATTTGCCAATTAGCGTTCCTGAAAGAGCAGCCCCCCTAGTGATAGTTCTCATAAGCGATTCCCGACCTAGTTGGCGAGGCAGAAAGAAATTGCCCTCAAGCTCAACGAACCCACGCCCGAGCCGAGAGCTTCGCAAAAGGGGATCGCTTTATGGAAACCAGTCGCCGTCGCTCGGCAGTCTTTACTCTCCTGTCTGCCGTTTTCTTCGTGACGTTCATCTGTCCCCCCGTCGCCTCGCTCGCACAGACGAAAAGCGAGCCTTACGGGGAAAGGACTGCTTACATAATCTCCAGGATAGACGATGCCGTCACAAAAGAACTTCAGAAGGCCTGGCAACTCTCCGGAAACGGCTATGAAAGAACGGAAGTACTGATCCTGTTGTGCCGAATGCAGAACGGCTCGATCTCGGCAAGATTGCAGGGCAGGAGCGGCCAGTACAGACGGTTCGACTTCCGTTGGTCTCCCGCAACAATAGCGTTACTACATACCCACCCGAATGGCGATGAACCAAGACCTCTAGGAGAAGACCTGAAGTCGGCCGACAGGTTGGGCATTCCGGTTTTCACTATTACGCTGCGCGGAATGTATGTGTATGACCCCGCCACTAAAAAGATCAGCATGGTTCAAGAAGGGCTTGATTGGCTCGAATCGACGAAATGGACAAAAGATCGGCAGGCAGCCGCCCCAAGAAGATAATCGAGTAGCGAGTTTCTCGTTGCCCAGCGCTGCCCGACATAACGATCAAAGAAAAGCCCCGGATGCTGACCGCACCCGGGGCCTTACCTTAATATTGCCGCGGTGATTCCGTTTACGCTCGCGCGTCGCCCGGTACGGGTGGGATGATCGGGTTAAGCATCGACGGCTTGGTCTCAGCCTTCGGCTTCTCCGTGCGAGTGGGAGTTGGCTCGTCGTCATCCAACGGCAAGCCGGCTACAAGCCTTCGAATCTGAACCCCGTCCAGCGATTCTCGCTCGAGCAGCGCTTCGGCCAATCGTATCAATGCGTCCTGGTTCTCAGCGATGATCTGGTGCGCGCGATCATACTGCTCGGTGATCAATCGGACCACTTCCTGGTCGATCTTGATCGCGGTGTCCTCGCTGTAGTCCTGATGCTGGGCGATCTCGCGGCCGAGGAATATCTGTTCTTCCTTCTTGCCGTAGGTGATGGGTCCTAGAGTCGACATTCCGAATTCGCACACCATCCGCCGCGCAAGCTCCGTCGCCTTTTCGATGTCGTTGGACGCGCCCGTGGTCATATGATTGAGGAATATCTCTTCGGAGATTCGTCCGCCCATCATTATCGCGATCTGGCCTTCGAGGTAGTCGCGTGTGTGCGAGTAGCGATCCGCCTCGGGTAACTGCATCGTTACGCCGAGCGCCATTCCTCGCGGGATGATCGAGACCTTGTGCACCGGATCAGCATTCGGGACCTTGATGCCAACCAGCGTGTGGCCGGCTTCGTGATAAGCAGTGTTGCGCTTTTCTTCGTTGGACATCACGATCGAGCGGCGCTCCGAGCCCATAAGAACTTTGTCCTTCGCCCACTCGAAGTCCTGCATCGATACCGCCTTCTTGTTGTAACGCGCTGCGCTCAACGCCGCTTCGTTCACCAGGTTCGCCAGATCGGCGCCGGTGAAGCCGGGAGTGCTGCGAGCGACAACGTTGATATCCACGTCATCGCCAAGCGGGATCTTGCGAGTGTGAACGGCGAGGATACCTTCGCGCCCCTTGACGTCCGGCCGCTGCACCACTACGCGCCGGTCGAAGCGCCCGGGCCGCAGCAACGCCGGATCAAGCACGTCGGGCCGGTTGGTCGAAGCGATCAAGATAACTCCATCGTTCGATTCGAAGCCGTCCATTTCAACGAGCAGTTGGTTGAGGGTTTGTTCGCGCTCATCGTGACCGCCACCCAGTCCGGCGCCGCGATGACGTCCAACCGCATCGATCTCATCGATGAAAATGATGCACGGCGCGTTTTTCTTGCCCTGCTCAAAAAGGTCACGCACGCGGCTCGCGCCAACGCCGACGAACATCTCGACGAAATCGGAGCCGGAGATCGAGAAGAACGGCACGTTAGCTTCACCGGCAATAGCCCGAGCCAGAAGCGTCTTGCCCGTGCCTGGCGGGCCCATCATCAAAACGCCCTTTGGTATCCGGCCGCCGAGCTTCTGAAACTTCTGCGGCTCTTTCAGGAACTCGATGATCTCTTGCAGTTCTTCTTTCGCTTCTTCAACGCCGGCGACGTCTTTGAAGGTGACACGCTTTTGCTGATTGCTCAGAAGCTTCGCCCGAGACTTGCCGAACGAAAGCGCCTTGTTGCCGCCCGACTGCATCTGCCGCATCATGAAAATCCACAGACCGATAAAGACCAGCAGCGGCGCATAGCTTATTAAGCCGAACAACCATTGGCTGGAGGACGTGCTCTTAAACGAAACGTCTACTCCGTTTTCCTTTAGCGACTTCGCGATATCGGCTTGCACAAATTCGTTTGGAAGATCGGTCGTAAACTTCTCGTTGTTGGTGAGCTCGCCGCTGATACCGCGGCCTTCTTCCAGCTCGGCCTTCTTCACCTGCGATGGCTTAGCGGTCACCTTGTCGAGAAGCTGGGAATAGCTGAGCTTTACTTCGGTCGAGCGACTCTTGCCGGAAAATACCTGATAAAGTAGAAACGCCCCGCCGATTATGAGTACCCAGAAGATGATCTGCCGGACAGTTGAGTTCACTTGATACCTCCACCTAAAACAAGCCCTGTAACACCTATTCGAATTCTAGCCTACGACCCTTTGATGCGCAACAACGCACTAGCGCAGCCCTTCGAATTGAGGATTGCGAATTACGGATTTGGGGAAGTGACGCAATCCCGAGTCCGCAACCTCAATCCGCGATCGGCAATTTGTCACTCATCCATCACAGCTAGATACGGAAGCTGCCGAAATTGGTTCTGAATACCAAGCCCATAGCCAAATACAAACTTCTCGTCGGTTTCAAAAGCCGCGAAATCTGGTTTTAGGTCAACGCGGCGGTCGCCGGGTTTATCTAAGAGGACGCAGGTGCGCAGTGACTTCACTCCACGCGCGGAAAGCTGGCGAGCTACGTAGTCGAGCGTCACTCCAGTGGCGGCGACTCCGCCAACAAGCAAGATGTCGCGGCCGCACGGATCGAACTCGCTTGTGAACATAACCTCGGTTTGTCCGCCGTGCCGGTGGTGCGTCACTTTCATGAAGCAGCAATTGAGCGGTACATCCAGCAAGCGTATCAAGTCAGCCATGAATACGAACACATCATCGAGGATGCCAACCACGGTCAAGCCGTCCGGTGTTTTCGATCGAATCTCGCCAGCGAGCGTGCTTATTCGGGACTTTATCTCTTCCGGGGAACGCACAATTCGGACAGTGTTTTCCATCATAGCTCCTTGAGCGCGGTTCGCTATTCCGAGTCACGCGCCTGAAGCCCGCAAAATGGCAAGACCGATAGTCTCGTCAGACGCGGCAAATTCTAAAGCTGGGGGCAATCCCGGAGACCAGACGTATCGATCATCCGGGGTCACAACAATAGGCCAGAGGTGTCTAAGGCTTGGGGGGATTCTATGGTCAATCATCAACTTTTTCAACTTCTTTGTTTTACGCTGACCGACGGCGTGAGCTCGCTCGCCTCGTCGGCGTGGTCTTATGATCAGGCGCGCAGGCAGCGAGCTTCGATTCAGCGCGGCCATCATCCAGTCACTTCCGACAAGCTGCTTCAGCCGCTTTGCCTGATCCAACGCTGATTCCAAGGCTCTGTCGCTTTGCCACTCGAGGGTGATTTGGAAGCCTCCGGCTTCGACGAGCGGATGCTCGGCGCTGATCTCGAATTGATAAGGAGGAGCCGCCTGCTCACCTGGGTTGACAGATGTGAAGACAAGCTTGTCGAACTCGCGCCAGGCTCTCAGCCCGTCAGGAAGGGTGATGCTCTTGCCGCTCGCTTCGGACCCCAGCAACGCCTCTACAGCGTCTATGTGGGTAGAGTCAATTTGAGTTGAAGAACTCCCTCGATCTCCAGCCTCCTTCATCCGGTGGCGGTTGATCGCTTCGATAATCATTCTTCGCCGCAAGCCCTCGGGTTGGTCGAGCAGAGCCGCAACACGAAATCCCGACCGGTCGCCTTGCAAGCCTTGCCGCCCGGCGCCTTGCTCGCGTCTGTTCTTCTCTCCTGCCGAGCCCTCACAAGCTTCGTCGAGCATATTGCCCGCGATCAGATCGAGCGCCTCTTGATCGGCAGCCGCAAGCTCGGTGGCGCGAGCGATAGATTCGACGATTCGAGGATTGAGCTTCCGAAGCGCGGGCAACACCTCGAGACGCACCCAATTCCGGGTGTAATGAGTCTCGAGGTTGCTTGGGTCGAGCCGAAACTCCAGCCCTCGCTCCCGACAGTACTCTTCTACTTCTTCGCGAGTCAGGCAAAGGAGCGGACGAATGAGGAGCAGCAGACTGGGCGACGCGGCGCGCCCCACTTTTTGCTCGTTAACGTGTTGTTCTTTAGTCTCCCTGTCGCCTCGCCGCTCCGTCTCCCCGTCGAAACCCGGAACGGGACTTATCGGGCGCATTGCCGAAAGTCCGCGTAGCCCGGCGCCTCGCGCGAGTCTCATCAAGAAGGTCTCAGCCTGGTCGCTCATTGTGTGGCCCGCGGCTATGCGATCACAGCCGTGTTCAGCCGCCACTCGGCGAAGGAAGCGGTACCGAGCGTCACGCGCGACTTCTTCAATCCCGCGTTTCCCGGCTTCTGCCTCGCCGCGAACGTCCGCCGAGCCTATCGTGACTGGAATCGAGAGGCGTCCAGCCAGGGAGCGGACGAATTCGGCGTCATCGTCCGATTCGGTGCCTCGCAGATTGTGATTGAGATGACCTATATGGAGGCGCTGCGCCTGGCGCTCCTCCGGGATCTGCCTCAGCAGATCAAGCAGGACGACTGAGTCGGGTCCGCCGGAAACCGCAACGACCACGCCACTTGTGTCGCGAAACATCTCGTGTTGCTCGATAAACAGGCGAACTTTTTCCAGTGTCGGTCCCATTTCTAATGCGAAGGATTGCACGACACGGGACAAAAGTAAAAATGCGTCGTAGTTCTGAAGCGCCCAATTCAGGAGCCTGTCGACAAAGGCTGGTTCGCATTCTGCTGCTCTTTGCAGACGTCAGTGCGCTCGGTGGCTCGCGTGAGCAGATTCGCGGAGAGAATTCACCGCGGAGCGCGAGGAGGGACGCGAAGTGTCAAGACTTGTGAAACTTGTAAGAAAGTTGTGAAGCCCCAATTGCTGCTCGCATAGGGCGCGCGGATGTCGTACCCGCTATTGTATATTGAATAAGCGGGAGGCGACCGCCAGGATGCTCAAACTCAAAGTCTTCATCAAGAAGCGCGCTCTCCTGCTCGGCTTGCTTGCCGTGTTGTTCCCGCTTCTCACAATTATCTACTTTCAATACCGTTCGCTGGTCACTCTCGAGAGAACGCAGCCCGCCTATCGCAAGGAGGTGATGCGGGAATATCTGGCGGCCGTTTCTCGCGACATCGGGGAATTCTATATGACGAATGCCGAGCGAGTGCTCAGCGTGCCGGCAAGCGCGATCAGGGATCGAACGGGAGGCATCGTCAACGTCAATAAATCGGAGATGAGCGTGATCGACGCAACGACCGATGTCGCGACCTTCTTCAAGCAGGCAGATTTCATTGGCGCCAAACAGTACTTCATCACCGTGGTGGCCGAGCATGAAGGCACTCCGCGAACGGCGGCGCTTTTCTATGACCCTGGCCGCTCGGTGATGAGTCTTAATCCGGAAGCGCCGGCATGGCGTGCCATTCAGGTCGCGAGCGCGCCCTACGTACTGTACATACGCTCGCGAGCGGTCATCGCACCCTGGCCGATGGGCATCGTCCGTGACCCCGAGCACCCGTTGATCGTCAAGCCGGTAATTGGTGAAGATGGAAAGATCATCGCGCTGGCCGGGCTCGAGGTTGACCAGCAGTACTGTCTTAGCGAGATTCTGCCCGCCGCAATCGAGCGACACGCGCGAGAATTCTTTCCCGACGAGCATCAAGATCTGATCGTTGCGGTAACCGATGAGGAGGGAGAGCCGGTGATGGGAGGCGACGTCAACTATGAAACCGCTGAGGCGCGGGTCGGGTTTGACTTCATCTTCCAGCGGTGGCAACTCGCCGCCAGGTTGCGCCAGATGACGGAGGCTCAATGGGCGCGCCGCAATTTCATAATAAATCTTTCGCTCTGGGGATTGATGACTCTTTTCCTGATCGGCGGGATCGCGATGACCTTGAGGACGGCTTCTCGGACGATGAAGCTTTCGCAGATGAAATCCGACTTCGTCTCCAACGTTTCTCACGAGCTCCGTACCCCGCTGGCTTCGATTCGAGTGTTCGGCGAGTTCTTCAAGCTCGGCCGGGTTAAGGATGAAGCCAAGGTGCGAGAGTATGGCGAGTACATCGAGAGCGAGAGCCGCCGGCTGACGCAGATCATCAACAACATCCTCGACCTCTCCAGAATCGAGTCCGGGCAGAAGTCATATCAGTTTCTTCCGGCGGACATCGGCGAGGTAACCGCCGATACGCTAAAGATGTTCGAGGTCAGTCTCAGGCAGAGCGACTTCGCGATTGACTTCGAGGCTCCGCACGCTCCGCTACCCACCATCGAGATAGACGCCGATGCGATTACCCAGGCGCTGTTGAATCTGCTCGACAATGCTGTGAAGTATTCCGGCTCGTCCAAATCAATCAGTGTCAAGCTTGCCAGGGAAAACGGATCGATAGTCATCTCGGTTGCGGATCAAGGCATCGGTATTCCCAAAGACGATCACGAGCGGATATTCGAACGGTTTCATCGCGTCAGTACCGGTCTTGTTCACGATGTGAAGGGAAGCGGGCTCGGTTTGGCGATCGTCAAGCACATCGTCGAAGCGCACGGAGGCAACGTTAAGGTTCAAAGCGAGACCGGTCGCGGAAGCACGTTCATAGTTCGTCTGCCGGTGAACGCAAAGTCAGAGCGAGGACCGGCGTCTGAGGTCTCGCACCCACGCACCTCATTGGCACAGTCGGAGACGGACAATAGGTAACGAGATGCTAAGAAAAGACGGACAGCGCCACGAAGACTCGAAGCCTCAAAGCCTCACCAAGCTAGCGGTCCAGGTTTCGTCCTTAGAGATCCTTTGTGCCTTGGTGCCTTGGTGGCAAAGCGTCAATCGCGATTGTTGAAAAGGTAGTGAATATGCCCAGGATATTGGTCGTTGAGGACGATAAAGCGATGGCCGTTGCGTTGAGCGACGGCTTCCAGTACGAAGGCCATTCGGTCTCGCTCGCCAGGGACGGCGCCGAGGGGTTAAAGCTCGCGTCGGAAGACAAGTTCGACATGATTATTCTCGACGTGATGCTCCCAAAGATGAGCGGGCTCGATGTCTGCAAGCAACTCAGGAGCGCCGGCAATCGCGTGCCGATCATCATGCTCACAGCTCGCGGGCAGGAGATTGATAAGGTGCTTGGACTGAAGATCGGTGCGGATGACTACGTCACCAAGCCGTTCAGCTTTATGGAATTGACTGCTCGTGTTGAAGCAGTCCTGCGCCGGGCTTCAGATCACAACGAGGTGGCTGACGTTTTCCGATTCGGCGACGTGACGCTTGACTTTAAGCGGAGCCTCGCGATGAAAGGCGAGATCGCTGTCGAACTGTCGCCCCGCGAGTTCAGGTTGATGAAGTACTTCATCGAGCATCGCACCGAAGTTCTGACTCGCGATCAACTCCTCAATCACGTCTGGGGATACGACAGCTTTCCACTGACTCGAACGGTTGACACTCATATCGCAAAACTAAGGCAGAAGATTGAAGACAGTCCGGCCGATCCGCGTTACATCGTGACCGTTCACCGGGCTGGATATAAGTTCGTGGGTTAAAGAGGGTGTGAGGGACGCACTGCCGGCTGAGCCAACTGGGCACGATTAGAAGGGCTGCTGAGGAATGATCAAACTCGTCTATTGCTTCAAGAAGAGACCGGACCTGACTGACGAGCAGTTCTTTGACTATTGGAAGAACGTGCACGGCCCGATCGGAGCGCGAATACCGGGACTGCGGAAGCTGGTTCAGAGCCACGCGCTATCGGTGCCCGGCGATGCGCGAGTGCGGGACTTCGATGGAATAGCCGAGCTGTGGTTTGAGAATATCGAGGCGCTGCTTGCCGCGCGTCAGAGCCCCGAATGGCAGGAGTCTTCAAGGGATGAGGACAACTTCATCGATCACAGCCACGTTGCGTACTTCATAAGCGAGGAGCACGAAATTATTTCCTGACAGAAATACACGGTCGCGTCTTGCTAACGCTTCCTGGTGGATTGCCCTGTTGCTTTCCTCGCGAGCAATAGACCGGATACCCAGAAGCAAGGAAACTCAGTTTGTTATTACTCATCCTCAGAATCTCACCACCCCATTAACGAGTTTGTTCCATGCTCTGGTAACGTCTGGACTCTACGCGCGTTGGATGTAAATGTGATCAAGCGGGCGCAAAAACCTGTCAAAGATGTCGAGAATTTGTAAAATGAAACCTCGGAGAGAACTATGAAGCTGTTGCGTAACGCTTTGATCCTGTCGCTGATGAGTTTCCTGGTCGTTGGCTGCACCGCGGTAAAGCCGGGGAGCGAGGCCAAGCCGGCGTCGGCGAACACCAATCAGCCTGCTGGGAACTCCAACGTCTCGCAGGCCAAGTCCCTCAATAACAACGCCGCGGCGAAGACATCGCAGGCATCTACCGGAAGTATTGAGGTAACCTCCACTCCGCCGCGGGCGCGAGTGCTGCTCGTGATGATTGACGAAGGCGGAGCAGGCGAGCCCCAACCGCGGGGCGTCACTCCAACAACGATCACCGGGGTGTCTCCGGGCAAGTACACGGTGGACCTCGAGAAGCCCGGCTACAAGTTTTATCAGAAAGATGTCGTAGTGAAGGCGAACAGCACCGCAAAGATCAACGCCGCCTTGAGAAAGCAGTAACTCCGAAAGCAAACGAAAGCCTGCCGACTCTGGGGCGAGCGGACGGGTCGGGTGGTTTCCTGGTTCGAATGTTTTCTCCGCGTAACCTCGGCGTCTCAGCGTCTCTGCGGTTAGTAGACGCCGAAACAATGCTAAACGCGGGGACGCAGAGACTGCGCTGAGAAATTGAAATCAGGGCCCAACAAGGGCCGAGCTAGATTGACACCGTACGCGATCGTTGTTAGATTGTCGCCCGTTCCGATAAGTATTAACGTTGTTTGAGTCACAAAGTTGTGTTTCGGAAACCTCTCAGAATCAGGATTCTGTCCCATTCAATTTGAGGAGAAAGAAGAATGAAAAAGTTAGCTCTGTATTTCGGCGCGTTCGCGTTGGCGATGGGCCTTCTCGCTTTCCCGACCGGCCCTTCGCTGTCTGCGGATAGCGGTGCAAACCACCGTGTGCGCAACCTAAACTTCGGAGTGTCAGGCGGCAACATCAACGACATAAGCAGAGCTTTTTGTTGCAGCGGGACGCTCGGGTCACTAGTCCAAGCAAACGGGGTCAGCTACGTTTTAAGCAACAATCATGTGTTGGCGCGCGGGGATCAAGCGGTTGCAGGCGAGGACATCTCCCAGCCCGGCCTGATTGATACCGGCTGCCAACCAACCACTATCGTCGCCGACTTCACGGCGGCGCCTCCGCTGGGCAGCAATGTCGATGCGGCTGTCGCTCAGCTTCGCGCCGGCCTGATGAAAGCAACAGGTGAAATTGAAGACACAGGCGTGATCAGCAACGTAGCGGGGACACCGACGGTTGGCTTGGCGGTTGCAAAAAGCGGGCGCACCACGGGTTTCACGACTGGAAACATTAGCTCGATCAATACCAGCGTGAGCGTGCAGTACCAGAAAGGATGCAACCAGGGCAAGAAGTTCACCGTCGCCTACACGAATCAAGTAGTCATCAACAGCAGTACCTTCAGTGCGGGCGGCGACTCGGGTTCTCTGATTGTATCTAACACCAACGCCAACTGCCGTCAGGCAGTTGCGCTTTTGTACGCTGGCAGCAGCACCTCCACCATCGGCAACCCGATAGGCGAAGTGCTCAGTAAGCTGAGCACTTCGCTGGGAG
>DATMCM010000092.1:0-4977 GCA_035558335.1 Blastocatellia bacterium | reverse complement strand
CGGAGCCGCTCCAGCATACTTCGGGAAGAACAGCCGCAGCACAATCGGACCAAATACCACCAGTGCGACCGAAGCCGATATCAGTATTGCGGCGTTCCACCTCAAGATTTTTCGCGGTACGCTGTTCAAACTCGCGAACGTTCGAAACTGCGTCGTCGCAAGCGACGAACCGAGCATCGCAATCGGGTTGCTGAACTTCTGCACCAGAGCGTAGATGCCCAGCGGAGTCGGGTCGGTCACAAAGTACGCGATCGCTAACTGGTCCGACCGCGACGAAGCCATCCCGCTTATTCGCGCTACGTACATGTTCAAACCAAAGCTCTTAGTTTCAATAATCGCGAGCTTTACGTAGTGACGCACCGCAGTGAAGCTCGGCTGCAACTCGACGAGCGTCCATATCACCGCTGCGCCCATGCCTATGAAATAGGCTCCCAGAGCCGCTCCGGCGGTGAGGCGGTGTGCCAGCGCCATCACCGCGAGCCCCGCAACGTACACTCCGGACATCAGCACCTGGAACACCGAAAGTTGACGGATGCGGTTTAGTCCCTTGCAACCCTGCTCGATGAATAATTGAAACGGTTGAAAGACGGACAGAGCCGCAGTCGCGATCAGCAGCCATCGCACGTCCTTTTGAAAGAACCAGTCCAGCGGTGTTGCAGCGATTGCGATGAACACCGCGAAGAGCATGCTGATCACCGCGGTCATCACCACAAGGGCGCCAAGCGCTTGCCGCTCGCTGTCAACGTCCTTCGCAAGGGCCAGCACTCGCGCGCCTGCCGACGAGACTCCAAACTCAAAGAACACACTCGAGACCACAACGACGGTCAGGCAGAAAGCGAACCGGCCCATCTCCGCCGTCGGCATCCACCGTCCCAGGATCAAGCTCGCCAGCAATCCGAAGAACATACCGCCGCCCTGCGCCGAAAAAAGCATGCTGGTCTGGCGCGTCGTCTGACCCAGTCGACCTGGAAGCGCGGAGCCGAACCGAGTCCCAATCGCGGGCGGCACCGCGCGGTCATCGGTGATCGCCGTCACTTGTTCGTCTATCAACGTCTTGGCTTCGGGGTCTGCGAGCATTCTAAAACAGTCCAATGACGAAGAACTCAGCCAGGCAAGTGAGACGCGGATGCCAGCGACGACGCAGATCGAATACTCTCGCTGCCAGGTTCTCGCGCCTCCGCTTCGATCCAGCGCTCATACCATAGACTGAGATTCAACAGGCTCCAAAGGAAGAAACCATAGTTTACGCGGCCCGAGCGATGCTGATCGAGAAGTTGCTTGATATAGCTGTAGTCGAATAACTCACGCCGGCGCAGCGGCGAGTTCAGCACAGTCTCTTCGACGAAGCCTCCAAGCCGGTCGAGCATCCATTCGCTAACCGGAGCGCCAAAGCCCTTCTTCTTTCGCTTGAGCACGCGATCCGGAACCACGCCCGCAAGCGCCTTCTTGAGGATGTGTTTGGTCTGCGCGTTGGAATACTTCATCCGGCGCGGGATGGTCATTGCGAACTCGACCAGCTTGTGGTCGAGAAAGGGAACGCGTGCTTCGACTGACGCCGCCATCGTCATCTTGTCCACCCGCATCAGCAACAACTCAGACAGCCGCAGCTTTAGTTCCTGATAGATCATCCGTTCCAGTAGGTCCGCTTCAGGCTTGGCTGAGAGCAACCGATCCAGATCGGCACGCACAACTGAATACGATGACAGGTGATCACCCGTGCCGTTCATCAGTCTCGACTTCGTCGCGGTCGTGAAGAGTTCTTGTTTATGCGTCTCGTCGAAGAATAGCGCGCCGCCCCAGAATGCTGCTTCGCCTTGACCCAGTCTTCTTAACAAGTCTGGAGCAAGTTTCCGCCAGTTTGAAGGCAGCTGGTCCGCGCCGACTCGAAGAAGCGACTGGCCGCTTGCCGCCAGCGCCCGTCTCAAAGGCGACGGGAGCTTCTCGAGGTAGCGCCAGCCGTAGTCGTGAAGCTTTAGATAGTTTGCATATTGTTCGTAGCCGCAGAACAGCTCATCTGAGCCCTCTCCGACTTGGATGACCTTGGTGCCAGTTGAGCGCGCGAGTTCCGATACGTAGTAGATCGGAACGCACACCGGATCAGCAATCGGCTCGTCCTGGTGAAAGATCAGTCCAGGGAGAAAGTCTATCAGCTCTTGTTGGCTTATGAGGATCTCGTGATGGTCCGTCCCATACTCGAGCGCTACTTCGCGCGCTTCGTCGATCTCGTTGTAGGCCGGATCGTCGTTGAAGC
Source organism: Blastocatellia bacterium (assembly GCA_035558335.1). Taxonomy (GTDB): domain Bacteria; phylum Acidobacteriota; class Blastocatellia; order UBA7656; family UBA7656; genus Onstottus_B. The sequence goes on along the minus strand of DATMCM010000092.1, from coordinate 2,726 downwards.
CGACCGTGAAAGTTCGCACCGGCCGATCCATCAAACGAGCCATCAGAGCCACATTTGCGGTCGAGTCGATTCCGCCCGACAGGAACACGCCAAACGGAACATCACTCATCATTCGTTTGCCTATCGATTCTGTCAGCAAGCGACGCACTTCGTCTGCGACGTCCTGTTCGCTCATCTTGCCGGCACCGTCTGTGTCGGTGACGATGGCGTCCCAGTAGCGAGTGATCTTCACTTCCCCTGACGCGTCGCACGTCAACATACAGCCGGCTGGGAGCTTATTGATCCCTGCAAACATTGTCTGAGGCGCGGGCGTGGTAAGAAAAGACAGGTAGTGGTAAAGCGCTTGTTCGTCGATGTCCCGAGTGACCGACGGATGCTCGAGTATCGCTTTGATCTCTGAGGCGAAGATGATTCGGCCGGCGGCTGCAGTGTAGTAGAGCGGTTTCACACCGATTCGGTCGCGGACGAGCACGAGCCGCTGAGCCGACTGGTCCCACAGTCCGATTGCGAAGTCGCCTTCCAGCTCGTGAACAAAGTCCAGCCCGCGTTCCTCGTAGAGATGAACTATCGTTTCCGTGTCGGAGCGCGAATGATAACGATGGCCTCTAGCCTCGAGTCCCGGCCGCAGTGATTCGTGGTTGTAGATCTCGCCGTTGAAGGTGATCCAGACTCGACCATCCTCGTTGCACATCGGGTTGTGGCCTGCCGGTGAGAGATCGACGATTGCAAGTCTCCGATTGCCCAGGCCAACGCGGTGATCTTCACTGATGTAGACACCGGCGTCGTCAGGCCCTCGGTGAGTCATCGTTTCGCGCATGCGCACAATGAGCGAATCGCTCACACCCGGCTGGCTTGCGCCGTATTCATAGATTCCGCAGATGCCGCACATAAGTCAGTGGTCAGCTTTCAGGGGCCCGCAAGAAACCTTAATGTGATGGGCCAACCAATATCTGAAAACTGGCGCTAAATGGAACTTCTGCTGAGAGAGCAAATATGATAGCAGACGAACTTAACCGAGTCCTGTAGGCGGGCGAGACCCATCGTTCTTCGACCTTGGTTTCAAAGGGTTGGTCTGCGGGGAGTGTGATTGAAAGTGTTGCGCCTTTGTCGTCCGCGATCACCGCGCCGCCCGAAGTGGTGGAGACTTCAAGCCCCGCGTCGATGTTAAAGAAGAACTCCAGGCGATGCCTGCCTCGACCAGTAAAAGTATCTTGCAGGATCCAGGAACTGTCGCGCTTATCGAATGTGATTATGCGGCGATGCGTGACCGGCTCGGCGAGCCGCGAATAGGCGTAGTGCTCGGCGTCCAATAGGTCGCGTTCTGGCGTGCTCTCCCACAGATTCACGTTTGGGCGGACGTTTGAAGCGAATGCGAACAGCTCTCCTTTGTTTACCTGGCTGATCTCCTCTCCATCCACGCGAACAGTGTTGTGATATGCGGTCGAGCGGAACAGATTTCTCTCGCTCTCGCTTGCGCTGTAGACATAAGTCCCCGGATCGCGCAGAAACGTGCGGCCGTAGGCGAACACTTCAAACGACAACGCATCCGAATGCGCGTGCGAGCCTCTGCCGCGAAGGCCGTGATCGCCGCAATCGATTATCGAGTACAACTCGCCGGCTCGTTGAACGAAGATCTGCGCATCGGGAAATGCACCCGAGCTGAGGGCTGCTTCATTGACATGGAGTCGCTCATAGGTTTCCAGACCCGCTCGGCCAAACCACCAGATCGCTTCTTCATCGATCTGAATCGACTGCTTGAAGGTTCCGTCCTCGAGCAACACCGCCGCGATCGGCATCAGGTAGGAGTGATCGAGAGCAGGCCGCTCTTTGAATCGCAATAGCCGGCCGTCATCCGAGTCGCCGATCATCGGCGCAGTGCCGTCGGGCTTCAAGTAGTGACGGATGAAGGCGAACATCGCGTTCAGCCGTTTGCGAGATTCGGTGTCGGGGTCTGACCCGAAACCGCGGCTCAGGCTGAAAAACAGCGCGAAGATCTCCGTTACAAAACGGTGATAACCGATTGCTCCTTCGTAGTCGACGCCGTCCTCGAGCACTTGGCGATTCATCTCTCTCACAAGACGGCTTGCGCCGAAGTCCCGCCATCTGCGTGCCTCTCGAAGCTCGGGCACGGTTGAGCCGATCACAAATAATCCGATAAGGTCGGACAGGTAATGATTGCTCGGCGAACGATGAGAGAACTCGAGGTTCGAGCGAATGAAACGTCCGTGAGCGACAAGCAGCTTTAGTATCAGCCCGACTACGTCGTCGGTCAGGCGCGGAGAAGAGCGAAACATCTCCATCGCCGCGATGATGTTCACCGCGCGAATTGCGGCTTCCATCGCGATCGTCCAGTTCGCTCCAAAGCCGGGCGGATTGTCTTCGTACCAGGAGGCGAGCTGACTGACAAACTCGTCGGCGTATCGCTCGTCGGCGGTCAGCACGTAGGCCCGGCCCAGCGTGGTGAGGTGGTGCAGGCGGTTGAGCTCCCAGACCACTCGCACGTCCGCACCGCCGCCAGGAATCAGATTGACGCGAGTGAAATGTTCGAGCGGCCATTGCGCGCCCGAGAGCGGGTCGCGATGCCAGTCGATCTTCGATCCGAGATCGTGCGACCGATCGAAGACCCTGATTCGATGAGCGCAAATGGCGTCGGCTTCGAGACAAGTTTGTCGACCAGAATCAGGGAAGAGTCGCTTGACTGTTTCGGCGGTTGCTTCAAGGTCGGC
>DATMCM010000091.1:0-12428 GCA_035558335.1 Blastocatellia bacterium | reverse complement strand
GGCAAGTGAATAATAAGTCGCCAAACAATTCTGCTCGATCTGCTTAGATCACGCTGCTGATCCACAGCGCTACAAAAGCTCCGTAGAACACTGCCACTCCAACAAGAGCCGCGCGGCGCCAAATCGATGGCCGAAGCGCCTTCGGTAGAAGCGTCGTGTTGACATAAAGAATATGAATCGACGCAACGATAAACACGATCGCCGCCATGTTTGCGCCAACTAGCAGCAAAACGATTGGCTGGGCTAGCCGCAACGCGATCACTCCCCAGACCACGACCGCGGCCAGCACGCAGTAGTAAACCACTCTCACATCACCGCCGCGCCATTCGCGGATTCGCTTGTTGCTCGTCCAAAGGATGTCGGTGATCGCGCGAGTCATACCTTCAATCGTATCGAGCTGCGTCTTCAAAAGAATCCAGGCGCCCATGAACGCAACTGCGCCTCCCGCCATCGCGCCAGCCTTGCTAGCCATGACCTCAGCAAGCGATGCTCCGATGCCAAGGCCGCGTATATCCGTTCCGCGGGGCAAAAACGTCACGTACAGCAGCGCCGGCAGCGTCATACCGAGCATTGCGCCAACGAAAAACACGCCCCATTGATCGGCCTTGATGATTCGCCACCAGCCGCGCCATCTCGCAAGCGATTCCGTCGTCGGCTCAAACGTGGAGCCGGTGTGCGCGAGATTTACCTTCTGCCCTCCCACCAGCGCGGGGATGTACCCGGTGACCTGACTCATCCCATAGCCCTTGTCGCGCGCCCAGTTCGACAATGTGATATTGCAGACCCCGCCGCAACCCGAATAAGCCGCCACCGCGCTGAGCAAGAAGAAATCGGCGCCCGAGGGAATAAAGCTGAAGCTGCCGGTTGTAGTATCGAAGCCGACATAACCCGCGCCGGCCGCAAGCCACGTCGAAGGGCTGACATACAACATGGCTAGCACCAGAAATCCGCCGAGGATGAAGACGATCAGCACCCAGTTGAGCAGCTCAAGGGTTCGCTCGATGCGCCCGCCAACAAGCAATACAGAGATGCAGAGCACGAAGCTTCCAGCTCCGATTGCATAAACGATGTTCCCGTCTGCAGCGCCTGGTAACCGTCGCGCCCAAAGGAAGAACACTGCCGCAGCGGCGTTGCCTGCCCACGCCGGCCATCCCGCCTGCAGGAAATACAAGATGACGTAAACCCACGCCCAAAAGCTCGAACCCGGCCGCGTGCGCATGAACCCGGTGAAGCCAGGCTCTCCAGTCGCCAGCGTGTAGCGCATCACTTCGAGATTGAAAAACGTCTGCAGCAACACCGCCGCCGTTGTAACCCAGAGCAGCCCGAGTCCATGGTTCACAAACGCGGCGGGTCCGAGAAGAAACTCGCCGCTACCAATTGAGAGACCCAACACAATCACTCCCGGGCCAACAACGCCTATCCAGGCGAGGCCTTTAGGGGTAGGAGGCGGAGGCAGTTCGGCACGTTTCCACGGATCCAGTCCCGATTGCGCCTCGGGATGCTCGACAGCAAGTTGCTCACGCATGGCAATTCAGATCAACTTTCTTTGAAAGGTTGACAGCTACTGCGACGCTAAGCGGTCACTCTTTGCGCCATTTGCCCGAACGCGCTTCTTCGATGGAAATAGTTGTGAAGTACTTTTCTTCTTTGAACGGGACGAGCCCGCGTTTAAGGTAATTCGGCAGCGCAGCCGGATCATCGAGAGTGCAGGTGTGGAGCCATACGCGATTCGGCGCGTCGCTCCAGGCTTGTTCCACTGCTTGGGTCAATAACTGCTTGCCCAGCCCTCGGCCGAGGAACTCCTGAATCAACCCGAAATAAGCGATCTCAGTTGAGCCGTCCGAGTGGCGCTCCAGTTCGAAATAACCGGCGGGCGAGCCTTCGCAGTAGATGACCCACAAGGTTATCTCTGGCCGAGCGAGGTGCGCGCGAATCTCTTCGTCGGTCCAAGGAAGCCTGTCGGTCCAGTGATAGAAACGGCCAACTTCACTGTACAGGTAACGATAAAAGGACGCGGGACAACCAGCGGCTTGGACAGCTTCCGCGCCTGACTCTCCCAAGCGAGCCGGATTGAGTTGGTCGCGTCGGGTTAGCTGAAGATAGGTTCGAGTGACTTCGATCTCTGCGCCCGGATCGTGCATTGGGAGATTCCTCAAACACTAAGGCACAAAGAGCACAAAGGAATTCTTAGTGTTTTTGTGTCTGTTGTGGTTGATTCTACAACTTAGCCGCTTCTGCCAGGTAACGCTCGGCCTCGGCTTTCACAAACGCGCCGAAGTTCGGCTTGCCATCCTTAACCGCTGCAAGGATCTGTTGCGCTGTCTGAGTCAACCGTGCACGATCCTTCAAACCGGAATAGATCTTCAGCAAGTAACGCACGAAGGTTTGGTTCGCCGGGTACTTCGCTTGAAGCTCGCGGGCGATTACCAGCGCCTCTTCGAACTTGCTCTCATTGAAGGTGTACGATTGAAGCAAGGCGAGTTTGGCGTCCACGCTTGTCACCGAACTCTTCTCGGCGGCGGTCTTCAAATAACTCAACCCTCGTGCAAGGTCCCCCGTCGGAAGCGACTTCTGGCCTACCACCGTGGTTGCGACTTTCCCAACCGGCGTGTCAGTAACCAGACCCACTGCGTAGTAAATGTTGCCCGGCGCGTAGTAGCCGTCCCAATAATTCGGGTCAAGTTTCAACAAGTCATCAAAGTAGTCCTGCGCTCCGCGCGCAAGCCTCGCAGCCGGGATCGCCCGGTTTTGAAAAAAGCTGGCCCGCGCTCGCGCGGCGCCGGCCGACCCGAGGTAGTAGAGCGCTTCGACCTCGTCTTCTTTCGTTTTATCCGGACGCGCTCTGAGGCTTTCTGCCTTGGTGACCACCCCGTCAAGCAGCGGATCAGTCTCGGCGTCGAACGCACGAGTGCCAGAGATCAAGTTAGTTGCGTCCACATAGGATTTCCAAATCAGATTGACGGCCTGATAGAACTCGCCGGCTGGACTCTCCGGGTACTTACGCGTCATCTCTGCGAAGCGGGTCGCTGCTCGATCGTAGTCGCCTTGAAAGACTAGTTCGCGGGCGGCGATGATCTCGGCTTTCGACGGAGCGCGCTGGCTCTGCGCCGCGGTGTTGAACGAGCCGGTGTACAAAACGGTAAACAGAATCAACGTGCTTGGAATTCTGGATAGTCGGGTTGACCGCGGACTCAGCTTCGACCCGCTTTTCATGCGCCCACTGATCGCTTTGCTTCGTTTATACTGTTGGGGTGTCATCTGTTGTTGCGCTGGCCACGCGCACAATTACAATATCATCGCAGAGGTTATGATGAGAAGGCTAATGCCGGCGGTATTGCTCTCGATCCTTGCGCTCGCGATCGGGTCGATCGGAGCGGACAAATCTTCCACAAAAATAATCGACCGATATAAGAGAGCGACCGGTGGCGACGCGGTCAAACGAATAAAGAACACGTCAGTGAGCGGCTCAGTTAGAGCCGCCGACGGCTCGACAGGGCGGTTCAGATATCAGACATCGTCCCCCAGCAGTTTGAGGATCGATCTCGACATTGGCGCCGCCAAGACGTCCGAATGCTACAACGGCAAATCGGCCTGGCGAATCGACGAGCGTGGGCTGCGCACGTTGTTGGGTGACGAAGCAAAACGCCTGCGGCTTGAATCGTTGATTGCGAACAACCGGCTTCGCGACCTTCAACAAACACGAATCGTCCCTCAAACAGCCGGCTCGTCGACGATCGACGGACACGAAGCTACGGCGGTCGTGCTGGTCAAAGACAGCGTTCGCATGAAGCTTTTCTTCGACGCTAAGAACGGGCTGGTTCTCAAACGGGAGCGCGAAACCGCGGACGGAGTCGAAGAAGTTTTCTACTCAGATTACCGCGCCGTCGACGCGGTTATGGAACCGTTCTCGATAAGAGTCAGACGCGGTGGCGCCGAGATTCTTATCTCAGTCGAGAAAGTCGAGCACAACCGTGCGCCCGACCTTGCAGCGTTTCGTTACCCGCAAGTCGAGGGCGCGCGCCCGCTGCCCGATCTTGAAGCATTGATGAAGTCGATCATCGCCAATCAGGAAAAGGTCGAGGAGCTTCGCGAGCACTACACCTGCCGAATGACCGAAGTCGAACGCAAGTTGGACGGCGACGGCCGGGTAAAGAGCAGCGAGACAAAGGTTTACGAAGTAACGCCGGTTGGCGATGACTCTGTCGAGCGGTTGATCAACGTCAACGGTAAGGATCTGTCAGCCTCCGAGCAGGAGAAGGAAGACAAGCGAATCCAAAAGCAAATCGAAGAGATCGTCAAGCAACAGGAGAAAGACAAACAGAAAAAGGAGCAGCGAAAGCAGCGGGGCGAGAAAGAAAAAGACGACGATGACATCACAATTCTCGATTTCCTGCGCATATCGGAGATCACGTCGGTTCGGCGCGAGATGTTTCGCGGGCATGAAGTCATCGCGTTCGACTTCGAACCTCGCAAGGGGTTCAAGGCGAAGAATCGCGCGGAAGAAATCATCAACAAGCTTGCCGGGACAATCTGGGTAGACGAAACGGCGCAGCAGATCGCGCGGCTCGAAGCCCGGCTGACAGATTCGTTTAAGATCGGCGGCGGCATGCTGGCTTCGATTGGGTCTTCGACGGCGTTTGCATTCGAGCAGGAGAAAGTCGATGGCGAGTTGTGGCTCCCGTCGTTCGGAGAAGCTAACATCTCGGCTCGGGTGATGCTTTTAGCTAAGTTCAACCGAAGCATGGAGCGGCGCTATACCGACTACAAGAAGTATCAGATCGACAGCAAGTACGATCTGACCAAGCCGAAAGAAAAGAACTAGAGGGCGCCTGGGCTTGCTTGCTAGCAGGGAAATGACCGGTAAAGCGCGGCCGCACAAAAATTGAACAACTACTGCAATCCGGCGCCCGCTGAAATCCTAAGGTGTTTTTTCTGTGAATTCGGGGTCGTAAAGGCGTTTGAGGATTTCCCTCTGATTGGCGCGCATATCGAGAGTATCCTCGGTCAGCGTGATAATTCGGTTGTTGAGCTTGTAGAAGCTCTTCATCATCTCTTCGCGCAAAGAAGAAATCTGATCTTGAATGCTACTCACGATCTCGTCCCGAAACGTAGAGATCTGGCCGTGCACGCTACTCGCGATTTCCTCCCGAAACGAAGCGAGCTGACTTTCAAATCGATTGGCAAGGACATCTATGTCATGGGCAAGTCGCAGTTCAACTTCGCGGACTCGTTCCATCAGGGCCGTAGCGGTTGGTTGCGTGGTGAGTTCATCACTATCCTGGCTCATTTCCGCCTCCTTCGTCCGCAGTAGCCACGCTATCAAGAGCACACCGAACGTGTCAATTCCAGAGAGCCGACAACCGCGGCCTGTAGTGGTTCAGGTTTTGACCTGTACAGACGTCCCTCCCTTAGAAACCACTCTCGTAAGCTGTTGAGCAGGGACGCCCGTACAGGCTGACACACTTTCAAACTGAGCCACCACCCCGCGGCGGCATTTCCCTATTGCTGCCTTGCCCGATTGCTGGACAGTCCTCAAACCCCGCTGCTAAAATTCGCCACTTCAAGTTTGCACGAGAAACGAGTTTAGATGAACGTCTTAGATAGAGCGCCCTTGAGCGAGGAAGAACCTCTGCCCTTCACGCGGCCTGAGTTCGTCGAACGACGCGTCTGGCGCAACATCTTCGGCGCAATCATCGTGGGGGTCGCGATATCGGCTCTGGCAGCCGATTTCAGGTTCACTCTCGGCATCGCGTTGGGCGGCGGGCTTGCGCTTTTGAACTATCACTGGCTCGGGTCGTCGCTTAGAGCCGTACTGGGTGCAGGATCGGAGAAGACGCCGCCCGGTACGACGCTCAAGTTCGTAGCTCGTTGGCTTGTAGTCGCCTTCGCCGGCTGGGCTGGTAACAAGACTGGGTACTTCGATGCTATCGGCATACTTGCGGGCCTGTTAGCTCCCGCAGTTGCGGTGATGGTCGAGGCCGCTTACGTTGTCTACCAAACTCTTTCTTCAGGAACGGGGAACGATTCTTGATGTTAGCTGTGATACTTGCATTACTTCAGGAAGGACACGACGCGTCAGCTCAAGCCGGCGAACACGCTGGAGCCGTCGAAACAGGAAAGGCTGCTGCGCAACACGAAGTGGCCTGGCTCGTCGAGCAGGCGAATCACATCTTCGGACCCGCGGTGCTCAAGGTCCAGCAAGCAATCATGCCTTCGATCTATGGGCTCTTCGGCGCCCACTGGCACGAGCCCGGGCACGGCGAACTGGTCATACCCCCGCACGTCGTGTGGGTGCTGGTGTTGATGATCATCGCAACGGTCGGCATTTTGCTTCTCCGCGGCAAGCTGTCCGTCGATCGCCCGTCGAAAGGACAGCAGCTACTCGAGGTCGTCGTAGAACAGATACGCGATTTGCTCGACCAGGTCATCGGTCCTTACGGGCGCCGCTATCTTCCGGTCATCGGAACGTTCGCGGTGTTTATCTTGATCGGGAACGTGATGGCCCAGATACCCGGGCTGGGGGCACCGACGGAGAGCATCAACGTAACCGGCGCGCTCGGAGCCACGTCGTTTTTCTATTACATGGCGATGGGCTTCCGCCAGCAGGGTGTGAGGTATCTGAAACACTTTCTTGGCGGGCTCACCGGAGCGCTGGCGTTCGCGATCGGGTGGCTGATCTTCGTCGTGGAGATAATCTCCAATTGCGTGCGGCCGGTAACGTTGTCGCTGAGGTTGTTTGTGAATATGTACGCGGACGAGCAGATCGGTCACGCATTTCTTCACGATCTGATAGCGCCGATCGTTCCGATCTTTACGATCTTGCTCGGCTTGTTCGTGGCCTTCGTGCAGACGTTTATCTTTATCATGCTTTCGATGGTTTACCTTTCGGAGACTGTCCCGCACGAGGAACACGACACCGATGAACACGCTCGCGAAGCGGCAGCCGAGGCGCACTAGGTTTACATTGGACCTCTAGATCGAATCGTTGATGTTTGTAGACTTCGTTGGGGAGTTGAGAGTCGGGCACTTTTATAGAAGTTTGGATCGCACGCCGCTGCTGGAGCCTTGCAGTAAGAGGGGCAAGCGTATACCGGGCGCGTGGAAATTATCCCAGGCCTGACGGACACCTCCTCTGATTGATAACCGAACTTTGGATGTTGAGTCGGGCGTCTCGGCGTTTGCGGTTTCTTCAAATCATCCGACGCACACGCACTGACGACTTCTCCCATCCGAGGTTTCAAGCCGCCGGCGGAACAACCGCCAGCCAGCGAGGTCACACGGCCTCCGGAGGATGATGATGCTCAAATTGAGACTGTTTGTTATGTCGGTGTTAATGACGCTGTTGGTTGTCGGAACGGCCGCGGCGCAGACGCCCGGTGCGGCGGAGCACAGCGCAGGTAACTCGTGGTTCTTTCCAGCGCTCGGCTCCTTTGCGGTTGGAATCGCGGCGGTGGGCGGAGCGATCGGCGATGGTCGCGCTATTGCTGCGGCGTGTGAGGGGACGGCTCGCAATCCGGGAGCGGGCGGTCGCATCTTCACGATGCTGCTGTTGGGCCTGGCGCTGATCGAGACGCTTGTGCTGTTCACGTTCTTGACTGTGTTGTTGAAGGGCTAGTTGTTCGGAGCTGCACAGTAAAAGGGAGGCTCGGCCTCCCTTTTTCTTTTTGAACCACACGCGCTAGACTTGGCGGCTAAGAAGGTCAATCGGAGAAAGCGCAATGCAATCATTCAAAGACAGCCTGATCAAGCTCATCACTGAGACTTCGACAAATCTGCCGCCCGACGTTCGAAAAGCGATGGCCGAAGCCCTGGGCGCAGAAGACCCGTCGTCACGTGCTGGAACGGCTCTCAGCGTAATCGCTACCAACATCGATATGGCGTCTGACAACGAAGGCCCGATTTGCCAGGACACTGGCATGCCAACCTTCGAAATCAAAACGCCGGTTGGCGCCGACCAGATCGCGATGAAGCGCGACATCCGCGAAGCCATCGCAGACTCTACGCGGCTTGGCAAGCTTAGGCCCAACTCTGTTGACTCGATCACCGGCGCAAACTCCGGCGACAACCTCGGGCCCGGCACGCCGGTAATGCATTTCGATCAATGGGAGAACGACGAGGAAATCGAGGTGAAGCTGCTGTTGAAAGGCGGCGGCTGCGAGAACAAAAACATTCAGTACTCTGTGCCAATAGAGCTTCCACATCTCGGGCGAGCGGGGCGGGACCTCGACGGCGTGCGCAAGTGCATACTTCACGCGGTCTGGCAGGCGCAGGGGCACGGCTGCAGCGCCGGGGCGCTCGGCGTTTGCATAGGCGGAGATCGCACCTCCGGCTACCAGCACGCAAAGGAGCAGCTCTTTCGATTGCTCGACGACACCAACCCCGATCCCAAGCTTGCCGCGCTCGAGGATTACGTAATGCAAGCTGCCAACACGCTTGGCATCGGGACGATGGGATTTTCCGGAGGGGTGACGCTGATCGGCTGCAAGATCGGCGTGTTGAACCGTCTGCCTGCGAGTTTTTTTGTTTCGGTAGCGTATGACTGCTGGGCATTCAGGAGACTTGGCGTTGTGCTTGATGCGAAGACGGGCGAGATCAAGCGGTGGCTCTATCGCGACGAGAAGCACCCCGCAAAGCGCATGGCGGCGAACGAAGCGTTCAAGCTCACCGGGAAAGAGAAACACATCCTCGCTCCGGTCACAGAAGATCAGATTCGCGAGCTCAGAGTCGGCGATGTGGTGATGGTCTCCGGCGATGTCTACACCGGTCGTGACGCTGTTCACTCTCATTTGATGAAGCATGAGCCGCCGGTCAGTCTTCAGGGTTCAGTGCTGTATCATTGCGGCCCGGTTGTGATGAAGGACAACGGCAGCTACAGGATAACCGCTGCCGGTCCGACTACGAGCATCCGCGAAGAGCCCTATCAAGCTGACATAATCAAGCGCTACGGGGTGCGGGCGGTGATGGGCAAAGGCGGAATGGGCAAGCGCACCCTCGACGCTATGGCCGAAGCTGGGGCAGTCTATCTGAATGCAATCGGAGGCGCGGCTCAATACTACGCCCGCTGCATCGAAAAGGTGCTGGATGTAAACCTGATGGAGTTCGGGATACCGGAAGCGATGTGGCATATCCTCGTAAAGGATTTTCCGGCGATCGTGACGATGGACTCGCACGGCAACTCGCTGCACGCAGACGTAGAAAAGGCTTCGGCCACGATGCTTGCGAAGCTTGCTGGACCGGTGTTTTAGCCAGTAACGAGCGCGCTGGATAACCAGCATTTGTTCCGCATCACGCGACTGCTCTAGTCAAACGGCGCAGACGGAACGCTGCTTTGAAGTGGGGGATTTCGGATGATTCGACTAATGTTCTCTCTGGTCCTCGCTGTATTTCTCGGATCGTCGGCTTCGGCTCAAACCGGAGACGTCGTCACCACTCGCGACATCAGCGACATCAACTGGATGGAGTTCAAAGAAGCCGTGCCAACGAAGGTCAGCACCGTGCTCCTGCCAACGGGCACGCTCGAGCCACACGGCGTCATTAACAACGGAGCGGACATTACCGCTCCTGTGGCTATTGCTCGCAGAATTGCGCGCGAAGTGAACGCCTTGATAGCGCCGGTCATACCCTATGGCATCACCGGCAGCATGGACGCTTACCCCGGGGCGTTCTCGATCTCCGAGGCCGCTTATCGACTTTACGTGCGCGATGTGATAATTGGGCTCGCGAAGAACGGGTTTCGCAACATCGTCGTGATAAACGGTCACGGCGGCCCTCAGACCGCCGTGCTTAATTCAGTGGCGATGGAGGTCGGGCAAGAGAAGAAGGTTCGAACGTTGGTGATCAACTGGTGGAGCTATTGCTCAGACGTCACGCTGCAAGTTTTCGGCGAAGATGGCGGGCATGCCGGTTGGAACGAAAATGCCTTTATTCAGGCCATCGATCCGAAGCTCGTGCACAAGGACCGATACTCGGATGAACTTGCCACAGCGAATCCGGCACCCGGAACTTATTCGGCTTATCCCGCGCCGTCATCTATAGGCTTGTATAAAGAAGGACAGGGCTACGTTAAGTTCGATCAGGCGAAGGCTGACGAATACTTTGCAAAGGTGACTCAGAAGCTTGCCAAGCTGATCCTCGACACTCGACGCAAGTGGGACGCGGCGGGGCTGTGAACTAACGCGCGATCTGAACTCCGCGGAATCGCGATTAAAGAACCAAGGTTCACTCTTGTTGACACGACGGCCACGGCCAACTAGTCTGCAAGACGCGTGATTAGAGCCAGATCAGAGGAGAAAAGATTACATGCTGTGTGCGGCGTGCGGCGCTGACAATCGCGAAGGTTCAAACTTCTGCCGTCTCTGCTCCGCGCCGCTTACTGCAGAGGCCTCGCGCCCCGATTCAGGCTACATTCCTTCGATCCCCCCACCTGAGCAGAGAACGCCGAATCCGTACTTTCCGCCTCAGAACTTCCAACAAGCTCCTCCCCCACTTGCGGCGCGCCCTGCACGTCAAGTCGTGCCGCTGAGGTTGTGTCCGCGATGCAATTCGGCGAGCGTAATCAAAGGAACAATTCCGCTGTGGGCTATCCTGGTTGCGGTGATCGGAGCGCCCTTCACTTGTCTTTTATCACTGTTGTTTTTGCTCGTGAAAGAGCCAAATCGCTGTTTGGGTTGCGGGCTCGAATTCAAGTAGGTCTCGCCGCGCTACTAAGCCAAATCCTGTCTCATCGTCTGTGCTTGCGCGCTCGTGATCGTCGCGATCTATACGCGATCGGGGGTGTGATCTCGTCAGACGCGTCATAGTGAAAGGCGTCTCCGTCCAGCCGCAGGAAGATAAACACCACGTCACGTTCGGGGTCGTACTCGCGAATCACCTGCGCGACTTCATCGCTCGGCCACCCGCCCCGCGCGCGAAGCCGCTCGCTTCCGTCTGAAAGATAGAAAGTCGGGACTTGAAGCCGAGTACCCGTTTTCGAGGCACGCTTGAGGTCAACAACGACCGCGCCTCGGCCTTCAGATAGATACTTTTCCCACGCGAAGGCTGCAAAGTCGCGCCACTGCGAACGCATAAAGGTCAAATGCTCGTCGGGAGTATCGGACTCTATGATTTCCTTCGGTGGTAATGAGTCGGCCATGTAGATGCTGTGTCCTCACCTTCCATATTCCCTGCAAAAGCCGCGAGCGGAGCCGCGGACAAACTGGATCAGCTCATTGACGAGCGCATCGTCCAAATCGGCCATCCGCGAAAGCGCGGCTTCCAACCCAAGTCCAGAGCGCAGCAGTATGCGATAAGCTTCCTTGAGTCTCTGAATCTCGCTCGACTTGAATCCCGCACGGCGAAGCCCCACCACGTTCAGCCCGTGGGCGCGCCCGGGAACTCCATCCGTCACCACGAACGGCAAGCAGTCCTGCACGATCTTCGAGTTCCCGCCAATCATTGCCAGCCGACCTATTCGGCAAAACTGATGAACAACGACGCCTCCGGAGAGGAATGCTCCGTCCTCGATATCAACATAACCTGCCAGCGCCACGTTGTTGGCGATGATTACTCGATCGCCCACCCGGCAGTTATGAGCAATGTGCGCGCAGACCATGATGAAACAATGCGAGCCGACGACCGTCTCGGAACCCGGTTGAGTGCCGCGATGAACTGTGACGCCTTCACGAAAACTATTCGACACACCAATGCGAAGGTAACTTTCACATTCATTGAAGCCGAGGTCCTGCGGTTCGCCGCCCAGGATCGCTCCCTCGTGAACAATATTGTTCGCACCAATCGTTGTGAACCGCTTGATCACGGAATGAGCACGAAGCTCGCAACCTTCTCCGATCTGAGTAGACGCTTCGATGACGGCGTGAGGTCCAATGGCGACTCCGGCCTCAAGGCTGCTCGTTGAATCAATTATCGCTGTGGGATGAACGCTCATCGTTTTCCAATCCGGCGGAAGGACTGAGAAGTATTGCAGCAGGGCTGGTTCAAATCAAACAACGTGGGACCAAATACGACCAAGACTTAGAAAGAGAAGGAGGCGGGTTTGAGAGGTTGCCCTTCCTGTATCCTAATGCTTAAAGAGCATCCCTCTCGATGCCAAGCTGTTTCAGCTTTCGCCCGAAGCCTTCTGTGGTGTTCAGGGTGTGAAGAAGCGATCCGTCCGCGCGCCGGTACGAGATCAACCCGCCGCCGGCGAGCTCGGCAACCAGAACAGTGTCTCGAGCAACAGCGCTTTGGAATTCAGATACTTCGATCTCACAGCCCGCAATCTCTTGGACTGTGAGATGGACTGCTCCGCGCAATGCGTACCTGCCGGGACAGTTTCGAATCGGCTGCCAGTCCCAAGCACCCGCTATCTGTTCCAAGCTAACGTTCGACATCCGTGGAATCTTGAGTCATCTGATACAGTTGAGTCCAGTTCTGAAGGGAAAATAGTGTTG
>DATMCM010000090.1:0-3273 GCA_035558335.1 Blastocatellia bacterium | reverse complement strand
GAGCATCGCCTTGAAGCGCCCAGTCGATTCGCCTCAGTCCCCCTGCCGACGTGTCTCCTGAAACGCCCGCATTCACAACTTCGTATTCGAAACCATCAGACGCGAGTCGCTTTTGTAGCATCGAAGGGTAGCTGGCTGACTCCGGCAGGCCTAAGCCTGCGGTGAGGCTGTCGCCGAACGCGACTATCTTCGGTACACTCTTTTTGGGAGCCGCCGATGGTGTCGCAGCGGCGGGCGCGTCTGCAGGAGGCTTTGAGGGCGCGCTGCTGCACGCCGCAAGTGATAAGGCGGCAAACAAAAGCAACGGAAGATGCGGGCGGGACGCCCGCGCTCCCAGGCGTAAGAACGGGCGGGACGTCCGCGCTCCCAAGAGTGATTTTAGAGAATTCATGATTGAATTATACAAGGTTTCGAAGGTTGTACCCTCGGGCGCGGAGATGTTGACCATTCTTCACTCGCTCGATCTTGTGATTGCCGACGGGCAGTTCATTTCGGTGGTTGGCCCTTCCGGAAGCGGCAAGTCTACGTTGCTCGGGTTGATCGCGGGGCTGGACGCGCCCACTTCGGGCGAGGTCCGCATAGACGGGCAGGCGATCACCACGATGAACGAAGACCGGCTTGCCGAGCTTCGGGGCGAGAAGATCGGGTTCGTGTTTCAGTCGTTTCACCTGATCCCTTCTCTTACCGCGCTTGAGAACATTCTCGTGCCGATGGAGATAGCCGGCGCTCGCAATGCCCGAGCGCGGGCCGACCGCCTGCTTACCGATGTCGACCTTGTAGCCCGCGCGCATCACTACCCTTCACAACTTTCCGGCGGCGAGCGCCAACGAGTGGCCATCGCACGCGCTTTCGCAAACGATCCCTCGATCCTGCTGGCGGATGAGCCTACCGGCAATCTCGATTCGCAAAACGGCAGACATGTGTTTGATCTGATGGTCGATATGAACCGAAAACGCAACGCGACGCTGGTGCTGGTCACCCACGACCACGAGCTTGCGGCCGAGGCTGACCGGCAGATCTCGCTCAGGGACGGACGCGTCGTACTAGACAGCGACCAGAGCGAAATGAGCGCCCAGCCGCAGACAACCGAAGTGGAGGCGTCGCGGTGAAGTTCATCTTTCAGATGGCTCGTCGTGAGCTTCGAACCGCGTGGCGGCGGCTCTTGTTCTTTTTTCTGTGCATAGCGATCGGCGTTGGCTCGATCGCGGCGGGCCGTTCGATGCTTCAAAACGCGGAGCTCGCTGTCGCCGCCGAAGCGCGCAACTTGCTGACTGCCGATGTTCAGCTGGACACAAATCGGCCGTGGACCGACGAGACCCTTGGCGTGATAAATCGCATCGCCGCTCCGCCTCTCATCGACGGCAGAACCGAGACCATCGATTCGCCGACCATGCTCCGGCCCGCCGATCCGGCGCGTGAAGGCGCAATGATGATCGAGCTCAAAGGCATCGACCCGGAGTTTCCCCTGGCCGGAGAGTTCAAGCTCAAGGATGGGGAGCAGTTCAAATACTCGCTTGTCGAAAACGGTGGCGCGGTCGTCGCAGCCTCATTGCTCGACCGGCTCGAGCTCAAAGTTGGCGATGAGGTGAAAATAGGCAGCGAGACCTTTCAGATTCGCGGGGTCTTCGTTCAGGAGCCGGGCGGCGGTAGCAGCTTTCGTCTCGGGCCGCGGGTTTTTGTCGAGCGGGACGCGCTCGAACGGGCCGGGCTCACCGGCTTTGGCAGTCGCGCGCGACGCAAGATCCTGCTCACCACTCCGCAAGGCAAGATGGCGGAGCTCGTCCGCCAGCTGCGCGCGGAGTTGAAGAACAACAATCTGGTGACAATGCGCTCGTACCGAGACTCGCAGGAGAACCTGCAGGAGCAATTCACCCGAGCCGAGAACTATTCGTCGCTCACCGGGCTTGTGATTCTTGTGCTCGGCGGGATCGGCATCTCGAACGTGACTCGCGTCTTCATCGATCAGAAGAAGAAAACGATCGCGGTGCTCAAGTGTCTCGGCGGGACCGGCTGGAGGATCACAGCGGCGTACCTGATGCAGGTCATCGTGCTCGGGATCGGCGGAAGCTTGCTGGGCATTCTTTTCGGCAAGGCGGTGCTTGTGCTGATCGCCGGGAGATTCGCAGCATCGCTGCCTCCTTACATGACTTACGGTCTTCGTCTTTCGGCGATCGCGCAGGCGGTTGGAGCAGGGGTGTTGATCTCGATACTGTTTTCCGCGCTTCCACTTCTGCGAATTCGCAACATAAAGCCGAACGAACTGCTGCGTGAAGAAGCGGGAGAGACGCATCGCAAGTTTGATCCGTTGAGATGGGCAACCGCTTTCGTGGTTGTGTTGAGCTTGCTGCTGCTGGTCTCGTGGCAAGCCGGTTCGCTCCGCGTGGGTTTGTTCTTTTTAACTGCGCTTGCGGTGACTGCCGGGGCGCTTTACCTGGCGGCTACGCTGTTGATCTTGCTCGTGCGGCGCACGCGGCCGTTCTCATCATTCGCCTTGAGGCAGGCGATCAATAGCCTTCACCGCCCTGGCAACCAGACTCGGGTCATCATCATGATCGTAGGCCTGGGCGTGTTCCTGGTGATCACCATCCAGTCGCTTCAGTCGAATCTTGTCCGCGAGTTTGACATAACCCAGCGAGGCGACACTCCGAACATGTTTCTGGTCGATGTGCAAAAGGATCAGGAGCAAGGCGTCTCGGACATCGTTCAAAGCTTTACCGGGGCGAGACCGATACTGGTGCCGACGATTCGAACCCGCATCGTCGCGATCAACGGAAGCGAGGTCAACTTCGATAACGCCGAGATGAAACGCGAACGCGGAAGGCTCGGGCGCGAGTATGTGGTGACCTACCGGCCCGCGCTTGCAGAGAACGAGAAGGTGATAGCGGGCAGATTTTGGGATGCAACTCCGTCACCGGAACCGGAGGTTTCGATCGAAGAAAGCATGAGGGGTCTTTCGGGACTCGACGTTGGCGGCTCGATCACCTTCGACGTGCAAGGCCGCAAGCTGACCGCGCAAGTGACGAGCATCCGGCACGTCGATTGGCGCAACTCGCGAACGGGGTTCATGGTGCTGTTTCGTCCCGGCACTTTGGAGGAGGCGCCGCAGATGATGGTCGGCGCGCTCAGCGGGCCCGTAGACGAAATCGACCGCTCGCGGTTCCAGCGCGCGCTTGTAGACAAGTTTCCAAACGTCTCGGTGATCGACGTAGTCGACATCGTTCGCGCGATTCAGCGAATCATAAACAACATCACGCTGGCGATTTCGTTTGTGGG
>DATMCM010000089.1:0-3443 GCA_035558335.1 Blastocatellia bacterium | reverse complement strand
CGGCGATTGTGCTGGATGACGTGAAACATGATCTTGTAGAGCCACGCGCGGCAGTTTGTGCCAAGCTCAAACCGCTCGAATGACTTCCAAGCCTGGAGGAAGGTTTCCTGAACTACGTCTTCGGCTTCGCTCTGATTGCCGAGCACGCGGCGAGCGGTGCGGAACAAGTCATCCATGTGCGGCAATGCCGCCGATTCAAAATCTTCCACTGTCGTTGAAGTATCCATCGCCGATCCCTCTCTCGTTAGCGGCTTGCTGTCAGCTCGGCAAGACCACTTGCTTTAGTTCCTCGTTCAAAAACGGTGAGCAGTTCGTGAGCGCGACCCCCCGCCTTCTCAACTCCTGAAGAAGAGCGATGGCGGCGCGGTCGGCAAACGACAAGTCAGCAAGATCGAGCCTCAGCCGATGGCCCTTTGACAGATGCTGCTCGCAGGCGTTCTCAACCTCGGCTACCAGCGTCCCCACTGCTCGTCCTTCAAGCCGCAGCGTCGCGGCGTCTCCCGTTTGCTCGATCTCTGAAATCCTCAACATTCCTTTGTGCTCCTTGTCTGGGTTCGTCACTGCTAAGGGCAAGCGCGATGCCAGACAATCGGATGTCGAATTGAGGATGCTTAAGTATAGAAATGCTGAGGGTTAGTGTGATTTGGTGGAGCCAAGCACAAAGGAGACCCACGGAATTTCGTGGGATGGGTTGTGGGGATGGCCTACGATATTTCGTGGGCGGCCCCCAGGCTTTCGCGGGTGGGTCGATGGATTCCAAGCTTCTTCATTCGGCTCCGCAAGGTGTTAGGATGCAGGTTGAGCATAAGCGCCGCCCCCCGAGCTCCTTCGATTACCCATCGTGCCTGTTCGAGTACGTCTACGATATGCCGGCGCTCCATCTCTTCAAGCGTGGCTGGTGAGTCGGGTGAGGACTTGCCTGCAACTGCTGGTGCAGCTAAGGCGCTCAAACCGTGCGCGCTTGGGGACGCGGCTGTGGTGGAGACGGCGGGAGACTGTGCTTGCAGCACTCCCGGATCGAGTGTGAGCACGGGTCCGTGCGCAAGCACAACTCCGCGTTCGATCACGTTCTGCAACTCGCGAATGTTGCCGGGCCACGGATACTGGATAAGCAGATCCATCGTGTCTTGCGACACGCCATCCAAGCGTTTGCCGAATTTTTTGCCGAAGCGCGAGACGAAGAACATCACGAGTTGAGATATGTCCGAACGGCGCTCGCGCAACGGCGGTACGTGTAGCGGAAAGACATTCAATCGGTAGAAGAGATCGGAACGGAAACGGCCTTCCCGCGTGGCTTCATCAAGGTTGCGATTGGTTGCGGCGATGATTCTTACATTGGTGCGCACCGTGCGGCTGCTGCCCACCGGCTCGAACTCGCCCTCCTGCAAAACGCGGAGAAGCTTGACCTGAGTTTCGAGCGGGAGTTCGCTGACCTCGTCCAGAAAGAGCGTTCCGCCATCGGCCAGCTCAAAACGCCCGGTGCGCCGGTCGATTGCGCCGGTGAATGCTCCCTTCACGTGGCCGAACAGTTCACTCTCAACTAGCCCTGCTGATATTGCCCCGCAGTTCACTTTCACCAGCGCGTGGTTCTTACGCGTGCTGCGATCATGGATCGCGCGAGCGATGAGTTCTTTGCCGGTCCCGGTCTCGCCGTTTATGAGAACGGTGGAATCAGTCGGCGCCACGCGCTCGAGTTCCTGGAGCACGGCGAGCAGAGCTGGGCTGGTGCCTACGATCTCGCCGAAGTTGTGCTGGCCCTGGATTTCTTCCTGCAAGTACACGTTTTCAGCGTGAAGACGATTCTTGAGCTGCTCGACCTCCGCCAACGCCCGCCGCAGCTCCTGCTCGGCCTTAAGTCGCTGCAATTCCGCGCCGGCCCGAGCTGCAAATATGGACAGTACCGACATCGCGTGCGAAGCATTCGGCATCGGTTTGACATCGAGGACCGCAAGATGTCCGATGATGTCACCGGAACCCGCGCACATCGGCAGGCCGATAAAACTCTCCGCCTCCATGGAAACCAGCGGTGTGTCGTACGGGAAGATCTGTTGCAGATTATTGGGATGGTGGCACACTTCTCCTTCAAAGACTCGCTCGCACGGGGTCAGCGCCAGGTCATACTCGATATTGTCAGCCAGTGCTTCTCCGCTCCAGAAGGCAAGGGTACGCACTCGGGTTTTCGTTTGATCCGTGCACTCGGTAACAAAAGCGTAGCGGACACCGATGGCTGAAGCCAGATGGCGAACGAGAGCGGAGAAAAAGTCGCCTCCGGTTACCGCAGCGGTTCCCTGGACGACTGATCGCAGCGTCTCCTCAGCTTGCCGCCGCTGGGCGGCCTCCTGCTTCATCTCATCATAAAGTCTGGCGTTCTCGATTGAGATGGCAGCTTCTGAAGAGATTAGTTGCAGGAGTTTGATCCGGTCGCTTGTGAAGGCGCCGGTGACCAGATTGTTTTCGAGATAGAGCACTCCGATGAGACGGCCCTGCTTGAGCACCGGCGCGCACAGGATCGATCGAGGCCGCCGGCGCGACACGTATTCATCTGACGCGTAGCGATCGTCGGCGCGAGCATCCGCCAGGACGACGCTCTCGAGGGTTCTTCGCACGTAGTTGACGATGCCCTTCGACAGGCTCATAGCGCGGTCAAGCGGAACGGCGTCGTGCAGCTTCACTTCGACTGTCTCCGTCGTTCCTTCCGCCTGAATGAAAGCCTGCCCGTCTCGCTCGAGCATGAGACTTCCGCGCTCAGCGCCTGCGTTTTGGATGGCGATGCTCAACAATCTTCCGAGCAGTGTCTCCAGATCGATCTCACGTGCCATCACCTGCGCCGCCTTCATCGCTGTCGCGACGTCAAGGCTCTCATCGCCGGCTGTCGAGCCAATGTCGGATCGCGTTCGCTGCAGTCTCACGCGCCGCTTGAGTAGCCCTCCGTACTTCCGATCGAGGTCGTCTACCTTTGCGGCGGCACCCCACTGCGCGTAGCAATCACGAGCCTCGGACAGGAAAACATCTGCAATCTTTTCCTGACCACGACCTAGCCAGAACTTGGCGCAAAGCTCGTTCGCCAGGGCTTGATGCTGAAGAAGCCCGGTTTCCGAGGCGTAACCAACTGCCCGATCATAAAGATCCTGAGCAGCGAAGTCGCGACCTGAAATGCGCTCGATCTCCGCAGACAGCAACAGCGAGTGGCAGAGAAAGTTTTCAGGGCAGCTCTCCGCCAGGACCTCCAATGATCGTTGCGCTTTTTGCATCTCCTCCAGGTATGCCGTTCTCTCATCGTCAGTCGCGCCGGCGTAATTCGCGGCCAGCGTCAGGGCATTCCAAAACTCGAACAGCACCGGCCAGATCGTTCCCGAGAGCTGATACACGGTCCAGCGTGCCGAACGCGCGGCTTCCAGCGCCTCCCCGTATTTCTCAAAGAGATAGCAGAGGTGCAGCCTGGC
>DATMCM010000088.1:0-4420 GCA_035558335.1 Blastocatellia bacterium | reverse complement strand
CTGCCGCCGATGTTGTACTGCGACGTCGCATTGACGGCATTCGCGGAGAGTGTTCCGCCCGTCGTGCCGTCGCCGCTGATGTTGAAGTTCGCGCTTCCTTGCTGCGACGAGCTGTTTTGCAAGAACCCGCTCGCCGCCAGGCCACCAAGCTGTGCCGCATTAATTGCATAGGGCGTTGAGGTGATTGGTTGGCGTGGTGTGAGGGTTGTGAATGCGCCTGTGCTCACGCCCGGTCGCACACCGATCTCTAGCCAGCGATTCGTGCCGGGAAAGGCCGCCGCGCCGAAATCGAGCGTTACGCTGAAGCTGCCATTGCTCACCGCGACATCATCGAGCGTGGCGGTCGCGCCGACCTGCGTGGGGCCGGCGAGCGCATCGTAGAGTTTAAATTGCAGATCATACGCGCCATTGGCTGGACCCCCGGCATCGGTGAGCCGGCCTTGATAGGTGAAGCCAGTTGTCTGCGCAAGGGTCGAAGATGCGCTGACGACCAGTAGCATTAACGACAGCAAGGTCATCCGTCTGAGATGAGCGTGAAGATTGAGTTTCATGGAGTTAGACAATCGCACCAAGCAGGGCGCGCTGCGTCTGCGGCTGGAGTCTTGTTTGAACGATGACCTCATATGCCTCTTCCTTTAGCTATTGTCTGCGGTCCTTGTCATTCTTGCGGCGGTGCCTGCCCATCCAAATGCATCTCCACTAGGCGGCCTCCCACGGCCCACCCGCCAGCCGGTCACCACGGGCCGGGTTGGCGATCAGACGCATCACCGCGTATCCAAAGGCCACCATACCGACATAAGTTGCAGCGGCAACTACTGGCGCCACGTGAGCTGGTGGCAATCTCTTCTTCAGGCGGGCGCGACCTGAAGCTTGAACTCTGAGCACGTCGCGATCACCTCAGCCTCATCGTAGGATCGCCAAGCAAGACCCACGTTCGTCGAATATCGGTATCGCTCACGGCTGCCTTCGCCCTCAAAATCGCATCCCCGAGCATCATCGGACCGGCTCTCCCAGAGCCGAAGATCGATCTAAAGAATTCCTGGTTAAGCACTGCCTGGCCACCTGGCAGGGTCATCCCAGATGAACCCCACACGGCTATTGCGCCCCCCGCTTCGCTCTTGAGTAGTGATTCAGCAAGCGAGTCTACCGCAGCATCCTGAAAGTAACCGTTCAGACATGTCATCATCACGAACAACGGCAGGCGGTCTCCGTTGCGGAGAGCTCTCGCCTCGTCACCGGTCAGCAAGTTGCCTCTCCACTGATTCGCAGATCCGTGACCCGTATAGTTCACAACCTTTTGTCCTCGAGCGATTGCCGCCAGCAACTGGCTCTTCGCGGTTGCCGCGTCCACGCGCCCCCGGTTAATTTGCTGAACTCTAAGATCGGCAGGAATCAGCGGGCGGAGTTGGTCGCTTGCCAATTCAAAGTTGAAGCCGTCGTTCGCGTCCGCGACGAGTAACGCCTCTTGCAAAGGACTCGACAGCTCATAGCCCACGATCTTCTTGATCATAGTCGAGGCTTCGCTCAAAGTGCGGAAAGGCAGCCGACCGATCGACATTGACGCCAGTGTCTCCCCACTAAAACTCGCAAACCAATCATCGGAAGCAGCCTCAAGGTAATTCGTGTCTATCAGCTTTGTCGGAACAAAGTCGAAGTCTCCCAATCCGAGATAGTTCTTCGGATCGAGGCTCGCATCTCCTGCGAACAGCAGGTATCGCGGCGGCGTCTTCCAATATGCGGTTGCAAACGACAGGAAGTCTTGCACGGCCTGCGGCGTCTTCTGCCCGTAGCTGAATTCATCATAGATATCTTCCACATCAACTACAGCCACGCTCAACCCCTGACCGTGACGCAGCGCTCTAAGCGGTTCTAAAGCAGGAAGGAATTCGTGCCGCGTAATGATGACGAAATCGACGCCTGCGTGGCGCGTGCGCCAGCTCGACGGCTGATCGGCAAAGGCAACAGCGTGCTTGAGTTGCGAGTCGGCTACGGCGAGTAGCGTGCGGCTTCCGCTTCCTGGCGCATTGAAAGTCAGAACGTATCCGCCATTACTTTTGCTCGGCTCCGCCTTAGCTTCTACTTCCTGAACCTTGCCGAAGTCGGTCACATCAAAAGCGCGCACTTTGTCCGATGAGAAGTCGGCAATCGAAAGTTTCTCTCCGGCATCGCAGGTTATCCGGAGCGAATCGTTGTCGGCGACAAACGCGTGCTGATAGGTCAATCGTAAGTAGTCGACCAGAGAGATGTCGCTGTTATCCCCAAGGCGGGTCAGGGTAAAAGTGTTCGCGCCCTCGTGTAAGAGCGACTGTGAAAGCATGATTGATTTGACCGAGTGGGCTTGACCGTTGAACGACAACCGCCCGACCTCAAACCCGTTCAGATCAATCCGAACTAGATGTACAGCACTGGTCACTCCCTGCAACGCGATCTCGATCGTAGCATCCACGCCAGGCAGGTTCGCAACTTGAGGCGCGAAGATTGGTTGAGAAATGGAGCTCCCAGCGATAACCGGCCCGAAGAAGTTCTCGGCATCGCCGTTCAGCAAACTTGCAAAATAAATCGTGCGATCCTTGCGTTCCACTGTGTAGGCAAACGAAGAGGGCGAGAGCTTGCCTTCTGGCCCAGAGACATTACCAATGCGACGACCCGCGCTAGCGCCCGCCGTGAGCCAGTACACTCGCGAGTTCGAATAGTTGGAGTTGATGCCTATGCCGTAGAACTCAATGTAGTCGACCGCGTCAAGTTTCCCATCTTCTTCGCCTGCGACTTGCATCGCCAGCTCTTTCCCGTCAACGAACAGTTGCAACCGGCGTGGGTCGGTGTTGGGATCCAAACCTGCCGACACGAGCTCATCGCGTGTGACTCGATAGAGACCTTCAGCGCTGATCGCAAATTTCAACGCGGGCTGGGAAGCGATCAACCCTTGAACCTGCAGAGAGGCTTCATTCGGTTTTCTTAGCTTCGCTTTAGGTTCCAGCGGCGAAGGCGCTTGTTGAACTGAATCAGATTCGTTGAGTTCGGAAACCGTTGGTGAGTTAGCCGCTTCATCGGCGGTCCCCCTTCCGCGGTCGCCGGTCGCTTCGACGAACACAGGTCCGTGAAACCTGCTCGTACCATCGAGGTCAACTTCTTCGAGATAGTATCGAGTACCTTTTTCGAACGGCCGCTTGTCTCGCCATGAATAGTCGCGGCCGGCGGTCAGCGAGGTGCTCGCACCCGCAAACAGCGCCGAGCCGGCGATCAGATCAGTGATCCGAGCGGGCGCGCCGCTTCCATCATCGCGTTGAATGTAGAAGCCAAGATTGGAGACTTCAAACCCCGTCTGCCAGTTGATGAGAACGCTGTTGTCTCGAGCGATCGCGGTGAAGCCGACGAGCGTGACCGCACTCGGCGCCTGCGCCTCGAAGGCACCGATATCGCCGCCGTCACCGCCGCCTAGATATGGTGGAGGGGAACTACCGACCGCGCGAGTGAAGCCGCGTTGATCGGTGATTGAGCCGCTGGAGTCTCCTCTGTTTATCGCCGTGCTGCCAGCAAGCAGTGCGTGTGTCGGGGTCGGACCGCCGTTGTTGGCGAGTGAACCGAGCAGTGGGTTAATCGGCGAGCCAGCGTTACCGATCTGATCTGAAGTTTGTGCAGGATTGATGGTCGCGCCAGAGGCGTTACCAATTAGGTTGAAATCCTGCGAGGTCAGCGCACCATTGAAATCAGGGCCGCTGCTCGTGGCCGTGTTTCCGGCAATGATCGTATTCCTGACATTGACCGTGCCAATGGAGTTATTAATGCCGCCGCCGCTCCTGTTTGTAGAGTTGCCTGAGATGGTGCTGTTGGCAAGGTTCGCCGTGCCTGCGCCATTGTAAATGCCACCGCCGCCGTCACCGGTCGAGGCAAAGTTGCCGGAGATGGTGGAGTTGGTGACAGTCAATAAGCCGTTGTTGTTGTCAATGCCGCCGCCGCTGCCGGTTGCATTGTTGCCTGAGATGGTGCTGTTTATGAGTGTCAATGTGGAGTTGAAGTTGTAAATGCCGCCGCCACTGCTGGGGAAGACGCCATTCTTGATTGCAGAATTGCCGGAGATGGCGCAGCCCGTGACCGTCAAGGCACCACCGTTCTGGTTGTAAATGCCACCGCCGAAATCGGCAGGATTCCCATTGGCAATGGTCAGGCCTGAGATGATGTTGAAACCCCCGGAGGTGATGTGAAAGATGCGGAAATTACCCGCAGCTGCACTGCGCTGTACGGTCAACAGATTCGCGCCGGGGCCGTTGATAGTCAGATTCTTGTCAATCAACAACTCACCGCTCGTCAGGTTGATCGTACCGACGACGCTGGAAGCGAAGGTAATGGTGCTGCCCGGACAGGCATTGGCGATGACGGCGCGCAATGAGCCTGCCCCTCCATCATTGTTGTTGTTGACGAC
>DATMCM010000087.1:0-27865 GCA_035558335.1 Blastocatellia bacterium | reverse complement strand
AAAAAAGGTCTGA
The DNA here is from genome assembly GCA_035558335.1 of Blastocatellia bacterium. Classification (GTDB taxonomy): domain Bacteria; phylum Acidobacteriota; class Blastocatellia; order UBA7656; family UBA7656; genus Onstottus_B. Next base: position 27,852 of record DATMCM010000087.1, on the reverse strand, counting down.
TGGCGAGTCGTGCGGCCGACTTCGTCGAGATCGTTGTGCTTACCACCTGCGCGAATGCACTTCTGCGAAGAGCAGGCCCGCTTGTAGTCACGCGTCTCAAGTCCCAGGAACAGCTCCTTGAACTGATTCATTCCAGCATTGGCGAACAGCAGCGTCGGGTCGTTGGCAAGCAGCAGCGGTGAACTCTTGACCACGCGATGGCCACGCGCAGCAAAATAATCGAGGAACTTCTTTCTTATTTCAGATCCAGTCATATTGGTCGTCTTTTTCGTTCAGATTTAAAACTCGATTATAGCAAATGCAGGTGGAAAACGGATCGGACAGGAAACGACTTTGAGACGAGACGGTGCGCTACACTGAAGACAACCAGGAGGAAGGAACCCAACGCATGGGAATAAGGGATTCGACGTGAGAGAAGGGAGCGGTTGTGACTAGTCTTGCCGTGTTTCCGGTTCAGTTCCAGGCTCATTCTAATGATCTCTGACGAGCAGGTAGCCTAGCTCTTGCGTTCGTTGTCCTATTTGTCCGGGCTGGAAATTGCAGGGAAGAAAGAAAATGCCGGCGGCGCGGCGTTCTCAACGGAGTGCGGACTCTTCGTCTTTCACGCGCAGGAGTTCCAACAGGAGACCTATATTGCTTGAAGCCTGGATGGTGCGGCGGAAATGTGCAGCTGATTTCCTAAACTCGAATGTGCCTTCGACTGGGTTCAGAAGCCTTGCCAGCGCCTCTCCCCCATACTCGCCCTCGACTGCGGCACCGACAATCTCGCCCTCGTTGAAGTAAACTTCACCCCTTACAAACGAGAGCACGACAATAAGCACACCCGTAAGCCGCGAGTTCTCGATCATCTGAATCACGTCAAACAGGCTTATGACCGAGAAGCTTCCGAGGAACAATTTCTGGCCAGGTCCAGGTTGAGCGTTTGATCCATGCTCCTCAGCCGAATGTGGGTCTTCTCCAAACAATTGCGCCAGTGCTGCTCTGTGCTCGGGGATTAATCCCACAAACCGAACGCCCATACCGCTCTGCGGCATCGTGTGTCGCACTTCGGCTATGGTGCGAATCCTTGTTTCACCACCCTGAAAAGTGAGCGTGAGGAGAGTGCCTGGCGCGAAACACGCTGTCGTATCGATGAACGCGCCGGATAGACTTAGATCGGAGATGCGAGTCTTCACGCGAGTGGTGCCGGCGGCGTCGCTGTCGGCTTCACATTCGATCTCGCAAATGTAGCTTACGCGTGTAGTGTTGCGCCTGTCTCGGCCGTGCGCCATTGGAGCCCGCTTCGAATGAGTGATGAGCGCTGAACCCGGGCTATAGCCGCGGGTTCATTCACCTTTCATTGTTCCTGTTGAGGGCATCAAGCTTTCTAAGAATCAGATCAAAATCGAAGCCGAGCCGGGCCAGATGGTCGAACATGCGCTTGGCGTCGGCGCGATCGGTAGGGTGGCCGTGAGTGCGCATTCGTTTCTGGATCGCTCGATCGATCAGATCATCTTCGCAGTGTTCGTCAAACACTTGATCGAGCGCTCGATCAACCGTCTTTCGATCGACTTTCTTCCGCACAAGCTCACGCGCAAGCCGGGCTCTTCCGATGGGCCTCACACTTAGACGATGAGTTGCATAACTCTCGGCGAACCGATCGTCGTTCACGTAGCCCAATTGTTTCAAGTGACTTATGCAATGGTCGACCAGCCTTCCATTTGCTTGCGGCTTTGACATCAAGCGTTCGCGCAATTGTGTCTCGCTTCGCGGGCGCATTGCCAACATTCTTAACGCGGCAGCAATGACTCTCTCTTCATCTCGATTTCCACCGGTGCCTGATCCATCCGCGTCATGGCTGTCGGATTGCAAGCCACGACCTTCCCGCTGACCGCGACGGCTTACCTTGTCACTTGCTCTGTTCCTTCTAGAAGCCAATTGACGAACTGTTTAGTCTCCGGCTTGGTCGCATCGAGGGGACCGGTCTTTCTACGCGCGCGCTCCATATCGTCACGGCCCTGATCGGCTGCCGACCTTACGCCTGACACTCTTAATCGGAACTCGTCGGGATTAGTGGCTCCATTGAGAGCCTCTTCGTATGTTATCAACCCGCGTGTATACAGATCAAACAACGACTGATCGAATGTCTGCATGCCGTATTGCGAAGTCCCTTGCGCGATGGCGTCGCGGATCATTGCCGTCTTCTCCGGGTGAATGATGCAATCGCGAATGTAGGGCGTCACTATCATCACCTCTACCGCCGGTACGCGGCCCTGTATGGCCTCTGCCGCCCTCACCAGGCGCATCGAAATCACGGATTTGAGAACACCAGCTAGCTGCAGCCGAATCGCGCGCTGTTGGTGCGGTGGAAAGACCGAGACTATGCGGTTGATCGTCTCGGTCGCGTCGAGAGTGTGCAGGGTGGACAGAACCAGATGGCCCGTCTCAGCCGCAGTCATTGCGGTCTCGATCGTCTCGTAGTCGCGCATTTCACCGACGAGGATGATGTCGGTGTCCTGCCTTAACGCACCGCGCAGCGCTTCAGAAAAGCTTCGTGTGTCGACATCAACCTCCCGCTGGTTGACATAAGATTTCTTATCACGGTGAAGAAACTCGATCGGGTCTTCGATGGTAACGATGTGGCCGGTGCGAGCGCGATTCATATAGTCAATCATCGCCGCAAGCGTGGTTGATTTGCCGGAACCAGTCGAGCCGGTAACCAGCACCAGGCCGCGATTCTCGTCGGCGATCTTCTCGATCACCGTAGGCAGCCTGAGTTCTTCGGTGGTTCGCACGGTCGTCGGGATTACCCTCAGCACCATACCGACTGTGCCGCGTTGTTGAAAGATGTTGCACCGAAAGCGTCCAAGCCCCGAGACCCCATAGGCGATGTCGATTTCCGAGTTCTCGCCGAATCGTTGCTTCTGGCGATTGTTCATTATCGAGAAAGCCATATTGAGAGTGTCTTCGCCCGACAGCCTCTGAGCTTCGACCATGGGCTGAAGCTCGCCGTTGATCCGCATGAAGGGAAAGCTTCCTGCTTTGATGTGTAGATCGGACGCCCCCTTACTGCACGCGATCGTGAGAAGTTGATCGATACTCGGTGACATTAGCGCTAGCCTCGCAAAGCTTGTCAGCTTGGTTCTGAAATAACGCGGGGACCGCAGCGACGCTTCCGCGATTGGGATCGCCCCGACACAGCAAGTCGCTCGGAGAAAGTCGGGATTGATCTAGAACTAAAGGGCCTACTCGGAGGCACAACCCGGTGAAGCTCAGCGGGTCGTATTATAAGGGCAACCCAAATCGGCGGCAACAGTAATTAAATTGGGGGATGACACAATACGAATCCCATTAACGGGCGGGTTGGGACGGCAACTCCCTAGCGCCAATACATCACCCGTTCACGCGGGGCGTCGTGAACTTTACCTCTTCCTCGCCCGAAAGCAGGCGCACGATCCGATAACCGCCAAATCCCGTTGCCCGGTTGCCATCATACTGGAACTCAAACACGCCCCGTTGCTTCGGAGCAAGCTGTGCTGGGTTGACTGGGACCCTTCGAAGCTCTGGCGGCGCGTCGCTTCCTCGCTCAAGCGACACTTCCACCGACAAGCCGTTTAACATCTCTTCGGAGATGTTATCGACGGCGCCGCGCGCCTTGACGATGTTTTTGTTGGCTTCGTTTCGCGCCGGGAAGACTCTGGCCTTCGGCTGCTCGGCTGCCGGAGGCGGGTTCGTGTCGATTCCGCGGGCTCGTGCAGCCATCGCGTTCACCCGCGAGTTGATCGACGGCACAAACATGTAAGCCGCGATCGCTCCGCCTAGCAACAAGACCACTACTGCAAGCGCAATCGTTCCCCCGTGGCCGCCGCCGCCATCAACGTCTCTACCGTAGTTCGAAAGTGCGCCGATCTCATCCCTCGTCCGGGAAGGACTACCAAGCACAAGAGGTGTGCGCGATCGTTCAGCCGGAATCCTCAAAATCGATCCGGCGGGAATGCGCGTGGCGGCAATGGTGCCTGCCGTCTTAGCGACGGCTGGAATCTCAATTTCGGCGGGCGACGACCCTCGTTCAGCTATTGCATGGGTGTGGGGCGAATTGAATCCTTCGCTCAAAGCGGGCTCCGACACCAACATCTGCGTCCGAGTTTCCGGTGGCGCCGGCTGAGTGCCTGGTGGTTGCACTCTTGGCTTGAGAGGCTCGATGGTTGGCGGTTCCCAAGGCTGGCGGTGAACTATAGGAGCGGTGCGACCTGACTGGAACAGCTCGCGCGGTGCGGCGGATTCGACTCGCGCTCCAAGCAGTTCAGTTTGTGATGGAAGCTTTGTCGGCTCGGCTGTGGGCTCGGTGGCTGAGACCGAAGGGTCTACAGGTTGTTCGAGGGATCCGAAAGCCTCCGTCTGGTCGGCTCCCAAATGCTTCGTTTCAACCGACACTCTGGGTTGAGTTGTTTCAATCGCCGCCCGCGCGTCGTTATTAATGGAACTCGCTTCAGGCATCGCATCGCCCTCAGCGCTTTCTGGCCCCCGCCTCTCGCTCGAAAGGACCTCAGTCGGACTCTGGCTAAATCCTGGCTCTAGCGCAGACTTGGGGAACGCCTGAATCTCCTTGCTCTTCAACTCTTGGGCCGATGCTTCGACCGCAATTTGAACCTCGGGCTCGACCCCGGTCGGTGTTGGACCGGATTCTGTTTTGTCCCTAGCCTCACGTTCTGTCTCGGCCAGATCGCTAGAGACCCCAGCGTGTGCCTCCGCTTCTGACCGATTTAAGGCAGCGCCGGCGCCAAACAGGCTCTGCCCGGGACGGTCCCACTCGTCCTGAGACTCCCTCTCGGTTTTCTTGTAGCGGCGGAAGAAGTAGACAAGCAGCGACACACCGATTAGGAAGACCAGGATCGAGCTCACTATGACGGTGATTGAAAGCCGCCTCGGCTCTTGCGCTTGAATCAAGAAAAACAATGCTAAGCTCATATTCCCCAAGCCGTTCTCTCCCTCTCTACATTTCAGCTGATACAGCGGTCGCCGGCACGGATTCGCCGATTGCGGCCAGCGCTTCCAGAATGAATGCTTCCTCGCTCGAAGCTACGGTGCGCAAGTCGATCAACACGTGATCGCGCTCGGTGCGCGCGATGACCGGAACGGTGTGGCGGCGGAGCCGCTCCTCCAGCGAGGATGCCGACAACTGGGCGTCTTCGAGCGAGACCAGGATGGTGGGGAGCTTTACCGCCGGGGCCGAGCCTCCCCCAATGACCGATTCGCCATCTTCACACCAGGCCTTGACGCGCCGGTTGGTGTTAGCGATGACAGATCTGCAGAAGCGAGCCGCCCGCTCTTCAATCTCATCTCGCGATGCTGCGACCGCCCTTATGACAGGCACCTCTGACTCCGCGATCCCTTTTTCGTAAAGCCTCAGTGTGGCGTCTAACGCCGCGAGAGTAATCTTGTCCACACGAAGCGCGCGCATCAACGGGTTCTTTTGCACTCTGTCGATGATCTCGCGCGACCCGGCAATGATTCCAGCTTGCGGGCCCCCCAGCAGCTTGTCGCCGCTGAAAGAGACTACCGAAATTCCAGCATCAAGCGATTCTTTGACGACGGGTTCACCAGCGACTCCGTAGGTCGAGAGATCGATCAGAGACCCCGAGCCGAGATCTTCGAACGAGGGAATGCCCGCTCGCTGTGCGAGCTCAGCGATCTGATGAACAGCGGGCCGCTCGGTAAAGCCGATAATCCGGAAGTTCGATGGATGGACGCGCAGAATGAGTTTCGTCTGCTCGTTGATTGCCCGTTCGTAGTCAGTTATGCGAGTGCGATTTGTAGTCCCGACTTCGCGCAAGCGCGCGCGGCTCTTTTCCATCACGTCGGGAATCCGAAAGCTCCCCCCTATTTCTACTAACTCGCCGCGAGACACTATCACCTCGCCGCCTTCCGCAAGTGTGTTCAATACGAGCATCACCGCCGCGGCATTGTTGTTGGCGACGACTGCGGCCTGGCTTCCGGTAAGTCGCGCAAGCAACTCCTGGCAGTGTGATTCACGGTGTCCGCGAGCACCCCGGCCGAGGTCGTATTCGAGATTCGAGTAATGCGAAGCCACATCGACGAGTGCGGAGATCGCAGCTTGGGCAAGCGGCGCGCGCCCGAGATTCGTATGGATGATGACCCCGGTTGCGTTGATAACTCGCCGAAGAGAGGGAGTCGCAAGACTTGCTGCGCGCGCCTCGAGCCGCCGTTCAATCTCCAGAATCCAGTGCTCTGGGCCGAGGACCGAGGACTGATCCCCGTTTCCACTTGAGTCTGTTGTCTGCGTTCTTTCGCCTCCTGCCATCTGACTGCCCGCTGACGACATTTCCTCTCGAATCTCATCGGCAATGGTGCGCAGCAGGTCCCGCACGCGGTCCCGGCTCAGCTCCGCCGAGAGCCGCTCGGCCACTTCACCGGCAAGGAGCTTGTCAATCGACGGCAGCGATCGAAGCAGTTCATTAGGCATGTGATTTCTGTTGACACCCCTAAGTGCCTACCGTACATTCTAACACACCCCCCTCGGCCCCAGACATAAGTCCTCGAATCGAGACTCACTACTATGGATGCAAAAGTTATCAACCCAATTGATCAGGACTTGGATCGCCTTGAGCTAGAGATTCGCCGGCTAAAGGTTGAGTACGACATCTTCTTCAATGGAGGAACCGTTCGGCCTCCTTACGAAACCAAGGGACGCGTCGAAACCGCGATCAAGCGCGTTTACGATATGCGCGGACTCTCTTTCGGTCAGCGTTTCAGATACAACAGTCTGGTCGCGCGTTTCAATGTCCTGCGCGAGCTGTGGCGACGACAGTTACAGGAGCGCGAGGTGAGTGGACGGCCTCCAACGGCGGAGGCTCATACGGCACTTCGCGAGCACACGACGGTGATACGCTGCTACGACCCGATTCAGGAGCCGGAGAAAGTGAGCGAGCTCTACGATCACCTGATCGCAGCCAAGCGTGAGTGCGGCGAAAGAATAGGCGCGCTCAGCCTGGAAGTATTCACTCAGTTCCTCACTTCTCGAGCCTACAATATCAAGAGTCGCCTGGCGACGACTGCAGTGGACTTTGTCGTGGGAGTGCATAACGGCCGAGTGAAGTTCTCCGCTCGCGCGGCAGCCGCAACTGAGTGAGATGTTACAAACAAAAGAGCCCTGCTACGAAAGCAGGGCCAATTGCGAGCAGAATCATGCGCCTGATCTAAGTGTTTAGAGCCTCTTCACGTCTTCGGCCTGTGGGCCTTTAGGCCCCTCGATCACTTCGAACTCAACGGTCTCGCCTTGCCGTAATGACTTGTAGCCTTCTTCCTTAATCGCCGAATAGTGAACGAACACGTCTGCCCCGCCCGGTTGCTCGATAAAGCCGTAGCCCTTGGCGTTGCTAAACCATTTCACCTTGCCTTGTGATGTTGACATCCTGAGAATCCTCCTCCAAACCTCGATGTTACTCACCCGCGACTCGATCTCCACTGGTGTTCGCAGGCAAACGGCCCGATTCAGCGAGCGATCTCTGGCCCTCTCCCCCGGAAACGAGAGTAAAAGCCGCAGAGCGAACCTGCGGGCTTCGTCGTGCGATTTGAAGCCTCAATTGTATTCCTCAAGTTCTTTTTCCAGACCGCTCTGAGTGAATTTTAGTGCGATTGCGCGAAGTGGGCCGCATCGTAGCTCAAGCATTATTCGGTGTCAAGAAAAACGTCGCTCGAAACTCGCCTTCTTGGCATTAGATCCGGAGGCCAAGCCTCCTTGTTACGAATCTTTTCCGTTGCTAACATCGCGGCGTGGAAACGGCGGGTGCTCAGGCGCGGTTGATACCGGCAATCGTCGGACCGACGGCCTCCGGCAAAAGCGAGCTTGGGCTTAAGCTGGCGCTCGCATCCAACGGGGAAATCGTCAACCTCGATTCGGTCCAAGTCTATCGAGGAATCTACGTCGCAACCGCCAAGGTGCCGCTCCCCGAACGCCGCGGTGTGCCGCATCATCTGATCGACATTGCGGAGCCCACCGAGAACTTCACAGCAGGCCAATACGCTCACGTCGCGGCACAAACGATTCGCGAGGTCGAAGCGCGCGGACATGCCGCGGTCCTGGTTGGCGGCACCGGGTTCTATCTGCGAGCGCTAGTCAAGCCGTTGTTTGAAGGGCCAAAGACGAGCATTCGGCTGCGCGACCGCCTGGTGCGCTTGCGCGACGCGCGAGGTGCGAAGCACCTTCATCGAATTCTCGAACGCGTCGACCCTCAGGCGGCAAAGACGATCAGCTCGCAAGATTGGTCTCGAACGATGCGCGCCCTCGAAGTCTACTTCCAGACCGGTCGCCGAATCTCCGAAGCGAAATCTGACGCTCCCTCTCCTCCGGAATTCGCGGCGCGCATCCGTGTTCTTGCGCTTAATCCGCCGCGCGATGAGCTTTACGCGAGGATCAACGCTCGGGCCGAGCGGATGTTTGCGGGAGGTTTGGTCGAGGAAGTTCACTCTCTGATTGCATCTGGAGTGCCGACTACCGCGAAGGCTTTCGGGGCTCACGGCTACCGGCGGGTTGTCGAATACCTGGAAGGGAAGCGTTCGCGAGAGGAAGCGTTGAACCAGATGAAACTCGACACTCGACACTACGCCAAGCGCCAACTCACCTGGTGGCGTGCGTGGCCAGAAGTGAAGTGGATCAATCGGTTCGGCGATGAGGAGGAAGCGCTTCGAGAGGCGAGTGAGTACCTTGAATCTTCGACTGAGGAGGCGATGCGGACGGGAGTGACCGATTCTTAATACAAGCCCCTAGCTCCAATGTGTTGTCGAGGCGCGGAACTGGAGAATCAGATCTCCTGGCTCGAACGAGGCTCACCCATTTAGGATCTCGTGGATCGACTCATCCAGACCGTAAGCTTCAAACTCGATTTGCTGCCGACTCAACAACCATCGCAGCGCATCCGAAACTCGTCCACGCACTCGCGATGGTTGCGCGCTGCCTTGAGTCACGCCTGCAACCGCAAGCTTGAGCGCCTCGGTCAGCGCTTCGACAAACTCTGCGGGACTCACGTGTCCCACGAAGGCAATCTCGCCCGCCAGGTACTCAAACTCGGGCCCGAACGGATCTAGAAACGGATAGCGGTCTGCCACCTTCAACTGCCCGGCGCGTAGATGAATCGGAAACGTGCTTCGGTGTTCGACCGACTCGATTGCCTCCTCGATCGTCCGGGTGATCTCCGCCATCAACCGCTTCACCTCGGCCATTACTTCAGCCTCGCTCGCCCGTTGCAAGTCGGCAGAGACCTTGAAGTCATCACCAACAATTAACAGATTGCTGTCGTCTTGCTGGTGTTCGTAATCGCCGAACAAGCCATCTACGATCTCGCCCGACGCACCTTCCTTCGAAGGTTCTCCTCTCTCAGTTTCTGCCTCTTGTTCCGGCTCGCGAGCCAGCCCGAGCACCGCAAGTCTCGCTTCTTCCAGTTCGGCCGAACTCGGTGGAACAGGGTCGGGCGGCGACTCGACCGCGGGTTCCGGTTCCTCATACAGGTTGAGAGGTGACTCCTCGATCGACAACGACTGAAAAGCAGCTTTCGCCGCCATCACCGACTGGGTGACTTCATCCTTAGACTCTGTCGAGGCGGTCTCTTGCTTCAAGATGGCGGGCGCGCCGGCGTTCAGGCTCTCACGCAATAGTCCTGGAGGTTCGATCCACCGACGCTCGCCTGGTGAAGTTTCCGTGTTGTGGGCGGAATCTCCAACGCTCTTGAAGAAGACATCGAACGTTCCTCCCTCGCGGTTGAACTCATCCACCAGGCTGCGGAGGTCCGTGTTCTGCATCAGCTCAACAGAGTTGGCCGCGGCTTCGGGGCGGCCGTCGTCTGAGGTTATCACCGTGCACCGCTCGCCGTTCAGGTGAATCAGCGCGGCCAGCCCGCTCCCCGAAGAGATCTCGACAAACCACTGCCTGTCGGGCTCACGACCTAGTTTGGAGAGCATCTTTTCAAGGTCGGCGAACTCGGAACTCAGCCGAGTGTAGAGCGGCTGGGAGTTTATTCGTCCCGCGATGGCGTTGGACGTAGCGAGCGAGTACGCATAAACGGATACTCGTCCGCGCTCGAGCCTGGCCCTTGCTGCAAGCTCGGCGACCGTGGGCCGGTGAAGCAATCTCGCACCGCCGTGGTCGCTTTCATCGCTCAGTCGAGTTTCAACTGTAGCCGTCACGGAGCCTCGCGAGATGATTACGTGGCTGTCGGTATCGCGCAGCACCACTTCAACAACGCCTGTAAATCCGCCCTCGCACAAATCGGCGACCAGCGCGTCTACAACCACGTAGCTCGTCGCCAGGTTCTCGTGAATGGCTCTTCCCTTTGGTATGAACATCGGTAGTTGCCAGTTGCCAGTTGCCAGTTGTCAGTCATCAGTTGTCAGGAATGGGCTAAAAACGAAGCTGACCACTGACAACTGACAACTGACAACTACCAACTGGTCATTGCTTCTTCGACGGCGATTTGTATTTTCCCTTCTTGATTCCTTCCATGATTCGAGTCGCATTGTTCCGCGCAATTAGAGGCTGAGTGTCGTCTCCCACAATCTCCCGAAGCGGCGCCAGCAGTCTCTCAGGCTCGGCGAGTCGCTCGAGTCTCAGATCGTTTTCAAGCGCATCCAGCCGGCCAGGTAGATCTAGCGGCTGATACTGTTGGGCTGTTTCCAAATCAAAAACATGAATCTCCTGAGTTGCGATGGCGCGAAAGATGTCTGCCAACTCGCGAATCTCCGGGTTGAGCGTGTAGTTGAAACGAACCTTTCTCGAGACTTCGCCTTGCCGCGCCGAAATGCTGATCCACCCGAGATGCGAGAAGTCTCTCTTGTCTTGATAATCGGCGTCCGAGGTGAGGAATTTTGACGCTTCGCATAATTGCCGAATCCGAGCGAAGGTTGCCGGCATCAACTTGAATTTCAGGTCGAGCATCTCATCGGATTCGCCGCGTTTAAAGCGCAACACGCCGCTGTTGTCCGGCGTCAGATCGATCTCCATCAACGGCACGTAGAAGCGCGCATTCTCAAATTTGTATGCGAAGCTCACTCCCTCCGGTGTGGTCGCAGCAGCACCGTTTTGAGCCGTCGCCTGATTGCCGCAGCTTACGACGATCAGCAGCAGAATAAGTCGATTTGATACCCGCGGTCTGGTCATATCACAACTACAAAGCTTAAACAGGGATGGGCTCGCGCACAAGACGCCGTGGGCTCTTCTCGTGCGCGGGTCCATCCCTGTTTAAGAAGTCACTACTCGAACTTAACCGAGACCAGCTTCGACACTCCCGGCTCTTCCATCGTGACGCCATATAACGCGCGCGCTGCTTCCATCGTTCGCTTGTTGTGAGTGATGACCAGGAACTGAGTCTCGCGGCTCATTTCGATGACCTTTTCCGAGAACCGACCAACGTTAACCTCATCGAGTGGCGCATCGACCTCGTCGAGGATACAGAACGGCGACGGCCGGTATTGGAAGATCGCCAGCACCAGCGCAATCGCGGCCATGGCTTTCTCGCCGCCAGACAACAGCAACACGTTCTGCAATCGTTTGCCCGGCGGTTGCGCGATCAAGTCGATGCCCGACTCAAGCACGTCGTCTTCGTCAATCAGAATCATCTCGCCACGTCCGCCGCCAAACAGCTCAAGGAACATCTGCTGGAAGTTCTCATTTATGTGAGTGAACGCGTGCCTGAAGCGTTCCCGCGAACGCCGGCGGATTTCGGCCAGCGCTTCCTCGGTCATTCGTATCGAGTCGAGTATGTCGCGGCGTTGTTCGCTCAAGAACTTGAAGCGCTGCTCAGCCTCGTCGAGCTCTTCGAGCGCCATCATATTCACCGGCCCCATCTCGTCGAGCTTGCGACGCAACTCGTCCAGCCGCGCCTTTGAAGCGTCAGGTTCGGTGGTCAGTGGCCGGTGGTCGGTGGTCGGTTGATGTTCGCTGGCAATTTCATCTGGTTCCTGATCGCTCTCAGCAAACTGGCCGCCGGCCACCGGGTCGAGTTCTTCCGCCAACTGAGCACCGACCACCGGCCACCGGCCACCGTCTTCGGGCCACTGACCACTGATCTCAACACTGGTCACGACGTCTTCCAGCGACATCCCAAGCTCGGATACGCACATGCGTGCAAGATGCTCGGCTTCGGATTCGATCCTTGCCCTTTCGACTTCAAACTGGCCGCGCCGGTCGTGCGCCGCGGAAGCCGTCTGGCGCATTTCGCTGAGCAAGCCTTCAAGCTCATCCGCCAGCGCACGAGCCGACAGGAGCTCGCCATTCGCTTCGTTAATCTCTTCGTAAAGCGAAGCGCGTTCCGCCTCGAACCGCGCGAGCGCCGTCTCGGCTTCCGCCTTTGAAGTCGTCAACTCGTCGATGCGGCCGTGGCTTTCATATAGCTCGAGCCGGTTACGATTGATTCGCGAGTTCAACTCCTCGGTTTCGCTCTCTATGCGCCGCATCTCCGCTCGCGCCGCATGCAGCCGTTCCCCAAGCGCCGCAGCCGACGCGCGCGCCCCCGACAGCTGTTCCGAAAGCAGCTCGGCGCGAACCCGCAGCTCCGCAAGTGACGATTGAGCTCCTTCGAGCGCTGCCTGCAAGTTCTGTCGCGAAGCTTCAGCGGCCGCAAGGTCCGCTGTGACTTGCTCGCAACGGTTTCCATGTTCTTGGATCTCGCTGTCAGTCTGCTCCAACTCGAGCTCGACCACTCGCACGTGCTGCTGGGCCCGTTCGAGTTCGCGGGCCAGCCCCTCGAGTTGAGAGCTGCGCGCGGCTGCAGTCTTCTCGTGCTCGCGAAGCTCGGCGTCAAGCATTGCCGCCTCGCCTTCCATCCCGGCAAGCGTCTGCTCGACGCGACCCATTTCACCGCTCAATCGCCCCTGCTCTAAGCTGAGCGTCCCGGTCTGGACTCGCAGTTCCTTGATCTCCCGTTTCAAACCGAGAAGCGATGTGCCGCGCTGACCCGCTTGCGCGCCGGTAACAATCAGGCGCCCGTTTACCACCATCTCACCGTCCGATGTGACATAGATCCGCGACTGGTTCTCAATTGATAACTGAAGGGCGGCCTCAAGGTCCGGCACAACGGCGGCGCCACACTTTTCGGGGAAGGCATGCTCGACCACACTTCTGATTTCCGGCCTCAGCCCCAGCAAATCGATGGCGCGCAACACCTGAGATGAAACTGCAGAGGCGACTGTTCAGAAACGCCACCGAACACTCGTCCGGCGTTCACTTCGAAGACCGAACCCTGCCGCCAATCGTCCCGAGTATCTTCGGCGCTGTGATCTCGCCGCTCGTCGTCGTCGCGGCCGGCGGAATCTGAATCGTCCTCTTCGCCTCCGTGCAAGCCGACCACAAGAAAGGCCCCGCGGCCGAGCTCTTCAGTCTTTATGTAGTCGACGCCAGCCAGCGCATCGTCGATCGTCGGAACCAGTACTGATTGCAGCTCGCGCCCGAACAAGCTCTCGACCAGCGACTCGTACTGCTTATCGACTTCGACAAAATCAGCGAGCGTGCCCAGCGCATTTATCCGCGCAGCTTGCTCGGGCGACAGCACCTGTTGGACCGCGTCCGAGTAATAAGCTCGGTGTGCGTCAAGATCTTCGAGCGACGCCAGGCGATGCTGAGCGGCGGCCCGTTCTGCCTGGACTTTCTCAAGCTCGGAACGCAGCGCAGTGCGTTCATCGCGCAACGTGATCACTTCAGCGGCTCGCTCAGCAATTCTCCCGGTCAGCTCTTCCAACCGAAGGCGGCCGTCCTCAACTTCGCTTTGCACTCGCGAGTGCTCACTCGCCGCCTGATCGCAGCGTGCAGTCGCTCGCTCGAACTCGCCTTGAAGGTTCGACCGCTTAAGTCCCAAGCGCCTGAGCGAGTCCTGAACGCTCGCGCCAAGGTTTCGAAGCCGCTCGGTTGCGCCGATCTCCGAGACCATGCGCTGGCGCAGTTCTTCGATCGCGACCTCGGCTGTGCGCAATCGCGAAAGCTCTCCCTGATACTCGCCGTCACGAGCCAATAGCTCGGCTTGCGCAGTGGTAAGTTCGGCTTCGAGCTCGTGAAGGCTTTCGGCGCGCCGCTTTGCCTCTTCGTCGAGCAGAGAAAGCCGCGAGTCGAATGCCTGTTGATCGCGATCAAGTTCTTCGATACGCGCGCCAAGCGCCTTGATTTGCTGCTCTTCGAAGGCGCGGCGATTGCGCGCCCGGTCCGCCTCAAGGTCGAGCGCCGATGCTTGCTCCCTCAAGCCGGTCAGGCGATCTTCGGCCGAACGCGCGTGGGCCGAAACACCGCGATGCTCTGTTTCGCGCTCGGTGAGTTGCGAGTCGAGGCGTGCCTGGGCAAGTCCGGCTTCTTCAAGCTCGCGCCCTACGCGTTCGATCGCCTCAGTGAGCCGATAGTGATCGCCGGTGAAGACCAGCTTCATAAGCGAACGCATTTCTTCGCGAAGGCGCTGGTAGCGCCGCGCCTTTTGCGCCTGGCGCTTGAGGCTGTTCACCTGCCGTTCGACCTCGCTAATGATGTCGTTCAGCCGAGTGAGATTGTGTTTAGCCGATTCGAGCTTGAGCTCCGCCGCGCGCTTGCGGGATTTGAACTTGGTAATGCCGGCGGCTTCTTCGATGAGTCCCCGCCGGTCCAACGGCTTTGATGACAGTATCTGACCGATCCGCCCCTGTTCGATTATGGCGTAGTGCGCGCCGCCCAATCCGGTACCGGCGAACAAGTCTTGGACGTCGCGCAGCAGGCACGGCCGGCCATTCATCAGGTAGTCGCTGTCACCCGTTCGATACAGCCTGCGGCCGACAATGACGCGCTCGCCGGCCGAAATGGCAATCCGTCGCCGCTTCGGCGGCCTTGGAGAGCGCCGCTTCTTCGGCAGCTTCTCATCGCTTTCATCCTGCGCGCCGATGGCGGTTTCTTGTTCGCCGATGCCGGTCGGCGTTGATTGGGCTTCGAGTTGTGAGAGCGATGTTTCGCTTCGCACTTCCGCTGAGAGATCGTCGGGGGTCGATCCGGTTTCGTTGCCGCCATCCTCGCCCGGGAGGGAAGTGCCATCGTGCGTGGCTTGTGCTTCGGTTGCTTGAGCGGCGGCCTCCGGCGCTGCGGTTGCCTCTGGTTCTTCTTCTGGTGGCGCAAGCTCGTCAACCAGAGAGCGCGCTGCATCGGAGGCTCGTTGAGCGTTGGTCAGCGCCTGGTCGAATTCCTGTTCGTCGCCGTTGTCCTGTTCTTCCCCATCACGCGCCGCGATGTCTTCGATTGCGACCATGGTGAGGAGGACTTCAGCCAGTCCAGTGGGTCTGCGGTCGCGGGTGCCGTTGAAGATGACGTCTTCCATCTTTCCGCCGCGCAGGTTCTTGGCTGACTGTTCACCCAGCACCCACGAGATGGCTTCGGCGATGTTGCTCTTGCCGCAGCCGTTCGGTCCTACGACGCCGGTGATCCCTTCGCCGAAGACGAGGGTGGTGCGATCGGCAAAAGACTTAAAGCCGGTGATCTCAAGTTTTTCGAGTCTGAACACGTAAACCCCGTGCCTTTATGTTGGCCACAATGAATAGCGCTATGAAAACAGCCTGGCACACTATAGTGTAGAGCAATTGCTCTGTCAAACTTTCTGATTTACGCATTATAACTGCTGAGCAGCAGGCGGGTATAATCAGATTTTGATCGTCGAACCGGTCGCGAGTCGGATATGTTGGGAACGCTTTACATCGTCGCAACTCCTATAGGCAATCTCGAAGATATTACGCTTCGAGCGCTTCGCATTCTCAACGAAGTCGACTTGATCGCTTGCGAAGATACCCGTCACAGTCGCAAGCTCCTCTCTCACTACCAGATTTCCAAACCGCTCATAAGCTATCACCAGCACAACGAGCTGGAGCGCACAGTCGAGCTTGTCGCAAGACTCGAAGCTGGCGAGAACATCGCCCTGGTCTCGGATGCAGGCACGCCCCTGGTTTCCGACCCGGGCCTTCGAATCGTACAGGAGGCAATTGAGCGCGGGATACGGGTTGTGTCCATTCCTGGAGCTTCTGCGATCATTGCCGCGATCGCCAGCGCCGGACTTCCAATGGATCAGTTCACCTTCGCCGGCTTTCTACCGTCGAAGCAAACTGCGCGACGAGCGAAGCTTACCGAGCTTGGAGCTCTGCCGATGACCACCGTTTTTTACGAAGCTCCGCATCGGATAAAACAGGCGCTTGCCGATGCGCGCGAGGTGCTTGGCGAACGCCGGGTCGTCGTGGCGCGCGAGTTGACCAAGATTCACGAGGAATTCATCAGAGGTGAACTATCCGAGGTTCAGATTACTGACCAGACCCGAGGCGAGATAGTGTTGCTGATCGGTCCGCCCGGCAAGCCAACGAGCAGCCAGGAACCGGCAAACCGCTCGGTGCGGAAAGACGTCGAAGAGATAATGCGCGTAGAGAATATAGACCGGAAGGCTGCTCTAAAACGCGTGGCGCGTTCGCGAGGAATCGGCAAGAGCGAAGCATACAGGTTGATGCTTAGCGAGCGCGGCGATCACGGCGAGGACGGTAAATGATATGAACGACTCCTTTCGAGCCCCCTCGAATACAGACCGCCGGGTTGTCGCGACTCTGCGGCTTCGGGCGAATCTGGCTCCCAGCGAAGCCAGCCTGCGACTTCGGAAGTTGGCATTAATCCCGTTCTCACTGGGAGTGCTTCTTGTGACCTTTCCGTGTCACGCTTTTGCTCAAAGCGGTTCGGGTGGCGTGCGGTCGAGCGGGCGCGAGTATGCGGTCAACCTGACGTTCGGTGCCTACCAATACGACGCTGCGCGATCGCCAGCGATGCAAGAAGTGACCCGCCTGGCAAGCACGGCTTCAACCGCGCAAGAAGAAATCGATACCGTAAAAGACAAACACAAGCTTGAGGAGCTTGCCGTGCGCCACGTGCGTTCGGTGGGATTGCGCTCGGGCGAAAGTTTCAGCGATGCAGTCTTGCTCGGTCCGGAATATATGGTGTTTTCCGTCACTCCGCGGGAAGTCGTGCGTGGATTCATGAAGCTCGACGTGCGAGTCCGCTACGCCAACGAGTCGTTGCTCGAGGTGAAGGGCGTAGAGCTGGAAAACTTCGAAACGATTTTGCTGCGGGGCGGCAAGGGAATGTTCGGAGTGAAGTATTTTGTCGGCGCCGGTGGCAGTCAGGAGAGCGTGCCCATCGAGCGCACGTTGCTGGTGTCGGTCACTCCTGAGATCGTTCCGGCGGCCAACCTTCGCAATCGGCCTCAGGAGATTTCTCACCCGGTTGACGAGTACGGCGGTCCATTGAAGACGTCTGAAGCGGATCGTTTCACGGCGCCCGTCCCACTCGAACGAGTCCCCCCGAAATTCGAGGCCGGGCGCGCGGTGAAAGGTTCGGTGTTGTTAGGCGGAGTAGTTACACCGGAAGGAAAGATCATAAACGTGCGTGTGCTGAGGTCGCTGGATGCGGTGATCGACGAGCGTGCGATCGATGCGTTTCGGCAGTACCGCTTCTCGCCGGCGTTACTGAACGGCAAGCCGGTTCACGCGACTTATCGGGAGGAGTTAACCTTTGCGCCGCCGCCGCCTTCGATCCTCGAGATGGAAGAGGAACAGCGAAAGCGACGTGAGCTTGAGAGGGAAAAAGAGAAGCAGAAACGAAGGAAACCCTGAGGTGAGTAGGGATGCGGCGAAGGGGAGACGCGGCGAGAGGTCCCTTCGTTTGCTCCCTCGCCACGTCTCCCTTTCTGCTTGCCTTCAAGTCCCTGGTTGCTGCTATTTGAATCGAACCCAGTACGGAACGTGAAGCGTCTGGCCTAGAGAGTCGGTGAGGTTCACGTAGCCCGTGTAGTCACGCTTCTCGGCTTTCTTCTTCTTCTTCAGAAAAATCGAAACTGTGACATGGCCGGTTTGTCCGGCTGCGCGGGTCACCGAATTGGACGACACTGATACGACAAGCGGCGAGGCTTGATCGAGCTGCTCCACATTGAAGTTAAACGTATTCTGGTCAGCGGTGACGTTGGTGAAGGCAAGGTCCGCCGTCAACGTCAGTTGGTTCATTCTCTTCTTGATGCCGAAGCTGAGACTCGCTGGCGAGAACGTGGCATCGACAGACGACGCGGCCGCCAGATCTACACGGCCCGCGCCTTGGGCGAGCACCGGGACTCGCGCGGTCTTGTTAACAGTCGTAAAAACGTCGCGCGAAGCGGAGCTCATCAAAGCCGATTTGACTTGCACTGGAGTGAAGTCGGGATGGAGTTGCTTAATCAACGCCGCCGCGCCCGCCACATGCGGGGCGGCCTGGCTGGTTCCGCTAATCGCAAGGAATCCGCTTGGGTCCGACACCCCGTCTGGATTGGCTGCGGTGATTGCGGCTGAGTAGATGATTACGCCCGGGGCGGTGATATCCGGCTTGAGCCCTTGAATCACCGACGGGCCGCGCGAGCTGAAGGTCGCTAACACATCCGACGCAAAGCTCCCGGTTCCCAGAGGCTTGATCGTGAGAATCGCACCCGGATTTGCGGCCAGAAAAGCTCGCAGCGCAAGACCGGCGCTTCGAGAAATGAACACCGACGGAATACTTGTCCCGCTGACGTCCATATTGATGATGTTGTCGCCACCATCTGCTCCTTCGGAGACATCCTTGTTGAAGATGATCACCGCCCGAGCTCCGACATGAACTCCGTTAACGACCTTATCCACATGGTTTACTTTGTCCGCGAACGAGCAAACACCGCGCTCTATCAATGCCACCTTTCCTAGAAACGCGCTCGCATCCAACGTCCCACAACCTCTGCCTTGTGGGTCCACGTCAACGAACGGCAGCCCGGTCAAGCCATCTCCTACGTCAACCGCGTTACCGGTAGACGAGCCGATCTTCACCAGAGCTTGCTCAACCGGTGCTGGTTGATCGACCGTGATGACCGGTCCTACGATGTGTGCGTTGCTTGCAGCAGCAACCGTTATCGCCGACGGAGCGATTCCGGGCGATTCGACGGTCATTTCATCGTCAACGCCTCCATCGCCATCGTTGCCCGCCGAAGCGACTACGATCGTCCCGTGCACATTGACCGCCGTCTCGACTGCCTGGTCGAGCAAGGAAAGCGTCGAGCGCGCCTCGCCGCCAAAACTCATATTCACCACGTCGAAACCGTCTACGGTGGTCGCCTCTTCAAGCGCGCGAGTAATAAAGTCGTCGCTGCCAGAGCCCGAAGCGTCAAGCACTCTGTAGTTTCCCAGAAATGCGCGGGGCGCAACTCCGGACAAGGTTGCAAGCGGGGAAATCGTCCCGGAGTCTCCCGCGGCAATTCCGGCGACGTTTGAGCCGTGCCCGTTCTCATCTAACGCTGAAGTGTTGTTGTTGCTGACGAATCCCTTGGCCACGATGACTTTGTTGTTGGTGAGGAATTCGTTGCCCGCGGTGGCGCGCGGAAACCCAGCCGGGGCGGTGTATCCTGCGTCCATAAACAGCGGATTGGTTGTGTCGATTCCGGTGTCTAGAATCGCTATCTTCATCCCTTGGCCGGCTACTGAAACGCCGCCTAGCTTTTCCCAGATTGCGGGTGCGTTGATCAGAGGAACACTCGCGTCGATTGTGGAGTGATACTCGCGAGTGAGCTGGACTCGCTTGACGCCCGGTAATGCGGAGATTGCTGCAAGCTCGCCGGCGCCGGCTTCGACCGACACCGCATTTGCAAGCTTTCGAAGGTTCGTCCTCACTCGAATGCCCGGCGACATCAACGCGGCGCGCGAAACGAGATCCCGTTGCTCGCCTTCAAGCCGCGATTCGTACGCCCTCGCCGCCGGCGCTTCGAAGTCGATGCCTCGGCGAGGCAGTCGCGCCGTGCCCCGTTCGTGAATAGCGACCGGCTCGCTTTCAAGCTCAATAATGGCGCTCACCCGATCGGCGGTAGCCCGCGTCCTTCGATGGTCCGTTCCGTCGTCGCGAACCCTTACTTGCGCTCGAACCCCGCCGAACAACCCGCTTGAAGCTTGCATTGCAAGCACAAGCATTAGCACTGCAACTAAAGACGACCTTCTTTTCATGATCCGCGTAATCCCCTATTCCTTGAGTCTCATTTATTGTAATTCGATTGCTTCCAGCTCGCTTTTAGTCGCGCCATTTGCGACTTGTTTGATCTCGGAACGATGGATGGGGCCGAAACCGGGTTAAAGACTAGCACAACTCTCGACGCTCTGTCTCGACCGGTATGAGAGGCGGTCGAGATCTGCAAGTGACTTTCGGTTGAGTCGGAAACGAACGCCGGCCCCACTTCGCCGGGTACCCAATTAAACACGCCGCGCCTTTCGACAAGTTCGAAAATTAGACGCAAGCAGGCCGACTACAGTCTGATTATCTTGGTCTCGTGCTCGGGCATGCCTAGGTTGCGAGTGACATTGCGGGTGTCAACTATCAGCGGCGCAAGTCTCAGAACGCGCGCATAGTCCAGCTTCGAGTGATCGGTCACGATCAGCGCGCAGTCGCATTGCCCGAGCGCTTCGTCGGTCAATTCGATGCAGCTCAGCGAGTCCTTGCCGTCAATCTTCAATTCAGGAATGAATGGATCGTGAAAGCTGACCGCCGCGCCCTTGCGCAACAACTGTTCGACTATGCCAAGCGCGGGCGACTCACGAACGTCGTTGATGTCTCGCTTGTAGGCCACGCCGATCACCAGCACGCGCGACCCCTTCAGCGCTTTGCTGTGCTCGTTCAAGCTATCCTGCACAAGCTGGACCACATGCTGAGGCATGTGCGAATTAACTTCTTCCGCCAGGCTTATAAAGCGCGCTTCGAAACCGTGCAACCGGGCCTTCCATGAAAGGTAGTGAGGATCGAGGGGTATGCAGTGCCCGCCAATCCCCGGACCCGGATAAAAAGCCATGAAACCGAATGGTTTGGTTGCAGCCGCTTGTATCACTTCCCACGAATCGATCCCGAGGTGATAGCAAAGCTGCGCCATCTCGTTTACCAGTCCGATATTCACCGAGCGAAACGTGTTCTCGAGAAGCTTGGCAGTCTCGGCAACTCGCGCGCTCGAAACCTTGTGAACCCGATCGACGATGGTCTGGTAGAGCGCAGCAGCCATCTCGGTGGACCTTTCGGTCACGCCGCCCACCACTTTCGGTATGTTGTGAGTTTGAAACTGCGTGTTTCCCGGATCAACGCGCTCAGGTGAGAACGCCAGATAGAAATCCGCGTCGAGCTTGAGACCGTTTTCTTGCAGCAGCGGAAGCAGCACTTCATCGGTAGTGCCGGGATAAGTCGTCGACTCGAGCACCACTAACTGCGGTGAGTGGAGATAAGCGCTTACTTGTTCGGATGCAGCGAGAATAAACGAGATGTCCGGCTCCTTCGTCTTGCGAAGCGGAGTCGGCACACAAATGATTACTGCGTCGGTCTCTTTGAGTTTCGAGAAGTCGGTGGTTGCCGATAGCTTTTCGCGTTTGACAAGGGCACTTACCATCTCGGTCGCAACATCGGGGATGTATGAGAGCCCGGAGTTGATCGACTCAATTCGCGCCTCATCCAAATCGAAGCCGATGACTCGAAGTCCGGCGCGTCCGAACTCGACCGCAAGAGGTAATCCCACGTAACCCAGGCCTATCACGCCGACAACTGCACGTCGCTCGATGATCTTGCTCAATAGTTCTGCGCTCATTCGTTAGACCCCATTCCTTGGACGAGGGATGAATTCAGTCAGGCTTTGTGGCGGGGAGCACGCTTTAATAAGACTATCCCCAGGGCTTGCGCGTCAAGGGAATACTCAGCACGGGGACCATTTAGACTTGTTACTTAATCGGTGGTTCACGATGCGGTTCGCCGCGGTTGGGCCGCTTCAAATCGTGGCAAGCAACTCCTCGCGAGTAAGCGAAGCGGTACCCACCTTGCCTACCACCACACCCGCTGCGTGGTTTGCCAGAACCGCTGCTTCCTCCAGCGAAGCTCCCGCCGCCAGAGCGAGTGCCAGCGTCGCAACGACCGTGTCGCCCGCGCCGGTCACGTCGTAAACCTCCCTCGCCATCGTGGGAATGTGCGTGACTCGTCCGGCTTCGGTGAACAGGCTCATCCCCTCCTCGCCGCGAGTCACCAACACGGCGCGGCAGTCGATCGAGGAGAGCAACTTTCGCCCGGCCTCCGTCAAGCTTGCTTCGTCTTCGATCGGGATGCCGGAAGCTTCGGACGCTTCTTGATTGTTCGGAGTGAGGACGGTAACCGGCTGGTAATGCGTGAAGCTCCGCAGCTTCGGATCGAGACACACGATCAGGCCGCGCTGGCGAGCTGCGCCGAGGGTTCTGCCGAGTAGCCGGGTGGTTAACAAGCCTTTGCTGTAATCGGAGACTACAACCGCATCCGCAGTTTCAATCTGACTCTCGAATCGGGTAACAACCTGGTTCTCGATCTCTTCGACGATGGCCGCGCGGCTTTCGCGGTCAGCTCGAACAACCTGCTGGTTGTGAGCGATGATTCGGGTCTTTACCGTAGTCGGGCGAGACCCGTCGACCACCAGTCCATCAACACCGACTTGCAAGTTCCGAAACGCATAGCGCAAACGCTCAGCGTCTCCGTCTTCGCCAACAACCCCGAGCGGCGAGGGCTTAGCTCCGAGCGCGACAAGGTTCGATACGACGTTGCCAGCGCCTCCAAGAGCGAGCGTCTGCCGTTCGACTTCGACAACCGGCACCGGAGCTTCGGGCGAGATGCGGCGCACTCGACCCCAGATAAACTCGTCCAGCATCAAATCGCCAAGCACCACGATTCGCTTGGCGTCGAAAGCCGAAGCCAGCGTTTGAGCGCGTTGGCGGCTAAGTGTGTTCATAATGTTTCCAGGGAAGTGGCCCTTGTAGCGGCCGATTCCAACACGTCATCGACCGCCGCGATCACTTGTTCGAGTTCAACGCGGTCGATCGCTCCGCGCACGCTGCTGTCCGGAACACCGCGCTCTCCGCCGAGCAAGCGATAAGGCGTCTCCGTCCACGGGTGCCATACATCCGGATTCGAGGACCCGAAAACGGCCACAATCGGGCAACCCACAGCCGCGGCTATGTGCATTGGGCCGCTGTCATTGCCCACGAAGATGCAGCCGAAGCTTCCGACAAGCGCGGTCAACTCCGCAAGGCTGATCTTCAGAAACAAGCGGGGATTTGCAGAGGAGGATCGGGCAACATCGGTTGCGATTGGTTCCTGGCCCGGACCGGCGATGACCAGACTGTCGAGCCGCCATCTGCTCTTAAGATGATCTATGACCGCCGTGAATCCTCGACTGGCCCAGCGTTTTGAATCGAAGGCCGCGCCCGGAGCGATAACAGCTAGCCGAACCGAAGAAAGTGTTGACGCCGGGATACCGGACCGGACCAATCTTGCTCGCACGCTCGCGGCAGCGTCTGGATCTGTGCCGATGCTCAATCGTGGCGAGTCCGGCAACGAAATCCCCGCCCACTTCAACAGCGCGAGCTGCTGTTCGACGCTGTGAATGCGCTCGCGGCCGAATATGAGGGCGGGCGAAGGCGCTCGGTTGGTTAACAACCATGAACCGGCCTGCCCTTGATATCCAACGGTGTGCCTTGCGCCGGACAATGCCGTCAGCATCATCGCTGTTGTGCCACCGTGTAGATTGAACGCCAGGTCAAAACATCGGCGGCGCAGTCGTGGCACGAACCCAAATCTTGAAGCGACCGACTTATCGGTAACAAAAAGGTGGTCTACCTGCAGGTGACCTTGAAGAACCGGCGCGGCCAATGGTTCTGTTACGACGTCTATCTCAATGTCGGGCTTCCACTGGCTCAGCGCCTGTAGGCACGGGGTCATCAGCACGGTATCGCCGATCGAGCGCAGCCGAACGAGCAGCACGCGGCGCACCTGCCGCCAATCGATCAACGGGCCTGTGCCCGGCGAGTCTGGTGACCTTCGAGTCACTCTTCAATCGCTGCCTCGTCGACAAGCATCACCGGGATGTCGTCGCGTATCGGATAAACCCGCTTGCACTCGGTGCACTTTAAGCCGCTGCCGTCCGCTTTCAACTCGACTTTGACTTTGCAGACGGGGCAGGCAAGTATCGAAAGCAATCTCTCGCTGACCGGCACGTGATCACCTCCTGGAATAGAGCGGTCCAGTCTAGCATGTGAGTGAACAAGTCAGCGAACGAGTCAGGACTCCCCAGACTCTCAAGACTCCCCAGACTCTCCAGACTCTCCAGACTCCCCAGACTCTCTCAAGACTCCCCAGACTCTCCAGACTCTTAGACTCTCGGACTTGCTCGTGCTAGCCTTTTGTGTGCGCTCGCTGACTCTCCCAGTCGAGCGCGAACCCTTCGGAGTCAAGGTCTTGAACTCAGCAGTCCAACCCATTGCTCGCGCACCAGTCGCAGCGGCGATAATCATTGCAATCCTCTTGCTCGCGCCAATTCGGGCGCAACAAGTCGACCAGCCGATCAGGCTTCAAACCGATCTGGTAGCCATCGACGTCACGGTGACTGACAAGGATGGCAATTTTCTTCGCAAGCTCAACGCCGAGGACTTCGTGGTGTACGAGGACAACGAGCCACGAAAGCTCGATTTCTTCGAAGCAAGCGAGGAAGCTGCGCTGACCCGTTCGCTCGCCGTGGTTTTCGCGCTCGACACTTCAGGGAGCATCAAGCCCGAAGAAATAGCCAAGCAGCGCGACGCGATGTCCAGCTTTACAAGGCTGGTAAGGCCGGAGTCGCTGTTCGCGGTTATCGCTTTTAATAACGACATTCGAGTGCTTCAAGACTTCACCAGTGACGCGACGAAACTCAGCCAGAGCTTCAAGCGGATCGGCCAGGTGGAAGGCTCGACCAGGTTGTTCGCTACGATCGATCGAGCGGTGTCGATGCTCAAGCGGGCCCCGCGCTATCGCGGCGGACGGAGGCTGCGTCGTGTGGTAATCGTGATAACGGACGGGTTCGACAACGTGGACACCACCGATCAACAGGACCTGATTCGGCGCGCTAACGACGCCGAGGTTACCGTTTATTCGATCACGCTGCCTTCGTACATGCCGGGGCTGGGCGGCAACCAACGCAGCATGACTTTGTTAGACGTGTCTCGGATTGTGCCGCTCACCGGAGGGTCCGATTTGTCAGCCGACACTAAGGACTTCACACCCGTTTTCAAGGCAATCGCCGAGGAGATTCGGTCCAGCTATACGCTCGCTTTTTACCCTCCGGACAAGAACCGGCGCGACGGGCGAGTTCATCAAATCCGCATCGAATGCAAGAAGCCCGGAGCAATCATCCGTTCCAGCCGTACCAGTTATCAGGCACTCAGGTAGGCAGCGACCCGTTCGCAATTCGGAAGGGAAGTTCAGAGTCCACCTCCACATGGAAAGTCTTGAACCGGGCAAGCTAAAGCTTGAAACTCGAACATCCTTCAGCTAGTAATAACGGCCCTCATCCGGTAACATTCCTGTTTGCTCATCGGCGTGTGGAGATGACTGAGAGTGTCTGAGAATAAGAAAGTAGCGATGGTAAGTCTTGGCTGTCCCAAGAACCTCGTAGATAGCGAGGTAATGATGGGTATGCTCGCGCGACAGGGCTACGAGATGACGACTGACGCTCAAGCGGCAGAAGTGCTGGTCGTGAACACCTGCGGGTTTATCGACTCCGCGCGCCAGGAATCGGTGAACACGATTCTCGAGATGGCTCAACTCAAGCAGACCGGGAGTCTTAAGCGTCTCGTCGTTGCAGGCTGTCTGGTAGAACGCTATCGCGATGAGCTTCGGCTCGAGATTCCCGAGATCGACGCCGTGATCGGTGTTAATCAACTCAAAGAGATCGAATCGGTAGTCGAGCCGAACGGCCGGCGCTCGCTTCCGGTCTACAGTGACGGCGCCTCCGTGCCGGAACTTTACCTCTACGATGAGACGACTCCTCGCTTGCGAGCGACTGCGCCGTACACGTCTTACGTAAAGATCGCCGAAGGCTGCGATCACACCTGTGCATTTTGCATCATCCCGAAGTTACGAGGCGTGTTTCGCTCTCGCTCGCCTGAATCGATCATTCGCGAAGTCGAAATACTCACCGCGCAAGGGGTGAAAGAGTTCGTGCTGATCTCGCAGGACACAACGACCTACGGCTCGGACCTCGCGCTCGCAGACGGATTGGCGCGGCTTGTCGATTCGATCGCCGATGTCCCTGGCGTCGAATGGGTGCGGTTCATGTATTGTTATCCGACGGCGATCACCGATGAGTTGCTGCGAGTGATGGCCGCGCGGCCGAACGTCTGCAAGTACTTTGACATCCCGCTTCAACACGCGAGCCGTCGAGTGCTTCAACGAATGCGGCGTGGCGGCAACCGCGAGTCTTATGAGCGGCTGATCGAGCGGATACGCGGGCGCGTGCCCGGAGTCGCAATTCGCACAACCTTCATAGCCGGCTTTCCGGGCGAGCGCGAGGAAGACTTTGACGAGTTGGTCGAGTTCGTGAAGACCGCTGAGTTCGACCGCGTGGGGGTGTTTACTTATTCAGACGAAGAGAACGCGGCGGCGTTTGAGCTTGATGGCAAAGTTGATCCGGCGATTGCTGCGCGGCGGGGCGAACGACTGATGAAAGAGCAGTTGCGAATCTCGCGGCGGAAGAATCGCAAGCTGATCGGCGGACGGGTAAGGGTCTTGCTAGAAGGCACCTCGAAGGAGAGCGACTTGTTGCTTGAAGGCCGCATGGAAACTCAAGCACCTGAAATCGACGGTTCCGTTTTAATCAACGACGCGCCGGACGGTGTCAACCCGCGGCCCGGCGATTTCGTTACCGTCGAGATAACTGCGGCGCAAGACTACGATGTGGTCGGACGCATCGTCTAGCGAAGGAGCCCTGTCCGGGCGGTCCTACGCGCCGCCCCTCAGAGCGCGTTAGAACCAGAGCATTTCGAGAAGGGGCGGCCGCGGAGGGTCCGCCCGTACAAGTTCCCGCCTAAATGACTCGTCTGGCAATCATGAACAAAGAGAAAGTCGGCGCGCTTGATCGCTTCGCTTATGCGCTGGCGACGGGCTTCGGGGCGGGTTCTGCTCCCGTCGGGCCGGGCACGTTTGGCGCGCTTGAAGGCGTAGCCGTCTTCCTTGCGTTCAGCGCTGTCACGAGCAGACTCACTTTCTCAACGACGTCGTGCTTCATCCTTCTCATGGTTCTCAACCTGCTGTTATTCGGCGTTGGCGTGTGGGCATCGACTAGAGCTTGCGAGATATCCGGGGTCAAAGATCCGAGTCAGGTAGTGATTGATGAAGTCAGCGGTCAGCTGATCGCCCTCACACCCCTTGCGGCTTCGCCTTCCGTCGTGGGAGTGATAGCGGCCTTTGTTTTGTTTCGGCTGTTTGACATCTTCAAACCGTATCCGATCCGCAAACTCGAAAACCTACCAGCCGGGTTTGGCGTGATGAGCGATGATGCGCTGGCCGGCGTGTATGCGGCTGTGATTGTGTCGCTGGGAGAGGTCTTGCGGCTAACATAGTGACCGCGGCAGCACTCACGAGATGGAATCGTCCCTTCTCAAAGAAGTCATCCAGCGGATCGAAGCATCGGCCGAGCCGCGCGTTGAAGTACTCACCGGAGCACCGCCAGCCGGCCCGCGTCTGGGAGTTCTTGCGGCGTCCTTCAATCCAGTAACTGTCGCTCATCTTGAATTGATGCACCGCGCAGCTCGAGCGTTCTCTTTGGATGAAACTCTCGCGCTCGTCGGCCTCAGCAACGCCGACAAGACCGGGTACGAATGCTCGCTCGAAGATCGCCTTACGATGCTGATGCTTGCGGTTGAGAATGATCCGTGGCTCTCGATCGGCTTGTCGTCGCACGCGTTCTACGTCGATATGATCGAAGCTTTGGAGCGCGTGTGGGCGCCGGGAACGGATTTGCACTTTGTCGTCGGCTTCGATACATTCGAGCGCGTGCT
>DATMCM010000086.1:0-12084 GCA_035558335.1 Blastocatellia bacterium | reverse complement strand
CACTGGCGGAAGTTGTGAGCAATGTCACTGCCGTCAACGCCATTGCAACTGTGAGTTTGATGGATGCGCGGTGCGCCATCATGTTAAACCTCCCTCTAGAGGTCGTCCATGGCGACCCTAGATTTGCGCATCTGCCACCTTACCTTGAACACTTAGAAGCTGCGGTTGAACAAGCCTTGAGGCGCTTCCCGTAAACAATCGTCGTGAGTCGCCCCGAGACTCCAATTTAGGCGTCGGCGTCGGACATTCTAGATGAATTGCACGGGGAGAACGACGGCACCTCTAGTTCCATCGAAGCCCCGTTCGATCAGCAGAGCGTTACGGAAAGGGCCAGACCTGCCTCGCTGGTTTCCTTGTACTTGCTGTTCATGTCTTTTGCGGTCTGGGCCAGGGCCTGCACGGTCGCGTCGAAATCGACGCGGTGTCTGGACGCGATCTCGTTGCTGGCGATCGCGTAGGCCGTCCAAGCCTTTACCGCACCGAATGCGCAGCGCTCGATGCACGGGACCTGCACGTACCCGGCGACCGGGTCGCATGTCATGCCCAGATGATGCTCTAATGCCGATTCCGCGGCATTCTCGACCACCCGCGATTCCGCATCGTGCGCGGTGGCGACCAATGCGGCAGCCATCGAGGACGCCACGCCGATCTCCGCCTGGCAACCGCCCTCGGCTGCCGACAAAGTCGCGTGGTGCTTACAGAGATAGCCGACCGCCGCGGCGGCGAGCATACCCTCACGGATCTTCTGCAGCGGGAGCTTCCGCCCACCCTCACCGAGCCCATAGACCAGAGCCGGCATAACACCGGCGGAACCGCCTGTCGGCGCAGTAATAACGAGGTGGCCGCGTCCGTTCTCTTCGGAAGCCGCCAGAGCATATGCCGAAAGCGCTCCTATGCCTTTATCGGCCTGATACGGTTCATCCATGGCGCGCTTGTAAACTGTCGCTGCCTTGCTGTGCAGTTTGATCGGGCCGGGCAGCACATCATCCTCTGACATCGACAACCCCGACTTTACCGTCGCGACCATTGCGTTGATGATCTTGTCGATGAAGGCATAAACCTCCTCTTCCGACCTGCCCGCGATCGACATCTCGTTGGCAAGCATTACCTTTGCGATCGAGATCTTGTTATTGTCGGCGTGAGCGCGAAGCTCTTTCATCGTCGCAAAAGGGTACTTCGGGGGGTTCTTCTTCGGCGGGGTATAGCCTTTCCATTCAATGAATCCGCCGCCGACTGAGTAGTACTCCTGCTCAAGCAACACATCATTTCCGGCAAAAAGCTTGGCAGTCATCGTATTCGGATGCTTGAAATCGCCCTTGGTAGCGTCGTAAATGATGTCCTTCAAGCTCACGTCGATAGATTTGCTGCCGAGCTTCACCTGGAACACCTGATCGGGCTTGTCTCGCAGGCTGTCGAGAAACAACGGGTCTACAGTTGCCGGCTCTTTTCCTACGAGTCCCGCTAACGCTGCCCGTTCTGTGCCGTGGCCCTTACCGGTAGCGCTGAGGCTTCCGAAAAGGTGAACTTTCAAAGCCGTTGCCTTGGCCAGCTCTGCCGCGGGCAGTTTCGTTGCTCTTTGATAAAAATCGTAGGTGATACGCATCGGGCCGATCGTATGCGAGCTAGACGGGCCGGGCCCTACCTTGTAGAACTCATCCACGGTCGTCAAAACGGGCCCTTTTTCCTTTTTTACGACGTCAAGGTCCGCGGAAAGAGGGGGCGCCGCGGACGACCTCTGGGTCTTCTCCTGAGCGGACATATGGTTGCCGGTGATCACTACTGCAGCACCGACAACAGCGCTTCGCATCAGGAAAGTCCGGCGGTCAACTCCGGGTGGGATAGCCTTCGAGATAAACTGGCTTGTATCGGCTAGCGGATCTTCCCGAACGGCTTCGCGCGGTTGCTCTGCCGAGCGAACAGCGTCGTCAAATGTCTCATTTTCTTTTTCGGACATGGCGCGTCTCCTCCCTTTGATCTAGATTCAGACCAGACGCGAACCGCTCAGTTCGGATTCAACGAATTCGCATACTTCCGGTTTCAGGTGCGTCTGCTCCTAAACTTTGTACTTGGCACTTCGTTTTATACTCACTGGCAGATCACGGTGGTCTTGCCGCGATGAAAATTGTATTCGCGATGCTAATGACGCGAAACTGTCAGAACTAACAGAAGATATCGTCAGAACTAACAGGTATGTTGGACTTACTGATTCTTGTCAGGAAGTGTCGAGGCAGTCTTCGTTATGGTTTTAGCAAAATCTTGAGGCACGCAAGCGCTCGGTTAATAGTTGCCGGCCGTAGCGGTTTGGGCGAGGCGGGTCTTTCTTCAAAGCTAGAAAGGACAGAACAGAGGGAGGCTCGATCAGCTTGTCTTCGGAGTCGGAGTCACCAGCAGCGTTTTCCCGTTCACTTCATGAAGCAAATCCCTGGCGTCTTTCATATCAGCGGTGTCGAACCCTTCAGTGAACCAAGAGTAAATGTCTGCGAGCAACAATCGGGCATCTTCACACTTGCCTTGCTGCTTCCACAAGCGTGCAAGGCTCATGACCGCGCGCAACTCAAATGACTTCGCTTGCTGTTGTCTCGCAATCTCGATGGCCCGGTGAAAGCACGATTCAGCCTCTGAGAACGAAGCGATTCCCGCTGTCACCAGCGCATCTCCTTTTAGTCTGTTAAGCTCAGCCTCGTAAAAGGGCTCGTTGGTTTGCTGAGCAACTTCGAGCGCTTCTCTGAGCGTCTCTAGCCCACTTTCAACCCAACCGGCGTGGTTCAGAGCTTCACCAAGCAGACCCAGGAAGTAGCCGTGCTGCTGTCGGGTTCCGATTGCCAGAGACCCTGCCAGACCCTGGCGAATCAGACCAATTCCTTCTTCTTCCTGACCCAGCATGGCAAGCGCCCACCCGCGGGTCAGCGTTGCTACGGCTGCGTAATATGGCAGCCCATGCTCGTCGGCGTGCCGGGCCGTCGCTGCGGCAAGTTCCAGTGCCGCCTGTCCGTTCCGATGAAACGCTTCCAGGTAAGCAGCGAGCGCCAGCGTGTTGGCGGCCGCGACCGGAACGCGCAACCGCTCAGCTTTGACGATAGCAACATTCATCACCTGTCGCGATTGGTCCGGATAGCCCAGATAAAGAAGGATGCGAGCCAGATGCGCTCGGCTGAGCACAGCACCGTACATCGAAGCTGCAGAGTTGATGCCAGCGGTATCGTGAATGGCAATGGTTTGCTCGAAATGATCCCGTGCCGCGGCGAACCGACCCATGTAACATTGGCCAAGCGCTATCACCCAGTGAGATTGCATGAGCATGGTCTGGTTCCCACACTCTTCAGCGAGGCGAAGGCATTGTTCGCCATGGTCCAAAGAGCGTTGGTACGCGGCGCGCACAACATAAACTATTGCCAGGCTGAACTGCGCGCGGAAGAGTTGCGGGAGTTCATTCAGTTGCACGCTAAGCTCACGTGCTCGAATGAAAGCGCGCTCGACTTCCGGCAAGGCGTACCCTTTGGCGACCATCAGAGATTGCCCCAGCATCGTCTGCAGTTTGAGCTCCTGCGTTGCGCACTCAGTCGTTTCCGCCAGCCGCCGCAGCATGTCCAGACCGCGCTGCGCCAGCGCGCCGGCTTCCTGAAGAGCGAATACTTCTGATGCGTTATTCGCTGCCACAAGGTAAAAGTCGGAAGCTCGTGACCAATCCCGCGCGGCCTCGAACAGAAACGCCAGCTCCCAAGCTACCGCTGTGCTCTGTTTCCCGTAACACCCGAGCAGCGCTTCGGCGACCGTCCTGCTCAACTGGACTCTTCGCGTTGGCCTGAGCGAAGCGTACAGCGCGTTCTGATACAGCACGTGGACGAACCGATATCGCAAGGTCAGCACGTGCCCGGGAAACTCCTTTTCATTGATGAACCGAACCAGCGCATAGACTCGTTCCAGAGTCTCCAGGCGCTCTTCAACATCAGCCGGGTCCAGCTCCAGCGCTCTCGCAACAATTGTCGAATCGAACTCATATCCCTGCACGCTCGCGGCAACCAGCAAGCGCCGATCTTCTTCGCTCAGTTGCGCTATTTTGCGCTCAATCATTCCGCGCACAGATTCCGGCAAGTCTCTCTCAATGCTGGGCAGCGATTGTGCGAGCACCCATCTCCCCTCCTGCTCGGCTATCACCTCGCGATCACGCAAGTAACGGACTAGGTCGGCCACAAAAAGCGGATTGCCTTCGGTCTTGGAGTAAATCAGCGCGGGTAGTTCCGCGGGGAAGCGATG
This sequence comes from Blastocatellia bacterium, assembly GCA_035558335.1. Taxonomy (GTDB): domain Bacteria; phylum Acidobacteriota; class Blastocatellia; order UBA7656; family UBA7656; genus Onstottus_B. Next base: position 7,830 of record DATMCM010000086.1, on the reverse strand, counting down.
CTCCGGGAATTCGAGCGCCAGATACTTTTCGATCTCTGAGCGCGACAAGAACTCGAGCTCGATCTCGCGGCACGCGCCCCGCGCCTGCAAATCCGGCTTGACCTGTAGAAATGGATGCTTTCCCAGCAGCAGGTCGGATGGCCGATAAGTCGCGATGATCAGCACCCGCATCGAGGCGAATTTGCTTGCCAAATAAGCCAGTAGATCAATCGTTGAGACATCTGCCCAGTGGAGGTCATCTATGAAAATCACCAGCGGCCGCCGTTCGGAAATCTCCTCCAACAGCGCGCCGAATTCGCGCTTTATTCGTTCTTGTGAGGCGGCGCGTTCCGCCTGCAATCGCTCCATCGAAGAATCATCCGGCTGAAGCGGCATCGCTTGCGCGTACCAGGTCGGGGCAAGGCGCTTGGTCACTTGCACAATGGACTCGCCACTCGATAGAGACGTCCGCGATCGCCCGTCTGTCCCGCGCAACAGACTGTCAAGCGCTTCGAGCCACGGAAGGTATGCTTCAGTCCCCGCCAGCCGCTCGGAGCACCGTCCGCGCGCGATGATACATGCCTCGCTGCCGGCGCGCAGATCGCTGAGGAAGTCTTCGACAAGAGTCGTCTTGCCCATCCCGGGCTCGCCTGGCACGCATATCAGCAGTCCCTTACCGGCGAAAGCTGAAGCGAGGGCTCCATGCAATTCGGCGTGTGCCTTCTCTCGGCCAACCGTATGACCAGTGCGTGGGCGCAGGACCGTCGAACGGTTCTCTCCGCTGAGGCGGTGCCCCAGGATTTCAGCCAGCGCAATCTCAACTTCTGGCGCAGCGGGCCGCAGCCGGGCGTCCTTCTGAAGCGCTTGCAGGATCAGGATTTCAAGCGCGGAAGGGATTTCAGGATTCAAGCGTGACGGGGCGACCGGTACTTCAGTGGTTATGGCATTGAGCGTGCCCAGTATGGAATCTGTCGCAAACGGATGCCGGCCCGTCGCCATCTCATAGAAGATCATTCCCAGTGAGAAGATGTCCGAAGGATGACTCACATTTTCGCTTCGGGCCTGCTCCGGGGACATGTAGCGAACACTTCCGACGAGCGTGCCCGGCTGCGTAAATTGCAAGGTGGCTGCCTCTCTGTCCATTCCAGTAGGCACGAGTCGCGCCAGCCCGAAGTCGAGCACCTTCACGTAGCCGTCATCGCGCACCATGATGTTCTCAGGCTTGATGTCACGGTGTGTAATGCCCGCCGCGTGCGCCGCACCCATTGCCCTGGCTATCTGCCCGCCCAGTCGCGCCAGCACGTCGAGCGAGATTCCTTCGTCAATCAAAGCGCGCAGAGTACGTCCATCAACCAGTTCCATCACGATGAACCGTCCGGCTTCGACCTCGCCGAGTTCGTGAATCGTGACGATGTTTGGATGATTCAGCGCGGACGCAGCGCGGGCTTCCTGCTCGAATCGCTGCAACCGGTCTGGGTCGTTGGCAAAAGAAGCTGGTAAGACCTTGATGGCGACTTCGCGGTTCAATCGAGGATCCCGCGCGCGCCACACCTCACCCATCCCGCCAGCGCCGAGTGCCGAGACGATTTCGTAAGGCCCAAGTCTCGTTGCCGTGGCTATCCTCAATTCTTAATCGCTGCCGTCCAGTTGACCACGACGCTAATCCGAGATACGCCTATGCTGCTCGTCGAGTTTGTAAGAAACACCGTCTATCAGAAGCGAGAGCATTGTTGATTGCCGGAGCGTTCCCGTTCAACACGACCCGCCGTTCCTTATCGGCCGGAAGATCTTCGCGGAGGATCTTCAGTGCCGCCCTAAGATGCAAACCTGAATCCTCGTCAGAAACACTTCGCACATCCCGGTTCGCTCCGACCTCTGGATAATCCAGCAATGCGAAATAGCTCTGAGGCCACGTGATTGTCCTTGGGATAGGTACCACGAGAGGCTGGGCAACTGTACTCCTGGAGGAGTCGTTTTTCAATCTGAGCAGGAGAAATCAGTTTGCCTCGCGCGAAATAGTGGCTTTTGTTTTGCTCTCAGTTGGGTAGCTTGCGTCTGTTGTAGGCGCAGCGTACATAACGCGATAGCCAGATTCGCTTCATTGTCACAAGACCTGGGAAAGGAAGCCGTTATGAGCGACAAGGAGATGCGCGATCGAGTCATTCGACTCGCCTTTGGAGGCGATCCCCATAGCTTCGAGCGATTCTGCGACGTGCTGCGTGCGGACCTCCCAAAAAAGACTGGGGCAGTCCTTCGTGGCAGTGCCATCACTGGTGTTCGTTGGAGCGATGGAGCGCCTTTCGACTCCGACGGACCACGGACCAGCGATTTGGATCTCACACTCATCGGTGATGAAGTCATAGGACTCTTTAACTCGGATGGTTTCTACATTCCCTTGATTCACTCCAAGCCGCTGGGAGACATGGACCCGGGCATCGCGCCTAATTTAGAGCCCCTGCGCAAGAAACTTCAGGCGATGGTTGGCCGCCCGGTTAATATTCAGGCCACGCGAGATTTCGTTACGTATGTTCGAGAGGTGCTATTGGGCGAGCCGCACCTCCCGCTGATTGAGATTACAGACACTGAATGACTTTGAGACTACTCAGCTACAACATAAGGTATGGCGGCGTCGGGCGTGAGGACCAACTTGCTGCAGTGATCCGGGAAGCTGCGCCCGACTTGGTCGTCATGCAGGAAGCTACGAAGCCGAGCGTGGTCGAGCGACTTGCCCGGGCGACAGGAATGTCCTTCTGGGCTGCGCGACCTGGCCATTCACTTGGCTTCATAAGCCGAAGAGAGGTCGCTCATCACAAATGGCACCTTCTCCCCGGAGCAAAGCGAGCCTTCTTAGAGATCGTCCCGGAGGGGACAGAGGTTAAGGTCTTCGGACTCCACCTTAGTGCCATTCATTCCAACTGGACAGAGCGACGACGCGTTCGAGAACTACGCGCTGTACTTCAGAGAATCAAGCAACAGGAGTTAGGTGTACATGTCATATTGGGTGACTTCAATACACTAGCTCCGGGGGAATTGCTCGACACCCGGCTCCTGCCCCTCCGCCTGCGACCGTTGGTATGGTTAAGCGGTGGTTACATTCGATGGCAAACAATCCAGATAATGCTGGATGCCGGCTATGTAGATGGCTATCGCTCTGTTCATCCTCTTGAAAAAGGATTCACCTTCCCCACGTGGAATCCACACGTACGCTTCGACTATATCTTCCTGCCGACGCAATTCGGCGATTGCCTCAAAGGTTGCCAGGTTCGTGACGAAACGGGCTCGGTCGCCCCTGCCTCGGATCACTTCCCGTTACTAGCGGATCTCGAGATTGGTTGAGAACCGCCCGACGTTTCGATTTTGATGTCGGTTCTGACCCGCGTTCATTTTAGAATTGCAGGAGCGCATCCACCCTCCGCGGTAGAAACCGCTATCTAAATGTTGTATTCGGGATCCCCTCATAGCCTCAGACACGTTTCCTCGGCTCGGCAGCGTCGCCTGACCACTAACGGGCTATTGCCGTCGCCGCATTCAGGGAACGGCCACTCACCCCGCCACCAAACAATACTGCGCGCGTTCGGGCGTGTGGATATGCGAGAAATCTCACGCTGCACCCATCTGGTTGAAAAAATCGCGAGACATAGTAGAATGAGCACATCTTTCGGTAGGTAGATAGTTGATTTGCGTTGATCGCGTCCAAATCCGACAAGCGGTCTCGAAGAGTAAGCGCTTCGAGCCAAGGTCAGCCAGGATAATTTAACACGTCGCCCCAGACGAGGATTCGCTCGCAGACGCGCGGCTCTCGCGTCGAATCGGAGGCAGTCGTCGTCAGGGAACCTGCAAGTCGAGCGCAAGAACAAGGGAGGAAATAGCTCATGAACCCGTCGATCTCTAAATCCAATCTTCGCAATCCGAGATTCAAGATCATCGCTTTGATTCTGCTGATGGCGGGAGGGATAATTCTAATACCTGCCCTGTCAGTTTCGATGAATTCAACAAACTCGACTAACCCTGCGAGGACTAATACATCAACCTCGGAAATGGGCGGACTAGCTTCGACGCAGACCGGAAAAGCTCAAAAGAAATCGCGAATCCCTCAAGCGCCGGGCGCACAAGCTGTCGTAGGGCCAAACCTCCCCTCGGCAGTGACAATAACGGCAACGCTGACCGATAACGTAACCCCGAATACAACGAAGGTCTCACCGGGTTCTACGATCAATTACACGGCCATTATCAACAGTACCGGCACGACTGACGCGGCAGCAGTGGCATTCAACGATGTGATTGACCCCAACACCACGCTTGTGGCTGGGTCTGTTCATGCGTCCCCGGTAGCCGCGAACGAAACTTATAACTGGGTCGGCAACACCTTTCTCGATACGAGCGCCAGGGCGCTTCCCAGCGTGCTGGCCAATGACACTATCTCCAGCGCGCCCGATACGATAGTGCTGACCACGCTCGCAGCTGCTCCAACGACGCTCGGCGGCACAGTGACGCTCGCCGCTAACGGTCACTTCACGTATACGCCGCCGTTGGGACGGCCAAATATTGCGGACGGTGCGTCAGTCAATGACACGTTCACCTATACGGTCAAGAACAGCGTGGACGCGACGTTGGCTAGCACGGGGACTGTGACGATCAATCTCAGCGGTCGCGTCTGGTACTTGCAGGCTGGTGCAGCGGGTGACGGACGCAGCAATACGCCCTCGGGTAATCCCGCCGCGATATCGACATCCGCCGACAAGTCCACCGACATCATCTACGTCTATTTCAACGCCAGCACTCTGAACGGTGCCATCACGCTCGATCCGGGTCAGCAACTGATCGGCCAGGGAGTGGCCCTGGTTGTGAATGCCATTACATTGATTGTTGCCGGCAGTACCCCGACAATTCAAAACACTACGGGCAACGCTGTCACGCTTGGCACGCCGGCGGGCAACAACATCCTCGCTGGTTTTAACATCGGCAATACCAGTGGCGTTGCAATCACCGGCGCAAATGTCGGTACTCTCAACATCAGCACCGTTTCGATCAATACCACAGGAGCCGGACTCGATCTTACGGGCGTAGGTTCGCCGACGGTGAACATCGTTCTGGGTGGACTGACTTCAACCAGCGGGGCGAAGAACGTCAACCTGGTCGGCTTGAATGGAACGATCACTTTGGCCAACGGCGCATTGAGCGGCGCAACCGGCAACGCCTTCGATGTTAGCTCTGGAAATGCCGGGATCACATTCTCGGGCCCCATCTCAAATTCAGGCGGTCGCCAAGTCAGCATCGTAAACAAGAACGGCGGGACGGTTGCCTTATCGGGTTCTGTCAGCGGAACCGGCACGGGCATCTTCCTTAATAATAACGGCGGCACGACGATGAATTTCACCGGTGGCGTGGTTCTGAGCACGACAACAAACGACGCCTTCACGGCAACCGGAGGCGGCACGATTACCGTCACCGGAGCCGCAAACACACTGACTACAACCACCGGCCAGGCGCTCAAGGTTATCAGCACCACGATTGCCGCAACTGGTCTGACTTTCCGCAACATCACTGCGGGAACGGGCGCGGGCAGCGCAGGCAACGGCATTACCTTAGATACAACCGGCGCACTTGGCGGATTAACGGTTACGGGCACTGGCTCGGCCGGAACGGGCGGCACCATTCAGCACAAAACCGGCGCGGATCTGAGCACGACCCAGGGCATCGGGATATACCTCAACAGCACGTCGAATGCGCAGTTCAGTTGGATGCAACTGAATGACTTCGATAACTTCGCTATTCGCGGACTTGGTGTCACCAACTTCAGGTTCGACAATTCGGTAATCAGCGGCATCAGTGGCAACGTCGTCAGCGCTGCCGACGAAGCGGCAATCAGCTTCGACGGCCTTAATGGCAGCGCCAGCATTTCGAATTGCAACATAAGTGGTGGCTTTGAGTATGTCATTAAGATCCTTAATAACAGCGGGACTCTGGACAGACTGCTGGTGAACAGCACGACCATCGGCGGTAATCACGATGCCGCAGCAGGCAACGGCGGCGACGCCTTCCAAATCGTTACGAATAACTCTGCCACGGCCAACCTAACGGTGACGAACTGCACGTTCACCAGCGCCGGAGGAGATCCGTTCGATGCAATCGCTCATAACACATCCAATATGGATGTCGTGTTCAAGAGCAATAACGTCAGCAACAACCATGTGAACCAGGCGGGCGCATCCTCCAGCGTAATAGTCTTCAGCACCAGCACCGGAAATGTCACTTACGATGTTTCCAACAACACTGTCATAGCCGACACTGTCTCGGCCATTCACAATACGAGCAATGGGATCGCGGTCGCCAAGGGTATCCCTGACACTGGCGCAGGCGGCTCGATGAGCGGCACGGTCAACGGCAATACGATCGGTCAAAACGGCGTCGTTAATTCCGGGTCGGCTTTTACCGGTATTTTTGCCTCAGCTCTCGGCACCGGCACTCACACGACAGCGATTACGAATAACACGGTCTTTCACTATAACGAGGAAGGCATCTTTCTTAAGTCAAACGACCCGCTTACCGGGGGCACCGCCGTTCTAAACGCCACGGTTACCGGAAACATTACAACGCAGCCGGACCCGCTGGCTTTCGCCGGGCTTTGGGTGCTCTCTGGCTCCGGCTCGGGAACTGAAAACCACACGATCAATCTTGTGCTTGGAGACGTTTCCGCTGCCGCCGTCCCGGGCTCTCCCACCGGCTCTTTGCAGAATGATTTCACTGCCGGCGACCCCGGGAATTTCAGCGATGTCGAAATTCAAGAACTAGGCAGCAACTCGACAATCAATCTGTCGAAGGCGGGGTCTGGCTCCGGGACCATAGCAGCGGTTGTCGCAGATGACAATGTCGGCACACCTGCCGTTGACTCATTCGGAACAGCTATCAACCTGGTAACCGCACAAACGGTTCGGCTAATCAGTCCCGCACCGATCTCCGTACTTGAAGACGGAGCGAATAACATTACCTACACATTCCTGCGCTACGGAGATACCTCAGCCGGGCTGACAGTAAACTTCAACGTGAGTGGTACGGCCACATTCGGCACCGATTACTCGCAGTCGGGGGCAGCCACTTTTACGACTACAACCGGCACCGTGACTTTCCCCGCTGCTACCGATCTGGTTAAGGTGACCATCGATCCAACGGTTGATGCCAACGCGGAGAGCGATGAGACGGCTATACTGACCGTGGCGGCGGGAGCCGGCTATACGGTTGCCTCTCCGAGCACGGCTACGACTACGATCCGCAACGATGACCCGGTGCCGCCGATCGCCGCGCCTGACCCGGCGGAGCCCGCGGCCTTATCGTCGGGGCCCAACTCCGCGAGTGTGACCAACAGCGAGAAACAACCAACGAGCGAAAGAGAGGCAATCAGGCCGAGCTACGCCGTCTTCAACATGAATGACAGTTTCGTCAACAATAGCTCTATTGCGTTTGCTTCATTCAGGCCAGGCAATACGATGAATGAGAACGCAATCCCTGCGAGCTATGCTGCGGCTCAGAAGACATCACCGAACGTTCCTCAAACAACAGTCACTCAGAACATCGGCGCGTTGCCAGCCGGAAAGAGCGTCACCATCAAGTTCGCGGTCACGGTCAATAACCCGCCGGGAGCGGCACAGGTCAGCACTCAAGGCACGGTCTCGGCAACAGGCATCGCGAATGTGTTAACCGATGATCCGGATACGGTTGCTTCGCCGCCGCCACCCGATCCAACTGTCACTCTGATTGACTTGACCATCACCTGGGCTGGCGGTACGAGCACCAACTGGGACACCGGCGCCAACTGGAACACTACGCTCGCGCCTGTCGCTATCAACGATGTCA
>DATMCM010000085.1:0-2961 GCA_035558335.1 Blastocatellia bacterium | reverse complement strand
GGATGTTGACGCTGTGTTCAACCGCGCGATAGCCGCAGGTGCTAAAGAGCTTTTGCCGGTTCAGGATCAGTTCTACGGTGACAGGAGCGGAGGACTGACCGATCCTTTTGGACACGTCTGGTACATCGCGACTCACATCGAGGACGTGTCGCCAGAAGAAATTCAGCGCCGCATGGCGAGCAAACGCTGACGGCTAGTAACTCATCAGGTCACGAGTTGGCCAAACGCCCAATCCGCAGGACCTGTTTCACCATTGAAGGAGAGACTAATGACAAGCAAACCCGCACCGGTGCCGCAACCAGCCATGACTCCATACCTCACCGTCAAGGACGCGGCCAGCGCAATCGAGTTTTACAAGAAGGCATTCGGAGCCATCGAAACGATGCGACTTGCGGAGCCTGGAGGAAAGGTTGGACATGCTGAAATCATGATCAACGGTTCGCCAATCATGATGTCAGATGAGTATCCGGAGCTGGACGCGCTCGGTCCGCAGTCGCGTGGAGGCACGACGGTAGGTATCCACCTGTATGTCGATAACGTAGACGAGGTCTTCACTCGAGCTGTGGCTGAAGGAGCAACGGCGCTTCGCCCGGTGAAAGATGAGTTCTACGGCGACCGGTCAGGAAAACTAGCAGACCCGTTTGGACACGTTTGGTATGTCTCAACTCGAAAGGAGGCGTTGTCCGCTGAGGAAATGACGAAACGTTATGAGGCATTGACCAACCAATAACGTCGGTTTGGCTCCGGGCCGCGTAGCGGGTACCTATCGATAGAACACGTGCGATTGCGGGCGACCGGGCCGCGTAGCGGTTACCTCTCGATAGAACACGTGCGATTGATGGGGGACCGGGCCGCGTAGCGGTTACCTTTCTCGGCCTGCGAATCTATCGATAGGTAGCCGGTACACGGCCCGATCGAATCGCCTGTGTTCTATCGATAGGTAACCGCTACGCGGCCCGGTCCTCTGCGATCGCCCGTGTTCTATCGAGAGGCAACCGCTACGCGGCCAGGTCGCCGCGATCGCCCGCGTTCTATCGATAGGCAACCGCTTGGCCTTGCGCACTTTCACGCGCTGAGTTGGCAAGCACTCGTTCTGTACCTAAGGAGGCGCGCTTGGCATACTCGACGTGATAGACTTCTCTGGACCCAATCCAAGACGACAGTCGGTGGCGGCTTCGAACGCGTTGCTGCGAGATTCACCGATCGCGACGAAAGGAAAGTTTGAACAATGCTTGAGACAGGCAAACCGTTTCCGGATTTCTCTCTTCCGAACCAGGATGGCAAAACCGTCAAGCTTGCTGACTTCGCCGGCAACTGGCTCGTGGTTTATTTCTACCCCAAAGACGACACGCCCGGGTGCACGATTCAGGGTAAGTCCTTCACCGCCACCAAGTCGGATTTCGACAACGCCGGGATCAACGTGGTCGGGGTAAGCCAGGATGATGTCGATTCGCACAAGAGCTTCTGTAACAAGTTCGGCTTCACCATAGACCTGCTGGCAGACACTAATGCCGACTTGTTGAAAGCCTGCGGCGTCGGGCAAAGCGAATACAAGGGCATGATGTATTGGGACCGAACCAGTTTTGTGGTTGACCCGAAGGGCGTGCTTCGTAAGGTCTACGAAAAAGTGAATCCGCAAGGCCACGAGCAGACCTTGCTTGAAGACATCAAGCAAATGCAGAAGTGACAGAGAGGGCAGATCCGACCGGTGGCCGCTCGAGGGCGCTTTTGCTGCGAGACGGAGCGATCGATGGCTGACGTTCCAAGGCTATTTCGGGTAGTCGTTCAGGTGTCCGACCTGAACAAAGCGATCGGGTTTTACTCGAAGCTGCTCGGGATCGAAGGAAGAGCGCTAAGGGGTTCCCGGGCGTACTTCGACTGCGGCCCGGTCATCCTGGCGATATTGGATCCGACTCCTGGCGGCATCACACCCAGGCCCAACGTCGACTACATCTACTTTGCAGTGGCGGACCTGGAGAAGGTGCACGAGAGAGCCCGCGAGCTGGGCTGCCTGTCCCGGGATCAGGTCCACGACGAGGGCGCTGGGGATATCGTCGTGCGCCCGTGGGGCGAGCGGTCGTTTTACTGCGAAGACCCTTGGGGCAACGTCCTTTGCTTCGTGGACGATACGACGCTATACACCGGTGTGTAATCGCTATCCGAAGCGCTCGCAGGACGATGCGCGTTGTTAGCAACGGTTGAGGCCGTCCCTGACCGACGCCCGAAACCCACTTTTTTTGAAAACTTCTAAGCCCCGGGCTACTCGCGGGCAACTTTCATCATCCAACACGGTGGATCGAAGCGACGAGCCCGTCCGCTTGTCTCCTTTGACCAATGCGCAAGGGCACCCAACCCACTTAGAACTACGACACCGGGAGTTTTCAGTATGAGCAGTTCAACCCCCCGCTCGCTCCTCACTGTTGTTCTGATTGCGCTTTTCGTTGTCTCGCTCCTACCTCCTTCAGACGCCTTCGGCTTGCAACAATCCGGCGCCGAGACGCAGGCACGGCGTGGGAAGAACGACGGGTCAAACAGTTCAACTAAAGACTCGGCTCAGGCGGACAAGTCTCAACAGGACGATTCGAGCCAATCGCAGTCGGATACGCAGACTTCGGAAAAGCCGTCAAAGTCAGGGGGCGCAAAGGGGAAGTCGCCGACTGGCTCCCAGCAACGGGACGCCGACCAGTCTTCTCAAAAGGACGACTCAGGAGGTTCGCAATCGAAACCCCGCCGCGATGCGCCACCCTTCGATCGTCCGCCGCTCGCAGGCAACTCGGAATCCAAGAGCAATCAAAAACCGGCTCGCCGCCCGCCCCAGCCTTCGACTCGCGACGATCAACCGAGCGCCGGCGCTTCGCGCGACGGCGGCAGCCAACAAAATCCTTCTCGGTCTTCCGGAACGACCTCGCGTGAGCGATCGACAGGCGACATCGATGATCCGAATGCCGAGCGAGGCACGCA
>DATMCM010000084.1:0-16177 GCA_035558335.1 Blastocatellia bacterium | reverse complement strand
CATCATCGACCTTGAAGGCGTTCCCTCCGAGTAGTAGCATACTGCTGTTCTCGCATCTCCTCCCCGACCAGGATTGTTTGCGCTCTCCCAAGCTGCAAGGTCACAACCGCAATGCAAGTAATTGCCCTGGTACTGATCCTTTGTTTGACCGTCATCGGAACGGCTCGTTCTCAGCAGGGCGCGCCGGCTTCGCCTGGGCAGCAACGACCCGGCGGCGTCAGACAGCTTTGTGCAGTGCGGGGTGAAGTCGTGAAGATAACGGCTCCGGCGAAAGGCTCGCTGCTCATCACCGTCAGACCGGCAAAGGCGTTTCCAGAAGTGATCGTGCTTGCGCGCGACAACGACCTGGTAGGCAATGCCGTCGCTCGGGAGAGCGGCGCCGACTTGCTTGGCTTGCTCTCCGACGACTCTCACGACGACGAGACCATTACCGCCGCGGAATTGAATGAAGGCGACGTCGTCTCAGTCATCTACGATCCGCAACTTCAAAACCGCGTGCTTGAAATGTACTTACATTGACGCGTCTCTGGTTTTCCCGGCGGACTCCGTTTGTCCCTGCGCCTCTCGGCGGATAGCAGGTTTCGACGCAAACTAACCGCGGAGCGCCGAGGTTACGCGGAGAAAACATTGGAATCAAGTCCGTTCTCGATTGTGATGAGAGGTAGGACCCGAATGCAATCCGTCTGACTAGTGTATGTAGACATGCACCCCTTCTAACGATCCCAGATCGCCCGATAACGTTTCCAACCCCGTCAGGGGTTGAATGTTTGTAGACACAAGCCACAATCTCGCCTTCCGGCCGAGTTTCTAATGCTCCGATTGTGTTGAGGCCTCACAATGCGGCCGGAGCTGACCTTCTGGCGTCGGATACTACAAACATTCAACCCCTGACGGGGTTGGGAAAGGCAGCGAGAGACTCAAGTGCCGGTAGCAGGCTTGGTGTCAAGATAGGTTTATGATCCGACGGATTGCAATCCAAGTCCAGGTTCTGATCGCAGGCCCAGTTCTACGCCGTTCTCCGCCGCCTTTGCGCGACCTCGAGCCAGTCTGTATAATCCGAGCTTGGCTGAAGCTCAGCCGATCAACAACGCCAAGGAGTGACAGAAGCATTATGCGTAGGATAACAGTTGCGTTCTTTTTGCTGATGCTGGTGGCGGGCGCAGTCGCGGTTAGCGCGGCGGCCGATGGCGCTGACAAGAAACCAGTCACCAATAAACTTTGCCCTGTTAGCGGAGGCCCGGTCAGCGAGAAGTACCGCGCCGAATACAAGGGTCAGTACGTTTACCTTTGTTGCGAAGGCTGCGTGAATGAGTTCAACAAGAACGCAGAAACGTTCGTAGCAAAGATGTCCAAGGAAGAGCGCGAGTTGATTGCGATCAACACAGTGTGCCCGGTATCCGGGGAGCCGATCGACAAGACGAAATCCCTGGAGTTCGAAGGCCGCAAGGTCTACTTCTGCTGCGACCACTGCATTGAGAAGTACAAGAAAGACCATCCGGGCGCAAAGTAAAGGCTTTGGCGCTTGATTGTCTCCGGCAACGGACCAACGAATTCAAGCGGCGAGCGAGGAGGCGCGAGCGAGTTCGCAGCTTGCTCCTATCGCTCGCCGCTTCTGCATGGAGGACGTAGGTGATGAAGAAGGCTTGTGCAGCTTCGATCCTCAAGGCGGCGATCATTCTCGTCGTGTTCATCGCCAGCATAGTGCTTGCCGGTTGCGGCACAAGCACACCGGAGCAACCGAAGCCCGCCGCTCCGGCTGCTGCTCGCAATCCAAACCAGAAGAACCCTGTCGCTGTGATCGAGACCGACCTGGGCACGGTCAAGGTTGAGCTGCTCGAGAACGAGGCTCCAAAGACGGCCGAGAATTTCCAGCAGCTTGCCCAGCGGGGTTTCTACAACGGCGTCATCTTTCACAGGGTGATCAGCGGATTCATGATTCAGGGCGGAGATCCGACTGGAAGCGGCACGGGTGGGCAAACCGCGTCCGGCGGCGTGCTTCCCAACGAGATCAATCTGAACTCGCCTCTGTATCAGGGCGGCTACAAGCGCGGCGACGTGGCGATGGCTAACAAGGGAAGGCCGGAGACGGCATCGAGTCAATTCTTCATCATGCACCAGAACTACGCGCTTCCACCGAACTACACTGTTTTTGGCCGGGTCATTGAGGGAATCGAAGTTGTGGACAAGATCGCGGCCGCGCCAAACACCGGGCCACAGACGATGAACCGGCCGGTGACTCCGGTCAAGATGACCAAGGTTTACATCCAGTAGTTGTAGTCCCGTCGCCGTCCGCCCGGTCGTGGGCGGAGCGTGACAGGACCACCGCCTGCACAAAGCTCCTCCCGCGCTTGGAGTCGCGGATGCCCAGTTCCGGCGAAGGGAATGAAGTGAACTCGCCCGTAGAGCATCGAACAGCGGCCGGCAATCCTCTTGTTTCCGTTGAGCCATCCACATCAGTTGATTCGAGTTCCGCTTCCACATCCTTCAAATCGAGGCAGCGCAAGTCCCCTTCATTACGCAGGCGGATCGCCACTCGGCTTATGCGCTCATTGATCGCCGTTCTGCTGGGAAGTCTCGTCTTGCGTCTTGCAGCTCAGACCATGACGCAGATGATTCAATCTTATCTGGAGGTCATAAGCGAAAAGCATTACTACATCTCGTACACCACGCGAGGCTATGTGCTGGCGTCTTTTTTCGTTACCGAGCTGCTTGGCGCCCTGGTTCTGGGAGCGATGAGCGATCGCTACGGCCGCAAGGTCTTCATAATCCTCGGTCCGGTGCTGGGCGCCATCGCCGTTCAGATTACTTCGTTGACGATGGTCATCTGGTTGTTGGTATTCACTCGCTTATTGGCCGGGCTCTCCACCGGCAGTTCGGTACCGGCGACCCTGGGCTACATCTCCGAAGCTACCGTTGGTCGTCCTACCTTGCGCGCTCGTATCATTGGATTGTTCGACCTGACGCTGGTAGCCGGGACCGCCGTGGGAGCTGTCGTAGGAGGCTACTTGTGGAAGTATTTCAGCGAGCCCCGCACGCTTGCCGGGATACATTTGCTAAGCCCCGCGTTCAGCATCAACGCGTTGATCTACATTGCAAGCCTGGCGATATTCGCATGGGGCTTGAGAGACATTAAGCGACCGGGGCCCGCAGCTCCCGCCTTAAGGCCAGCGTCGCCCGCCGCAGCTGCGCGAGAAAAGCTCGGGCACTATCTCGTGGTCATCAAGTCGCCGGCGGTTTGGATGTTTATTCCAGCGTGGCTCTCGATCTTTGCGCTTATTGGTTTGTGGAGCAACAACAGCGTAGGGCTGTTGACCGGCAAGAATCGTTTCCCCGGCCAACTGTTAACCGGAACGATCACTCCTGAGAAATACGGAAACGGTTTTGCGACGCTGGCATTTTTCTTTGCAGTTGGATTGCTGGCCTGGAGCTTTGTGCTTGGCCGTTATCGAAAAACGAGCGTAATGCTGGTCTCGACCGGCGCATTGTTCGCACTGCTACTGACCGTTTATGGGCTGAATCACCTCGGATCGTTCTCGAACCCGTTTTACTACTCTCTGCTTGGCGCGCTGTTGATCGAAGTGCTGGTCTTGAGCGGCTTCACTCCTGCAGCATTGACTTACCTCGCGGACGCAACCGAAAACTATACGGCAGATCGGGGCTCGATCATGGGGCTCTATTCAGTTTTTCTGGGGATAGGCCAACTGGCGGGCACAGCTATCGGTGGGCGCTTCGCGCAATGGAACGGAGTCGACGGCTTGCTTCTGATGAGCGCGGTGCTCAGCGTGATTACTCTCGTTTGTCTGCTCGCGCTCCGTCGGATAGAACCGCTTTCGACTGGTCAGAGGCCGCCTGTTAACGATTTACAGTAAGCGGATTCACCTTTGCTCAACCGTTGCGCAAACTGATGTCGGGGAAGCGAAGATAAGGTTCAACCCAGTGAGGAGTCATTCCTTCACCGGCCAGCGGGTGTGACGGCAGGAAGAAGAAAGCGATGGCGAAGATCAGGTAAACCGCCAGCAGCAACACGCCTTCCATCCAGTTGGATTCGCCATCGACCGCGACAAGGCTCACTATCAGAACCGCAAGCCCAACCGTCACGACCTCAAAACTGGTGAACAACAGGTTCATCGGGCGGCCGATCGCGTAGCTCAGGAAAACAAGCGCGGGCGCGACAAACAGCGCGATCTGCATGCTCGATCCCACCGCGATGTGATAAGCGAGGTCCATCTGGTTTTTGAGCGCCATCAAAACGGCGGTGCTGTGCTCGGCAGCGTTGCCGACTATCGCGACAAGAATCACACCGACAAAAACCTCCGTTAGCCCCAACGCTCGCGACGCCGGCTCGACTGCGCCAACCAGCAACTCGCTCATCCAGGCAATAAGGCCTGTAGCTACAACAAGAACCAGGGCCGCGGTTTTGGGACTCATCGTCACTGATTCCGCGTGCGACCGACTGGTTCCAAGATAAAGGTCCTTGTGAGTCCGAAGCGTGAAGACCAGGCTCAAGAGGTAAGTCGCAAACAGTACGACGGAGATCTCGACGCTGAGGTTGGCTTCCGCTCTCGCTCGTTCCTGCGCCACTTCGCCTCCGGTGATCAAATGAAACACGGCCGGCACCATGAGCCCGATCGCGCTCAGCGCCATCATCGTCGCGCTCATGGTGGCGGCGGTCGAGTTGAACTTTTGGCTCCTGTGCTTCAACCCGCCGCCGAGGATGCTCAGCCCCAGGACCAGCAGGATGTTTCCGAGAATCGAGCC
The DNA here is from genome assembly GCA_035558335.1 of Blastocatellia bacterium. Lineage (GTDB taxonomy): Bacteria > Acidobacteriota > Blastocatellia > UBA7656 > UBA7656 > Onstottus_B. The sequence goes on along the minus strand of DATMCM010000084.1, from coordinate 11,419 downwards.
GGTCAGCGACGCTTTGATGACCTCGGTCAGACCGGCGCGCAATCCCTGAAACGCGATTATCATTTCCGCCGCGTTTCCAAAGGTCGCGTTCAGTAGGCCCCCGATGCCCGCGCCTAACTTCTCGGCGAGCGCTTCGGTCGCTTTACCCATCCATCCGGCCAGCGGGATTATTGCAATTCCCGAAGCGGCAAAGACCCAGAAGCCGGGCGCGTGCGAGTAATGCAAAATCAACGCGATGGGAATGAACACCAGCAGCACGTCCAGCCCGTGATCCATCAGAAGGTTCCGGGCCGAGGTTTTCTTGGTCGCAGTCTTTCGCATCGGTATTCCGCGTAACCTACGCGTCTCTCTCGCTTCTACGGTTAGTTAGCGTTTTCGGCCTGCCAGCCGCAAGAGCCGCTAAGATGCATCCAGGCATGGCCGCACACAAAGCATTGTCTTGTTGAGCCCACGTCGCGAGGCGAACTCCGTAGGAGTGATATGTTTGTAGCAATGAAGCGGGTTGGCGCGGCGAACTCCGAAGGAGTGCTATATTCCGCCCCGTTCTCGCTCGCAAAAGGATTCATAGAATATGTGATTCAACGGATCGGAACATCCCGCTCCAGCGAAGCTAAGCCGCACTGTGCGGTCGCTGCTACAAACATTGCATCCCTCCGGGATTGTTTATGCCCTCCGCACAGTCTTCGCAAGAAACAAGAGTATTGAGATGTGCCGCGCAGAGGTTACGCGCGAGAGTCAGTGGCGCGCCTTCTCCATCGCAGCAGCCATTTCATCCATCATCTGCCGCTCGGTCATCGCCATCCAGCCGTGACCCTTTCCAGCACCATAGATGATCCTCCCTTCATAAGGCGGGCTTGCCTTCGACAGGAATTCATCCAGCAGGTGAACGGCATTGTTCAAAAAGTACTCGTCCGCTTCGCCCACCCAAATCGTGAGCTTGCCTCGCAGCTTCGGCCCAAGCGTCTTCCAGTTCTGAGCGAGCACCATTCGCAGATCGTACTTCTTCCAGTGATCGACAACCGCGTGATTGATCTTACCGGTCTTGGCGTCCCACAACGGTATTGGCCGGCCGTCGCTGCCGCGCGGGCCGTAGGTCGCGTTCCAGGCGCCCCACTGCTCGCCTGACATCGTCCAACTGTCCCCCAGCCCCATCACGTTCTCCATCTGGCACTCGTGGCGAACCGTGAAGCGAACGTCACCGTTCAAGTCTCGCGCGCTCGGCCGCTCAAAGCCGTGTTCGTTCACGTATGCGTTGTCGCCACTGTAGATGTCGATCAACTGGAACTGTCGAAAATCGACGCCGTCCGGGAAGCCGCTCCAGGTCCCGTTGAAGAAATCCGGGTAAAAGACCTGCAGCGCCAGCGACACCCACCCTCCGGTTGAGCCTCCATCGACAAATCGAGCATACGGCTGACCGATGCACCGAAACTTTTGCTCGACGTAGGGTATCAACTCCCGGGTTACTGCGTCTCCGTAGGGACCATTGTTGTCCGAGTTGACCTGGTAGCAGTCTCCGAACGGTCCGTCGCCATCCAGAAAGAGCATAACCATCCGCGGCGTGTCGTCGGCCAGCCACGTTCTCTTAAAAGGCGTCGACTGCGACATCACGGCCTGCGCGCGAGTAAAACGATCGCCGTAGCCTCCGATGTGCACGCGCAGCGGATAGCGTTGAGAGGCCTCGCTCGCATAGCCGCGGGGCAGGATGACTCCCGCTCGAAGATAGATGGGACGCTTATGAAACTGGCTCAGCAGATCAGACTGGATCTTCACAAACTTGACGTACTCGGTTTCGGAAGGTAATTCCTCAGGCGGAATTTTGCGCGTGAGTTGCAGTTTGACCCGTTGACCGAGCGATGGATCAAGGTGAACTCGCTGCGGTTCGCTGTAGAGATTGCCGGGCGCGTTCACTGACTTCAAGTCAATGTTTGAATCGAACACCGCTTGAATGTAGTAGTCGCGCGCCGGGAGCCGGGACAGGTCGTCGATCGGAAAAGAGATGGCGCGTTGATCGACGACCTCGACCGAGTCAGCGGTGAGCGCGCCAACATCGCGAGCCACTATCGGGGAAGCGTCCAATCCGGTTTGACCTATCGTGAGCCGCGGCTCAGCATGGCCGGCTCGGCCCATTACGACAAAGAGCCGTCCACTGACTGATGTCGCGATCAGTCCCTGTGCGACGGTTACCTCGAATCGTATCGAACCGGCGGGACTGATGCGCGCAGGAGCCTGAAGCACGGTCGCCGCGATCAACGAACAGCCGATCAAAAGAGTTCTTTTCATCTCTAGACCTTTAGCAGATGCCCAAAAAGTCAGAGCCGGAAAGTGCGACTGTCATGCCTTTCGTCGTCCGACTGCTGACCTCTGGCGTCTGATCTCCGGCTCATTCGCTTCCAGCGATCGCCGCCGGGTCCAGCAGCTCGAGCAGCTCGGTTCGAGCGCGCTCGACCGCCGCTTCAACTTTCGATTCGATTGTGATTTTTACTCGGTAGTCGTCCCGCGTGAAGGTTGGATAAGAGCCGATCTCGACTTCGGGGTGGCCGGCGGCGACTCGGTCAAGGCGGGGTGCTATGTCGAACTCGTCTTCGCGTGTGTAGACTGCGCCGGTGAAGAACGGCTCGCCTCGAAACAGCTCGCGAATCGCTTCGAACTTGCTGCGAAACAACTCGGGCACTCCCGGGAGCACGTAGACGTTCTCCGTCGCCAGCACCGGCCAGCGAAGCCCTTCCGCTCTTATCAACTGCGAGCGGTCCGGCGCATCGGCCATTCGCAATCGCGCTTCGTTTATTCCTTCTCCAAAGTACGTTCGAAGCATCGCTTCCAACTCGGGAACACGTACGACCGCGCGGTCGAACGCGCGAGCGACGCCTTCAATCGTCACGTCGTCGTGAGTCGGTCCGACTCCGCCTGATGTGAAGACGTAGTCGAATCCAGCGGCGCATTCGCGAACCGTGCGCGCGATTTCGACCACGTCATCGGAGATCACCACTATTCGTCGAAGCGCGACTCCAAGTCTGTGCAATTCGCCGATCAAGTAGCTGGCGTTCTTGTCTTCGGACTTGCCGGTCAGGATTTCGTTGCCGATGACAACGATGGCCGCCGTCTTCTGTTGCATGGCTGAGATATTAGCTTTCATGACTGGGCGCGGCAACATCCTCGAATGAGCGGTGCCCTACCCACCCCAGGCATGCACGCCCCGCCTAATGGAAAAGCGGGTGGCAGACCAGGCTCTTACAAGCACTTGCGCTCTTTTGCTACACTCTCGCGCCAAGGAGGGAACATGGCCCTGAACGTCGAGGCAGCAACCTCACCCGAGCGCGACTTTGTTGAGCTGAGCGAGGATGTAAGCGGGAGCCCGCTCTATAACGAAGACCTCGCGCCTGTTCCAATCGCTCGCCGCAACTGGACGACCTACAACTACGCCGCGTTGTGGATAAGCATGGCCCACTGCATCCCGACGTATATGCTGGCGTCGAGCCTGATAGATCTGGGCATGAACTGGTGGCAAGCGTTGACCACCATCCTGTTGGGAAACACCATCGTGCTGGCGCCAATACTGTTGAACTCGCATCCTGGCACGAAGTATGGAATCCCGTTTCCGGTATTCGCGCGTGCGAGCTATGGCACCGTAGGCTCGAACCTGCCGGCGTTAATGCGCGCAATAGTCGCCTGCGGATGGTTCGGCATTCAGGCGTGGATCGGGGGCGAAGCCGTTCACACGCTGATTCGCGTTGTTTGGCCGGGTTGGCAAACACTGCTCGGAGATAAGATCGAGTCTTTTGCGCTGCTCGCCGGGCACACGCCAACGGAATACATCTGCTTCCTGCTTTTCTGGTCGTTGAATATTTACATCATCTATCGGGGAATGGATTTGTTGCGCAAGGTTGAGAACTGGGCCGCCCCATTCGTGCTGATTATGGCGGCCGCGCTTATGGTCTGGGTAATGTGGAAGGCTAAAGGACTGGGCGCAATTGTCCAGGGCGAGGACAAGTTTGGCAGCTTTGGCGCGTTTTGGAGCGTGTTCATTCCGTCGCTTACAGGCATGATCGGCTACTGGTCCACGCTGTCACTGAACATGCCCGACTTCACTCGATTCAGTCGGAGTCAGCGCGACCAGATCATAGGGCAAACGGTTGCGCTGCCTACTACGATGGTGATTTTCGCGGCGATGGGCGTAATCATCACCTCCGCTTCAGCCGTCATCTTCGGCAGAACGATTTGGGATCCCGTTCAGTTAGTCGGTCAGTTCACGCAGCCGATTGTTGTTGCGGTCTCGATGTTCACCATAGTCGTCGCAACACTGTCGGTGAACATCGCCGCCAACGTGGTCTCGCCGGCGAACGATTTCGCGAACGCCTTTCCTCGCTTGATTACCTTTCGGCTGGGCGGACTGATCACCGGCATTTTGGGAATCCTCATGCAGCCCTGGCGATTGCTGGCCGATCCGAAAGGTTATGTTTTTCAATGGCTCGGCGGGTATTCGGGCGGACTCGGGTCGATAGCTGGAGTGCTCATCGCAGACTATTGGATCATCAGACGAAAACAACTGGAGCTCGGTGATCTGTATCGCGTGCGGGGTGCGTACACATACGCCGGCGGCTGGAACTGGCGAGCGGTGGCCGCCACGCTGCTCGGATGCGCCCTCGCCTGGGGAGGATTGGTGGTTCGGTGGATGAACCCAACTGGCGACTACGGGTGGCTAGCTGGTTTGTTGGTTTCGCTTTACGACTATGCGTGGTTTGTAGGTCTGTTCGTCTCCGGCGCGACTTACGTTGCGTTTATGAAATTGTTTCCCCCGCAATCGCCCAAGGCCGTCGCGGACTGATAAGCCGGTTGCCAAGCTTCGGATGTTTGATAGTATTTGAGCGGTAAACTTCCAGGATGTCATCAGCAAGATTCAAGTTGTCCCTCTTGGTTCTGCTCGCGCCGCTCCTGATATGCGGGCACGCGGAGGCGCAGCCTTCCTCGCAACCATCAACCGCGCCGGCCAGACTGCTGTCCGACTTGAAGAGCAAAGACGCCGACACTCGGATGGACGCGGCGAATGAGCTCGGCGCTTTGCGGGCTCGCAACGCTGTGCGCGCCCTGGTCGAGGCCTTGTCTGATAAGGAAGCCAGGGTTCGTGAGGCTTCCGCCTTCGCGCTTGGGCAGATCACCGACCAGGCATCCACGGCGCTGTTAGTTCCGCTGCTCGCCGACAAGGATGCGAGCGTTCGAGCGTCGACGGCATTCGCGCTCGGGATGATTGGCGAACGCAAAGCAGCGAACGCGCTTTCTTACGCGCTCGCCGATCCGCAAGCCGAAGTGCGATCGTCGGTCCTCGTAGCGATGGGGTTGATGCAGGACGAAGAAGGAGTGGACGAGATAATCGATGCTCTAGACGATGAGTCGTTCGATGTACGGTACGATGCGGTGTGGGCCCTTGGCCAAATAGGCGAACCGGACGCTGAAGAGCGCTTGCGCGGCGCGCTTGTAAGCGTGGATGCGCTTGGGCTCACCGCCCTGCAGCGAGAGGCTTTTCGTCTGGCGGTGCAAGATTCTCTGGCCCGGTTGCGGACCGATGACAATGCGAGTCCATCAGGGCGGCCAAGGCGAGCAACTGGAATCGTGAAGGACACTCGCTATTCGGCGCCCTCGAAACCGCTGGTCGTTCGTCAGGAAGTCAGACCACCGACGACTGAGAAGGCGTTTCGATCTCGGGTGAACGGGTTCGTAGGGCTTCGAGTGCTCGTCGGCGCGGACGGTCGCTCGGTTCGAGCATATGTGACACGGCGTTTGGGCTCCGGCTTGGATCAGCGAGCCGTACAGGCGGCGATGCTTTACAAGTTCGAGCCGGCGATGGAAGGCGGCTTGCCGCAAACGACGTGGGTGGATTTGAAGATTAGGTTTTAGTCGGTAGTCGGTAGTCCGTAGCCCGTAGCCCGTAGCTAAGCGATAGGCCTACGAGAGACAAACTTACAAACTGCGGATTACTGACTACTGACTACAAACTACGGACTACTGACTACTGACTACTGACTACTGACTACGGACTACCTCCAAGGAGCCTTATGCCAAGAATCGTACGATGTGGGCTGATTCAAGCGAAGAATGCGTGTCCGACTGATCAGCCGATCGAGAAGATCAAACAGGCGAATCTCGAAACAAACCTGAAGTTCATCGAACAAGCGGCAGCCCAGGCAGTGAAGATCATTTGCATGCAGGAGGTCTTCACTACGCCTTACTTCTGCGCTGAGCAGAACACTCACTGGTACGACTCGGTCGAGAAGATTCCGGACGGTCCCACCGTGAAGCTGATGCAGGAAGTCGCGCGCAAGCACAGCATGGTCATCATCGTGCCGATCTACGAAGAAGAAATCACCGGCGTCTACTACAACACTGCGGCCGTGATTGATGCCGACGGCAAGTACCTGGGCAAGTATCGGAAGAATCACATACCCCACACCGCGCCGGGCTTCTGGGAGAAGTTCTACTTCAAGCCGGGAAACCTCGGGTATCCGACGTTCGAGACTGCTTATGCGAGAATCGGCGTCTACATCTGCTACGATCGCCACTTTCCGGAAGGCGCGCGCGCATTGGGTCTAAACGGGGCTGAGATCGTTTTCAATCCGTCGGCGACCGTCGCGGGTTTGTCCGAGTACCTGTGGGAGCTCGAGCAACCGGCGCACGCAGTGGCGAACGGCTACTTTGTGGGCGCGATCAATCGCGTTGGTCACGAACAGCCATGGGACATCGGCGAGTTTTACGGCAAGAGTTACTTCTGCAGTCCTCGTGGAAAGATAATCGCGCAGGCGTCGCGAGACAACGATGAGCTTGTCGTCGCTGATTTGAACCTCGACGAGATTCGCGAGGTGAGAAACATCTGGCAATTCTACCGCGATCGAAGACCCGAGACGTACGACGGATTGACCACAGAATAACCACAAAGGCACAAAGTCACAAAGAAATGTTTTCTCTTAGTGTCTTGGTGACTTTGTGGTTAATCGCTTTTGGAGACGATATGCTCGAATTTGCGATAACCTTCAAACCCGATATGTCTCACCAGCGCATGGTCGCGCTTACTAAACAAGCCGAAGCCGGCGGCTTTGCTTACTCGTGGATCTTCGACTCACACGTCTTATGGCAGGAGCCTTATCCGTTGATGACCTTGATGGCGGTTAACACCCAGCGCATGAGAATAGGAACGTGCGTTACGAATCCGGCGGTGCGCGATGCGACGGTGACCGCGAGCTTGCTTGCGACCTTGAACCGAATATCCGGCGGCCGGATGGATCTTGGAATCGGACGCGGCGACAGCTCTCGGCGAGTGATGGGCAAGAAGCCGACGACTCTCGAGCGATTGGAAGAAACGGTCCAGGCGATCAAAGAGCTGTGCGCCGGAAAGAAGATCGAGTATGAAGGTCGCGAAATTCAGATGCCATGGGCGGACTCGGGAGTGCCGCCGGTCTGGATAGCGGGCTACGGACCGAAGGCCCTGCGTTGCGCCGGGCGAGTCGGCGACGGAGTTATCCTGCAGTTCGCCGATCCGCACTTGATCAATTGGTGTTTGAAGTTTGTGCGCGAAGGGGCGGAGGAAGCCGGGCGCGACTTCTCGAAGATTCGAGTGATGAGCGCCGCAGCGGTCTGGGTGTCCGACGATTTGAAGAAGGCGCGCGATCAGGTGCGCTGGTTCCCGGCGCTTGTTTCGAATCACGTAGTCGATCTTGTTTCGCGCTACAAACCCGAGGAGTTACCCGAAGAGCTGACTTCATACATTCGCGACCGCAAGGGTTACAACTATCTTCATCACGCCGAAGTTGGAAGCTCGAACGCGGAGTTCGTTGCTGACGAAGTAGTCGATAGCTTCTGCATTGTCGGCCCTGCAAGCGAGCATGTGCGAAAGCTGAAAGAGCTTCAAGACGCGGGTGTCACGCAATTCAACATCTACTTGATGAGCGGCGAGGAAGAGAATACCGTTGAGGCGTACGGTCTGCATGTGGTTCCTGCGTTAAGTCAATACTGAGCGACCGCGACAAGATGCGTGAAATGATTGGACCAACTCGCCAAAGGAGGTCCTATGTCTCGATCAGTCAGAGTCTTTTTCACCCTCGCGCTTTCCGCTTCGTTGTTGGTATCAACGCCCGCCCAGAAAGTAAGCGATCGCAAGCAGGCTGACCCGTCCGCAAGAACGGATGAAACACTCCCGCCTCCTCACGAGCGGGCTCTCTCGATGCTCGAACGCATCCTTCAGACCTCCGCCGACTTTGAAGACATTACTCTCAAGCTGAAAATTCAAGCCGAAGCTGCAGGCATGTTGTGGCGTTACGACGAAGCGCGAGCTCGAAAGATGTTCGAAGCCAGCTTTCAGGCCATAGACACCATCAAGGCATCGAGCGATGACAAGACCGCGACACAGTCTTTGCCCGGCATTAAGACGCGGCTTCGGATGGAAATTCTCAACACTGTTTCGCGACACGACAGAGAGTTCGCCGCCACGCTACTGAAGTCTACTGCGGACGATAGGTCGCCCGTAAGTCAGGCGGCACCTCGCTGCGTCGGGTGCGGCGTTCAGAGCGGCGCTGTTACCCAGACGTTACGGCTTGCCATCGATACCGTTCAGGCAGACCCGCAACAAGCAGTCAAACTGGCAAAAGAGGGACTTTCAGGAGGCCTTAACTCTCTCATTTACTCGGTGCTGGTGGCGTTGCGGCGCAAAGATCCAACGCTCGCCGACGAATTGTTCAGCTATACGGTCGCTATGGCCAGGCAGCGCACTCTGTATCTTTCCGACGGCGCCTACTTTCTGGCGGCATACGTCTTTCCGGATTTTGGCGCTGGCGCGATTCAGGTCTCGCCGCGTCCTGCCCCAACTGAAGTGAAGCCGCAAGTCATTGAGCAGTATCTAACCTTCTTTGCCGATGCGGCAGAGAAAGAAGCGACGACGCTGCAAGCGCGCGGGCGTGATGCCGACGACTCGCAGTTCGGCAGGCGGGTCAGTTTGGATTATTTCTTGGGCGAGCACATGCTGCCATACTTTGAACGCCACATGCCCGATCGAGTAGCGGCTGTCCGTGCCAGCATCGACCAGATTATCGCGGTTATACCCGCCTCAGAAGCCAAGCCCTACCTTGACGACATCAATCGCGCGCGGACAGGAGCTTACTTTTCGGAAAAGGCTGAAACCGAGAAAGACCTTGAGCGACAACAAAACTACTATATGGAAGCGGCCTTTCAAGCTAATGCCCGGCGCGAGCACGATGACGCTCTTGCGATATTGCCAAAGATCACCGATGAAACCGTTCGCAGTTTTGTCGAGTCAATCGTGCGTTACGAAATGGCAATGACCGCACTGAACAAGGGAGATATTGACTCGGCTTACAATCTCGCGGCCGACGTTTCCAACCTCAGCAGGCGGGCCTCATTGCTCGGCCATGTCGCTGTGAAGCGACTCTTTCAAGGAGACGCTCAGTCCGCGGCGCAGGCTCTCACTCAAGCCGAGCATGCGGTTCAGAGGGCCGAAACTGGATTTGAAAAAGCCACCGAGATGGTCAACCTGGTTAATGCCGCCACGTGGGTCGACGTTGCTCGGGGCTTTGAGGATCTCTCTTTGGCTGTCGATGCGCTTAACGCAGCGGAGGTGCCGCGGCAATGGGCACTCAACAAGCCCGTTATCAGCAAATCGACGGGCAAGATGTTTACATCCGTTTACACGGGACTCGGATTGCTGATGTTTGAGAATGGACTTATGCGGCTGGCCCGCGCGGACTTTAACCGCACGCTACAACTTGTCGAGGCGATTCAGTCAAGAGAGGCACTCGCGTTAGCCGAGCTGGCTTTATGTAAGATCGCACTCGGGCAGCCTTACCCGGCCTCGAGCCAAAATGAGATTCAGCACATTAGGGTGAACACACCTGGTCGCAAAAACGATTAGACCCAGAAGAATCCATTTATTGTATGCTCTTTTTCTCGTCGTGTGCCGGTTCGAAGTTTTGGGTAGTGCTTTCCGTTACACTCATTCTGGGCTCGAGAAGCGCGGGCTCTTGATCAGGGCTGAAAGCTTGGGTATCGAGCTTCTCTATCGCAGACGCGCGCCGTCCTCCACCCGGGCGTGCATTGATGCGCAATAACTGCCAGATAAAAACGGCATCGATTACCAGCATTGTCAGAAAAACCAGCGCCACGAATCCAGCTATGAGATCCAGATTCATCCCGATATTTTTCATCAACGCCATCGCGCCGAGCATGATGCCAAAGGGAAACGATTGTGACGGTTACGATAGCCCAGACGATCGGCTCGGGCGACTTGAGTTCTCCACCCGTCGTTGAATTGCTCAAACTGGTCCCGCATCGGTTGCAGTAGCTCAAACCCGGTGTCAGCGCTGCGCCGCAAGATGGACAGTACATGTGATTTCAAACCCTCCACTGAGTACGATACGCGAACAGGACAGTTCGCTGATTGTCGCGCCGGGAGCAAGCGCGCTATTGCAATGGCCAGTTAGTGAATCACGATCAGTTCGTTGCCGAGGGCTCGCAGACCATTGACCTCGATGGAATAAGATGGCAACGCGACCAGAAGCGCGGAAGGCTTAATCGAACGTCAAGAGTTTGCCCATCAAATCTGCGCGTGTAGTACGGGATAGATTACCGCCATCGAAAAACGAGTCGTCGGTCACCTCGCGCCCGGCAAAGGAAGGCAACTCCGCCGACATCAAGTCTTCGAGTGCTTCGGCTTCGGTCTCGCACAAAACCAGCCCGGCGAGTTCGCCTTCGAACAAATCGATCGAGAACACCCGACCCTGATGGTTGTGATAATAGCGAGTCTTTCTGAGCCGGTCCCCTTCGAATTTGTCGAGAAGCTCGTACTCGCTTGGCGACAGAAGGATACGGCTGATAGTCCGAAAATAGGGCGACGGCGAGTCCGCTTTTTTGGTCAGCTTGAAAACTCGGCGTCCGGTGTCCGAGTCGGTAAGGATTCTCAGCCGAAGCCTGGAGTCTCGAAGGTACTTGTCCTCGAAGGTTTTCGAGTACGACTCGACCGCGCTCCTCCAGTTTGCCTTCGGTGAAACGAGAAATCTTCTCTCGTACTCGACTCGGGTATACTTCGTGTCTTCAACATCCAGAGAGATCGACATATCAGCTCGCGTTCGCCTGCGTTTGCTCTACTGCTATTACTCGGCGCGAACTACCTTGTCACTGGTAGCGTCACCTGCTGTTCGAGCCGGAACTCAAGCAAAGTCTCGCTCGGCACGCCGACCTGCTCTCCCTTTTTGGAAGCGGATACGGCAGTTCCGGCGCCGGCACCGGCGACTGCTCCGATCGCGGCTCCTGTTCCTCCTCCCGCGATCCCGCCTACCAGCGCGCCCAGCCCTGTGCCGCCCAGAACTTTCTTGGTTGTCTTTTTCCCCTCTCCGCTTCCCTTCATGTCAAGAGTGCTGATTACGAT
>DATMCM010000083.1:0-9288 GCA_035558335.1 Blastocatellia bacterium | reverse complement strand
CTGAACTTCCCAGCTCGCTTCGGCGCCTCACCATCGCGATGCTGTGGATAACAGTGCTACTCACCTTTTCGCGAGGAGCGATTGGGTTCGGGTTGGCTGTCATCATTCGTGCGGCCAATAATCGATTTCGCAGGATCGTTGCTGGCGTGAGCGCGGTGGCTGCGGTCGCGCTAATATGTTCTATGAGTCTGTGGCATCTATCACTAGACCCGAGCCATCCGAGAGCTCTTCATTTTGACTTCAGCGTGCCTTCAAGCCGTCGCCAGGCAGTCGTCACGACCTTGCACACGATAACCGCCAGTCCTCTGTCGGGCAGCGGAGTTGGATCCTCTCCGGGACTCTACGACGGCGTGCCTTTTGATGCCCACATGACGGCGGTAAATATCGCTGGAACGCTTGGCCTTCCTGCGCTTATTGCCTTTGCTGCGACGCTAACGCTGCTGTGGCGAAACAGAAGTCGGCCTACTGATCTTGCGTTGTGGAGTGGATTTGCCGGTTTGGCCGTCGATGCGCTTGCACAGGACGTCGAGGACTTTCGCCACGTCTGGGTCTTGCTCGGTCTCGCAGCTAGTAAATCAAAGAGTGAGGATCCACACTTGTATTAAAAGTGTCTCAAGTGGGGTCAGTTTGCTGATGGCGTCCCCAGGCCCGGTCAATTGATGGACCGCATCCCTCACTTCTTTTTCTTCTGCAAGTCAGTCAGCAACTGTTCCGCAACTCGGTTGGGGAATTCCAGGTTGTTGCCGTTCAGTTGAATCGCTTTCTTCAACTCTTCATCGGCGCGCGCGAGATCTTTTTTGCTCTTTGACTGCGACAAGACAATGCCGAGGTTAAGGTGGGGAACCGCGATTGAGGGATCCATCTGAGCGGCTCGCTCGATGTCTTTGACGCCGTCCTTCTCACCTTTCGACCATCGCGCGAGGCCTAACCCGGCGTATGCCGCCGCGTACTTAGGATCTATCGCAATAGCTCGTCGATACTCCTCAATTGCTTCCTTGAACTTCGCTCCGCCGTAGTAGGCCGCTCCGAGGGCCGTGTGCCCCGACGGCCAGCGAGGCTCTGCCTGAGTGACTCTGACGAGGTTGGTCTCAGCCCCCGCATGATCGCCCGAAGCAATCAACAACAAGCCGAGATGATACCTGGCCGGGGCGAAAGAATCTTCGAACTTCAGCGCGCTTTCGAACTCGGTGCGAGCGCTCGTTGCGGTGTTCTTTGCCTGCCCTTCTCCCCCGCCCTGGCCCGCGTCACCCGCTCCGCCGCTGCCTTGTCCGTCGCGTAGCGCCAGAACCCCTCGCAGATAGGCTGTCTCGGCCTTTGTACGATTGTCGTCCGGCCTCAGAGCCAGTGAGTTGATCAGCCCATCGAGGCCGCGCACCAGTTCATCGCGACTTAGGGCTCGCGAGTCAGGTACGGTCTTGGCGATGACAGGCGCCGCAGCCTCTGCAAGCCTGGCCGCCAACACGCCACGTAGACGGACCACTTCTGCACGGTCGCCATACTGCTTCGTGAGCTTGCCGATCAGCTCCAACGCATTCGGAGTCTCCGGTCCAGCGAGCTTCCCCGCCGCCATCAGAGAATCGAATTCTTTCAAATAGGGGTCAATGTCGACTTCAAGTTTGAAGACCAGCGTCGGACTATCCAGCCCAGCCTGAAACCCCTGAAGCCTCGCCTTGTACCCTTCCTTGCGAACCTCGATGCTGTAATGGGCGAGTGGCAGCTTCTCGATCTGGAGCTTTCCATCGTCGTTGGTGATACCGTGCGCTTGCCCGTTTACGAATACCTGGCTGGCCGGAGGATCGGTCATCACCGTAAGCGTGACGGTGAGCGGTTGAGGTTCAGACTTCGACGGAGGGGTCTTCTTGGTGGGCGGCTTCTTTCCTTTAGGATTTGGCCGACCAGACGGATCCTGAGCCGAGCCCGGGCTCACGCTCACAACGATCAGCAGAAACACAACTGAAACCGCCCGAGCATAGGATGTGAGGAACGATTTGTCGTATGACATTGGTACCACCTCGGACCGGATTATACAGCAGCTTCGCCCGCAGACAAATAAGTCGTAGTCGCTACTTAAGTACGGCCATCGTTGCGTCTTGCAAGCGCGAGCAAGAGAAAGCTTTTTAACTTAGTGTGGTCTTCGTAGTAAGATACAGCCTATCCAGACACGACTCTCGGCCGGTGATCGTTTGGAGAATCAAGAATGCCTGACGTCAAGGTCTACATCATAAGCTGGAGCGCGGACTGTGTGCAGGCGAAACAATTTCTTGATGACGAAGGCATATTCTACGAAGAGATCGACATCGAAATGTCGCCCGAAGGCGCGCGTTTTGTCGAAAGTGCAAACGGCGGACGGCGAATCGTGCCGACCTTTGACGTGGATGGGACGGTCTTTAGCTTGAAGCCCTTCGATTGGAAAAAGCTCCAGAAGGAACTCGAGCGCCTTGGAGTAGAGGAAGAAGAATGAACCCGGCTGCGCGCATCGTCCCTTCCGAACCCTGCCAGCGAGAGCCCCGATGTCTCAACTAAGCTTTCTCGAACAACTGATGCGGCAGCGTCGAGCGCTCAGCGTTTCCGAGTTGACCGCTCGCCTCAAGACTCTTGTTGAGAGCAGCTTCTTCGAGGTTCACGTCGAAGGTGAGATATCAAATTTGCGCCGCCACACATCGGGGCACTGGTATTTCACATTGAAAGACGAAGCCGCTGCGCTGCGGTGCGCTTGCTTTCGAATGCAGAACCGGCTGATAAGATTCACCCCCGAGGACGGCCTGACCGTGAGCGCACGCGGCCGGCTCTCGGTTTACGAGACGCGAGGCGAGTACCAGCTTGTGGTTGAATACCTCGAGCCGGTCGGGGTTGGGGCCCTTCAACTCGCGTTCGAGCAGTTGAAGAACAAGCTTGCAAGCGAGGGGCTGTTCGACACAGAAAGAAAGCGAGCGCTCCCGTTGCTGCCCCGCTGCATCGGTATTGTCACTTCTCCCACCGGCGCTGCGGTCCGCGACATACTTCGAGTCATTCGGCGTCGAACCGAAGCGGTCAGTGTGTTGATTGCGCCGGCGCGAGTACAGGGCGAAGGCGCGGCGTTCGAGATCGTCAACGCCATCAAGGTCCTGAGCGCCCGCAAGGAAGTCGATGTAATAATCGTGGGCAGAGGCGGCGGGTCGATGGAGGACCTGTGGTGCTTCAACGACGAGCGGGTGGCGCGGGCGATACTGAAATCACCAGTGCCAGTCATCTCAGCGGTCGGTCACGAAACGGACTTTACCATCGCCGATTTTGTTGCCGACCTGCGCGCCTCGACGCCATCGGCCGCGGCTGAACTGGTTGCAGGAGCACACGGCGAGATCAAGGCGCGGGTCGCCGGTTTGCGGTCCGATCTTAGCCGCGCGCTTAGATACAGAGTGCTCGAGCTTCGCAGCCGAGTAGGCGAGCTTGAATTGAGCCGGGGGTTCGACAGCGTGCAGATGAAGATCCGCAACATTTCTCAACGGTTAGACGATGCAAGTCACTCGATGGGTTCACTGCTGACAGGCGCGGTCAAGATCCGTCGCGCAGGGTTGGCAGATCTCGCGCTGCGGCTCAGCGAAGCGGACTTGCGGCGTGCGATGGTTGGAAAGCGAGCATCGTTGAATATGCTTATCGGGCGGCTGAATTCAAATGCGTATTCGCCGGTTGGTCGAGGCAGAGAGAGACTCTCGATCGGGGCTGGCAAGTTGGCGTCGCTTTCGCCTCTCGCAGTGCTGGCCCGCGGGTACGCGATAGCTTTCGACGAGAACCGAAGGGTCATCAAGCGCGCGTCTGATGTGAACAGCGGCGAAAGGGTTAACGTACGAGTTGCCGAAGGCGATTTCACTGCCGTCAAGGAGTAGCGATTCTCGGCACTGGTTCAGTTTGAAAGTGTGTCAGCCTGTACGGGCGTCCCTCTGTGGGCGCCCCTCACTACGCCGGTTAGGCGTCGCCTTTTGTGTGAGGGGCGCCCACAGAGGGACGCCCGTACAGGTCAAACTGAGCCACTCCAGATTCTCGCAGCCAGGTATGCAAACTCCACCCAAACAATGCCGAACGACTATGAAAGCGCGGAGGACCGCCGCCTCTGATGCCGGGCAGGTCACAACGGCGTGGCATCGGATGGCTAACGAACCTGCCGTTCTCAACTCTTTCACGCTCGGTGTGGTGCTTTTGGCTTTGCTCGCAGGTTGCGCTTCTCGCGCCGGAGAAAGAGAGGCGGCTGCGAAGGCGACAGTCGAGACCTTGACGCGCAAGCCGTTGTCGTCCAATCCGCTGATCAAGAAGGTGGTGGACTCGGGTATAGAACAGACTCAATACACTTTCAGCTATGACGCCGGTTACGCAAAGCTGGACTATCCAGGCGGCGACGTGCCACGTGATCGAGGAGTCTGCGCCGATGTCATCGTCAGGGCGTTCCGAAGCGCCGGCGTCGACTTGCAGAAAGAAGTTCACGAGGACATGGCGAAACACTTCGCGGCTTATCCCGACAGGTGGGGAGCGCACAAGCCTGACCCCAACATCGACCATCGACGCGTACCCAATCTGATGACGTTCTTTGAGCGGCTGGGCAAGTCTGTTCCCATCTCGAGTAAGCCGTCCAGCTATCTTCCGGGTGATGTCATCGCCTGGGAACTGGACAACCATCTTCTTCACATTGGGCTTGTCACTGATGCGGTCAGCGACGGAACGTCGAATTATCTTGTTGTTCACAACATCGGCGCGGGCGCGAAGATCGAGGACGTCGTGATGTCTTGGAAGATTATCGGTCACTACAGGATGTGGAATTGATGACACCAGAGAAGACCTTCGAATCATCGCTCGAAGAGCTTGAGCGAATCGTCAAACAGCTTGAAGCCGGCGACCTGCCGCTGGATCGCTCGCTCGAGTTGTTCGAACAAGGCGTCCGACTTTCGCGCGAGTGCCAGAAGAGGCTGGATGAAGCAGAGCGGAAAATAGAGATTCTGCTAAAGGGCAGCGACGGCGCGTACGCGCCGGCGCCGTTTGAAGAGACCGAAGAATGAGCACTGCCCAATCGGTTACGGAATACCTCTCTCGCTGCGCCAGGGAAGTCAACGCGTGGCTCGAATGTCTTGTCCCATCCGAAAACGTCGAGCCGCGGCAGCTTCATCGTGCGTTGCGCTACAGCCTGTTAGCCGGCGGCAAGCGGTTGCGCCCGGCGCTTGTGCTTGCGTCCGGCGAGGCTTTTGGCGCTGCGCGGGATGACCTTATGCCTGCGGCTTGCGCGATCGAAATGATTCACACCTATTCGTTGATTCACGACGATTTGCCTGCGATGGATAACGACGACCTGCGGCGCGGCCGGCCTACTTGTCACAGGGCCTTCAGTGAAGCGGTTGCGATCCTGGCAGGCGATGCTTTGCTCACTCAGGCCTTCCGCGTGCTGTCGGCTGAAGCGCCTGAACGCGACCCGGTGAAACAGGTGCGAGTGATTCGGGAAATTGCTACAGCTGCAGGCACGGTCGACGGCATGATTGGCGGCCAGATGGCTGACATCGAAAACGAAGGGAAACGGGTTGATGCTGACACTCTCGAATACATTCATCGATCGAAGACCGGCGCGCTGATCGCAGCTCCAGTCGTAGTCGGTGGCATCATTGCCGGCGCGAGCGAAGACAAGATCGACGGTCTCCGCGGTTTTGGCGAGCGAATCGGACTAGCCTTTCAAATTGCCGACGACATTCTCGACGTTACCTCCACGAGCGAGCAACTTGGGAAGACGCCGGGCAAGGACCTGGCGGCCCATAAAGCGACCTATCCCTCGGTTCACGGCATAGAAGCTTCCGAGCGACGC
The DNA here is from genome assembly GCA_035558335.1 of Blastocatellia bacterium. Lineage (GTDB taxonomy): Bacteria > Acidobacteriota > Blastocatellia > UBA7656 > UBA7656 > Onstottus_B. Next base: position 3,473 of record DATMCM010000083.1, on the reverse strand, counting down.
GCCCGCCAGCTTGTCGACGAAGCGATCGACATTATTTCGGGGCTTGCGCCCTCAACCAGCACGCTGGCCGAGATAGCCCGGTTCATCATTGCAAGGAACTCGTAGGGCCAGCTATGCTTTTGCTTCTACCACTAGTTGGTGACTTTGGAGACTGAATTAAGACTATGAAACTGCTACAACAGATTAACGATCCTGCGGACCTTCGAAAGCTCCCGCAATCCAAGCTTCAACCTCTCGCCGACGAATTGCGCGAGTACATGATCGAAACCTTGTCAAAGATCGGCGGGCATACGGGCGCGAGTCTCGGTCCCGTCGAGTTGATCCTGGCTCTGCACTACGCTTTCGATACGCCACGCGACAAGCTGGTCATCGACATCGGTCATCAAGCCTATTCTCACAAGATAATCACCGGCCGCCGCGACCAGTTTCCGACGATTCGCCAATACGAGGGGCTGAGCGGGTTCTTGCGCCGGGAAGAGTCCGACTACGACGTGTTCAACGCAGCTCACGCCGGCACTTCCATCTCATCGGCGCTTGGCGTAGCCGCGGCTCGCGACTTGAAACACGAGGACTTCAACGTCATTGCCTTTATCGGCGATGCGGGCCTGACCGCCGGCATGGCGCTGGAAGGCATCAATCAGGTCGGACACTTGAAGAAACGAATGATAGTGCTGCTAAACGATAACGAGATGTCTATCTCACCAAACGTAGGAGCACTTGCAGGATACCTGAACCGAATTCGCGGCGCCCGCCCGTACAACGAGTTGAAGCACGAAGTGGAAGAGTGGCTCAAGGTGATCCCGGCATTTGGCGAAATGATGCTTTCGGGAGCAAAAGCAGTAAAGGACACGCTGGCGCGCGCGTTTATTCCTGGCGCGCTTTGGGAGGAACTCGGGTTGAAATACCTGGGTCCCATCAACGGGCACGATATTAACTCGATACTGACGACGCTTGAAGAGGCAAAGAACGAAACGGGTCCGGTGTTGATTCACGCGCTTACGGTGAAGGGAAAGGGCTACGAGCCGGCCGAGAGGGACAAGGCAGCCTGGCACGGTACTTCGGCGTTTGAAATCGCGACCGGCAAATTCATCAAAGAGCCTGCCTCGGCGCCCGCCTACACCGCAGTGTTCGCGCAGGCGACCATCGAGTTGATGAAGGAAGACCCGCGTATCGTTGCAATCACCGCAGCTATGCCGGACGGGACAGGTCTCAGCAAGGTGATGAAGGAGTTTCCCGATCGCACGTTTGACACCGCCATTGCGGAGCAGCACGCCGTAACGTTTGCGGCCGGCATGGCGACCGAGGGCCTTAAGCCGATTGCCGCAATCTATTCGACGTTCTTGCAGCGCGCTTACGATCAGATCTTCCACGATGTTGTTCTAATGGGACTCGATGTTACATTTGCCCTCGATCGCGCTGGCGTAGCGGGCGCGGACGGTCCAACCCATCACGGCTTGATGGACTTTGCTTATCTGCGGCCGATGCCGGGATTCGTGATTATGGCTCCGAAGGATGAGAACGAGCTTCGGCACATGCTCAAGACCGGAGTCGAGTACAACGGTCCTGCTTCGGTACGATACCCCCGCGGAAGCGGAGTTGGCGCTCCGATGGACGAGCCGATCCACGCCCTCGAGATCGGCAAGGCCGAGATACTGCGCGAGGGAACGGACGTCGCCATTCTCGGAATCGGTTCCGAAGTCAGTTTGTGTATGAAAGCTGCTGAGAGGCTTGCAGTCGATGGGTTGAATCCAACAGTAGTTAACGCTCGATTCGTCAAGCCGCTGGACGCCGAGTTGATACTGGCGCTCGCTCGCTCACACGGGATGATCGTGACCGTGGAAGACCATTACTTGATGGGAGGTTTTGGCGCCGCGGTGATGGAGTTGCTTGAGCAGAACCAGTTGAACGAAGTGCGAGTTCTAAGGCTTGGGTTCCCCGACAAGATAATAGAGCACGCAAGCCAGAGCTTGCTTCTCGCCAAGTACGGACTTGACGCCGCAGGAATCTACTCGCGAGTGAAGGACTTTGTCGCGAGCAGGTTCAGTTTTGAACCGGTCTACAGCAGATAGGAGAAGTCAGTAGTCCGTAGTCAGTAGTCCGTAGTCAGTAGTCCGTAGTCGGTGCTCCTTGTTTCGTAATCATCGAACCGTTTACGTGGCTTCGCCTACGGACTACTGACTACTGACTACTGACTACGGACTTCCTCACTGAGTTTCGCGCCTGGCTTTGGCCGTAGCCGGCTCAAAGATCTCCGTTGTATGTTCCGTAACGCTGGCAGGCGGTGTTTCCAGACTTGGATGGCTGGTAACGACAGGTTCAGGCGGGCGAGCCGGCCTTCGCTGTTCCTGCTCGGGTTCGAGTTGAACCGTAAACCGCTCGCTAAGCGTCTTCATCGATTCGGCGAAGAACGACGCGTAGATGATTTGGGCTCCACCCTTCACAATCGGGAAAATGGAGAGCATCCAGGCCATTCCCGCAACGTGTTGAATTATTTCCAACTGCTTCTCGGTTATGTGTGGGATCTCGTTGAACGCTCCCCAGCCAACCAGATTCTGACCGAGATAGTACAACAGCACGCCCAGCCCCGCGCCGGAGAACAGACTCATAAGGCCGTTCCTGAGGTTGTGTTGCCACGAGTACGCAAGCCAATCCTTCGGGCGCGGGAGGTTCCGACGGCGCACTTCATCCCGTTCCCGTCGTTTGATGTCGCGCGTTGTATGTCCGCGCATGATCCCGGCGCGGATGCCTGGCCCAACGCTACCGCTCCAACCCTCTTTCCAACTCTTTGCAAACTCGGCCGCGTTCTGTTTCAGGGCCTCGAGGTCTACACCATAGAACGACTGGCCGCCCTCGCCGCCTCTTAGCGCGTTGTTTATCAGCTGCAAGTTGGTGCCGCATGACTTGCAGAATCTCTGACCATCGAGCGCTTCAGCCCCGCATTTTGGACAGAACATTTTCCCCTCCGAATGTCGTGCTGTTAGATGAAAAGCTTACTCACAACCAATAATGTTGTCACTGCCTAACTGTTCCACCGGGGGCGGTCATCTCTCCGCCACCCTCTTCTATACGCCGACCATGGCACAATAGTTTTGAACTCGGATAAGCTATTGCGGCGAGGTCAAATTGATTAGCCGCCGAGTAGCATCGCGCAAGAACATCGCCGCGTTCACGATGTTGGTAACCGCGTTAGCGATAGCTGCCGCCGGCTGCCGCCGAGCTGCTGTTACCGGACCACCGCCCGAGGTTGCGGCAACGGTCGACCCCTGGAAGGAAGCAGTGGGTAAGGTCGAACAAGAACGGGGGGAGCCGGTTGGGAGAAACGCAACGGTTCTGGTCCCGGATGAGCTCAGGCACTATCCAGATCGGCGCAGGTTCCTTGCGGTTCAAGCGGCAGACACCGGTGCGCGCGTAACCACGATTCCTAAGGACTTCGCAGGACTGGTGCCTATGATCAAACGACGCGAGTTCATCGA
>DATMCM010000082.1:0-2524 GCA_035558335.1 Blastocatellia bacterium | reverse complement strand
CGCTTAAGATGATGCAATCGCTACGACAGCTCAATCACTCAGGTACCGATCGACGCAATCTGGCTGTTAGCCGCTGGCGATAGGCTTACATACCGTTCGCATACCTCCCGAATCACAATGTCGACCGCAGCCTTGGCGATGACTGCATCTGGAGCCGAGAATTCCACCCTATCGCGCATTTCCCGTCCAGGGTGGGCGCACAACGCTCGACTCCGACAACTCCATCCATTTCTTGCAGCTATTAGCGATTCAAACAAATCGGGGCATCCGCTTTCCGCTCAAAGATGACTCGATTGGATTGAAAAGGTTGGATTCCTAGACGGTTTGCTGCGCAGCTTCCGTTTCACTTTTGCAGGTTGATTCCGAGGGCTCCGGACGGCTGCGGTTGGCGCTAAGCCTTCGTGGCCTCCGACAGCGGAGCCGGCAAACGCGCACCCACGCCATTCGCCTTCAACCAACTCTTGCGAAGTTCTTCGGCGCGGCGGATTACGTGGTCGATTACCTCATGTGACGTCGGACCTTCTTGAATCGGTCTGGTTTTGCCGGCAGGTGGAATCTCCAACGCTTCTAGCTTTTCGAAGACAGGTTTCATCGCACGAGTGGGGTTGCGAAGGAATTCCGAACTACGGATGCGTGTGAAAATCCAACCCATGCGTTCGAGGACCGACTGCCGGTCCATGTCTTCGGGCAGCTTCTCGAGAGGCTGATAACGGTCGCCATCGCATTCGATCGCCAGACGCTTACCGTCGCCTTCGACAACAAGATCGATGCGAAACGTTCCGATCCTCCAGTGCGGTGTGACGCGATAGCCCGCCGCAGTGAGGCGTTTCATCACTTCACGTTCAAAGTTCGATTGCGTGCGTTTGTCCTTCTCTTCGAGTGCGCGCATGAGGCGTGCGGGGTCTTCGGCATGCTCAATCAATTGCCTGCGCAAATCATCGGCTTTCAGGTCGTTGTGCGGGCTGAGCGAATGGACGATCCACATCTGGTCGCGTGCGCGGCTGGCCGCCACGTTAAAGCGCTGTCTGAAGAGTTCCTGATCGCGCAGAGAAAGCGCGCCGCGTTCGGCGGTATCGACCAAAGAGATGAACACGATGTCGCGCTCGTCTCCTTGGAATTGCGCGGCGTTGCCGCAAAGGACGCGATGAAGTTCATAGCGGTCCGGTGAAACATGCGAGCGGATGAGGTTGTCGATTTCAATGGCTTGTTCGTCGCCGACGAGGGATACCACGCCGATGCTCAAAGGCTGACCTGCGTCGTTCTTCTTGTATTCCGGTCGCTCCATCGCGGCGCCGACAAGCGAAGCGATCGTTAGAGCCTCCTGGCGGTTGACCTTGCCGTCGCGACTGGAACCGGACACGCGATGCGCGATGGTGTGCGGCCGCAAATGGACGCGGCTTGCATCACGCAATGGCTTGATGCGGCCGTCGTAAGAGATCATGTTGCTGAACTGAATGATTTCGGGAACGCACCGGAAATGTTCGACAAGGCAGGTGGTCCCGCCGAAAGACTGGCGGGCGAGGTCGTAGATAGAGATTTGTCCGTCGTAAAGGTCGGAATTCGGGACGCCACGCAGATATTGGAAAATGAGGTTCTGAATCACGCCCAAGTCTTGCCCGACTGCGGACGGACTGACCTGTTCGTGGTCGCCGACGACAAGGACGGTCTTGCCCAGATACAGGGCAACAAGTGCCATCACATCGCTTTGGCTGGCTTCGTCGATGATGACAACGTCAAAACGAGTCGTGCGCGGGTCGAAGTTTTCGACGACGCGCGAGAGCGGCATGACCCAGACGGGGACGGCGCCGCGGCACTCGCTCATTTTCCTGGCGGCTTCGGTGCGCAATAGGGAAACGCGGATGCCATGACCTTTGCCGATGCGGCGGATGGTGTCGAGCCAGCCGACGAGCGCCTGCCGCTGCCGCGAAGAGGTGCGCCGTGCTTGCGAACCCCAAGAGCGTTTGTCGATGAGTTCGACGGTTGCGCGACGCAGCTGCTCGCGCAGCTTTTCGCTCTTAGTTTGAAGAGCTTCAAGTGAAACACTGCTGCGGCGATCGAGCTCGTCATTGAGCTGGCGCCACGTCCAGGCGGATTCCACATCGCGCGGCGGTTCTCCGCGACCGTGCACACCAGTGCGATTGCGAATCGCTCCGGCCCAGGCGGGAGCAGCAGTTTCTAGCTTTGCGAGCAGGGTGCGGCGCAGGTCGACGTCAGCTTGTTTGCTCTTGAGTTCGAGCAGGTGCTCATAGGCTTCCCGATAGCGATTGGGATTCTCGTCTGTTACACCGGCGAGAAGCTGGTTGATTACTTTGGATGCTTTCGCCACACGAGCAGCAAGCTTCAGCCGGCTTTTGAGATCACGGAACTCCTCTTCGCGTTGAAGGAGTCTCAGCTTCTTGAAACGGGAATCGAGAATTGCCAGGAGAGCATCGGTCACCGCAAGGTGAATACGCGCCAACTCGCCTTGCGAACCGACAACGGCCGGCCGTTCGGCAAGGAACTTGTCCCATTGGAAGCCGAGGTT
>DATMCM010000081.1:0-10549 GCA_035558335.1 Blastocatellia bacterium | reverse complement strand
CTCGGACATCCGGCGGCCTGGGCTCACTTCAGACTCCGCTGGTCACCGAAATCCGTCAGACGCTGACTCGCAGCGCCGATGAAGACTCCGGCGCGCTGGTTGCGCTTGGATCCGTAATCATAGCTTCAAGCATTCCGCCAGTTGCGAGTGCGGACAACAACAAGCCAACGCTTGCCGGCGCGCCGCACGATCCGTCCAAGTCCGAAGAGACGCTTTGGCACGGTGAGCGAAGCTACAACGTGGCGTGGCAGCCAATCAAGATGCTCGACGGGTCGCCGATCGGAGCGATTGGAGTCGCTCGTCCTTCCAGCGAGTTCGAGGGCGCAGCGAGCTCCGCGCAGTCCGCAATGCTGATTATCATGCTGTTGGCGACGGCGGCCGCGGCTGCCGGAGGATTTTTGTTTGGGCGATCGTTAGGAACCCGAGTCGACGAATTAGCCGATGCTGCGAGCCGTTGGAGCGTAGGTGATCTGAGCGCAACCGCCTCAGAGACCGAGCCAATGCTCGCGAAATGGATACCTCCTCACCTGCTCCGAGACGAGCTCAATCGTCTTAAGGAACGCCTCGACGAGACAAGAGAAAGCTTCAGACAGGCCATCGAAAGAATGCGCAAGCGCGCATAGAATTAACGCGCTGGTGGTGATGTCCTAATTCGAGTCTTTTAGCTGCGCAACCTCGGCGTCTCTGTGTCTCTGCGGTTAGTCAGTGTCGGGGCGTCTACTAACCGCAGAGACGCTGAGACGCCGAGGTTACGGAGAGAAAACATTTGAACTGGGAGACCGCTCCGTTGCTGGCATCTCGCGGCGCAAGCTGTATAATGCTCCGGCACGACACCATGCTCGAGCAGAAGTCTGACGCCTGGTTTTGCTGTTCGTTGAATCGCGATCGCTGCGATCCATCAAAACTCAATGGAGGTTTCTTTATGCGAATGAGAACTATGATCCTTGGACTGGCCTTAGTGGTAGCGACAGGATTGTTGTGTCAAGCTTCAGCGCAGGCAGTCGCTCAAAACGCCAATAAGCCGGCCGCGAAGAAGGCTAAGCCCGCGGCCAAGCCTGCCGAGGCCAAGCCCGCCCCAGCTGCAGCCGCGCCGGCCGCCGCTGCCGGTCAGACGATGGCCGCCAAACCAAAGCCAAAACCGAAACGAAAGCCTTCCACTGCAATGAAGGGTGTTCCCAATGGTGTGCCAAACTGTATCAAGCACCTCCAGAAGATGGCGGAGAAGGACCCCTTGATCGCCTACGACGGACACCCTTCGGAGATTGTCAACGACGGGCTCTTGTGGAATGACCCCAAGTCGCACTGCTCGGTTGCCAGCGATGCAGCTATGAAGCAAAAAGTTGTGCAACTGGCAAACGCGTGGCGGGCTAAGGACGCATCCACCGTGCGGTCGCTGCTTGCGGATCTGGCAAGTTCTGGGGGGTCGAACTAGAAACAGTCGGACGGGAGCAACCCGTCCCGTCCGATTGCTTCAATCCACTTTTGACACGTCCAGGCTAGAAGCGTTAGATCTTGATTCTGTTTACTTGATAGACGGTTGCCGGCGGCGCATAAGTGCCGCCGCAAACCGTCGGGCGCATCGGGCTGCTGCAAAGACCTGATCGATCCGACTTACGATCGAGATCTTCCCGGGTCGGAATGAACCTGTTGGGTTGCTTCCGAGTCCGGAGCATGAAGCGGAAAACGGAAGGCTGCCGAGCGGAAAGGTACTGAATAGTTCGCGGAGCTAATGATGAACCCCATTTTGGCAGAGGTCCTCGACAAGGAGCCCGGAGCGTGGTCATTGGCATTGCCTCTCTTACTCTTCGCGGTTGGCGCCTTTTGTCTCTCGCGGTGGCGGTGGTGGTTCGCTCCTGTGCTTCTGCCGATCGCAGCTATACTCGCGTGGGCCTGCACGTCGGAACTTACGGATCTTTTCGTTGGGCCCGCGATCTGGCAAGAATCTCCCGCATATTTCCTGCTCGTCAACGCGGCGGCAGTTCTCGCCATAATTGCTCCGCTAGCCGGCGCTGGAGGAATTGGTATCCGGCGGTTCTGGCGTGGTCCCGTGTAAGACGCCTCGGCTCCCCGCTTGGAGTATGCGCCTGTCCACGAAGCGCAACCCAACTATCGAATGCACAGGAGCGCGCACAGCCGGTTTGGTCAATTCATCCACGTCTCGCCTGCGCGCCCGGTGATGCTGGGCCTTGGAGACCCCTACCCAAGTCCTCGTTAGGGTTTGAAGCATCGGAAGACACACCCATCACTAAGTCTCTCAAACGAGCGCTGCTTGACATCTGCTTCCACGCTGGTTACGTTCTCTCATCATCAACCCAATGCCCATCGTTAGATCAATTTTGAGAAGTCTCGGGTATATCTTTGTCGTGGCGCTCGCGTGTCTTGTGGGCGGCTGCAAGCTGATCTCGGGCGAGACGAAGATCGATGAAGGCATAGTCATTGCCCAGAAACTGACGATTCGCTCGACCACTGCGCCGGCGGCGTTGCCACTGGCCGAGGTAAAACGGGGGGACCGTCTTGAAATACTCGAACAGGCTGAATTCAAGACGCCTACCCGCACCAATGAGTGGTACAGGGTTCGCACCAAGACCAAAGACGCTACCGAGGGTTGGGTGGAAGCCCGCAGCGTCATAAACAAGTCGATCGTAGACAAGTCGCAGGAGCTGTTTGAAAAGTCGAAGTCGATACCGTCTCAAGGCATCGGCCGTCTGAAGGTTCAGACACGGCTTCGACTAACCCCGGATGGCGACGTCGTGACCTATCTCAGCCGCGGCATGATGGTCGAAATCGCCGGCAAGACTCGGACTACGTTCAAACCCGAAAAGCAGCACGACTCAGACGACTCGGACGACAGCGACGAACCGGAGACTCGCACCGTCATCTGGTACCAGGTTCGCCTGCCCGAAAGCGAAGTCCTGCGAGCTGGTTGGGTCGGCGCGCAGCAAGTTCAACTCGATGTTCCCGACGAGATACTCTACCTCGAAGGCGAGGGCCGAAGGTTCACCGGATGGGTTGTGTTGGATCACATCAAAGACAAGAAGGGTGTGCTCAAGGAAAACTACATCGGTTTGATGAAGAGCCTGAGCACCGAAGGCCCCATCGACTTCACGCGGCTGTGGATCTTAACCTATTCGCCCGAACAAGGCCGGTACGTCGGAGGCGGGATATTCGACGGCCTGCGAGGAGTACTGCCGATTACCTTGGGAACGGCGTCCGGTCATAAGGGCTTCACGATCCACGAGCTGGACGAAAACGACAAACCGGTCCCTGCCGAGTACGAAGTGCGGCGCGACGGCAGCAAAATTTATGTCAACCGGTTGACGCCAAAGCTGCAAGTGAAGAAACCTGCGGGCAAGGCCCACGCGGGCAAGAAGCACAAATGAGATGGCCCTCCGAACCTCACCCTACCGCCTTTCAATACCGCGAACGCGCTCGGTCATTCCATTCAGCGTCCTCAATAACGCTTCGGTAACAAGATCCACCATAGGCTTGGTGTTCATTCTCATCCCTTGATCCAGCGCAGCTCGAAAGGCGCCCTCCATATCGGGCTCGATGATGACCGGCGGAAACCCGCTCCGTAAAGTAAACACGCTCGAGGCGGCGAGCGCCGTTCGCGTGTTTCCACGTTCAAAAGGCTTAAGCTCGAGCAGTCGCATGAGCGCGATTGATGCCTGTTCGGCGGGGTGAAGCTCGGCGAACGATTCGGCTGTAAACCAGTGGCAAGCGGTTTCCATTTTTGCCAGCGATCGAGCGATGATGGCGGGTTCAGATGTTGAAAGCGGGTTCTGACTCGACCGCGCGTCCTTGTCTGATCCTGAATGAAGCTCGGTCAGCAACGCCGGCGTTAGCATGGAGGCTTGCCCGTGCGCTTCGGCGAGCGATCTGACCGTGCTGATCGCATGGAGCGCCGAAACAATCCGATACTGATCCTTGGCGTTTGCCTCTGGTGCAATTCCGTTGGAAGCATTCTCGACTTGTTCTCGCGACGGCGGCGCGCCTTCCAGGCTGAGAGCTGCGCAGACGAATTCAACGTCAACCCATCGATCGAGAGACCGCTTCTGCTCCGGCGTGAGCTCAATTGCTGCAAGCTCCTTCTGCGCGTGAGATACGCTGTTGATCAAGTCGTGGGCCGGCCGCGCTTGCAGTATTGGGAATCGGTCGGGACGTGTTGGCATAAGTCGTTAACCGCCGCGTTTTGAAGCGAAGTGCTGACAATTATGAAACAGGGTTACAGCAAACATCAAACTCATCTGTTTTGCTCATCGCTCACGCTTGACAGCTTGGCGTACGGCACGTGACACTTTGAGCGCCATAACCAGGCGGGTGCGATCAGGAAGACAGGCCAGACCGCTCACAACCTCAGTTGACGACAGTGAACTAATGCAAACCGAGCGTGAACTCAGACAACAGATCGTCGAGATAGGCCGGCGAATTTACGAGCTCGGCTTTGTTGCGGCCTCCGATGGCAACGTCAGCGCGAGGCTCTACGACGGTCACATCCTCACCACGCCCACCATGGTGTGCAAAGGCCGGATGACCGAAGACATGCTCGTGCTGGTCGATATCAACGGCACGAAGCTTCGCCGGGATGAGCGCAGCCCGTCTTCCGAGTTCTCGATGCACAAGGCCATATACTCGTTGAGGCCGGACGTTCACGCGATCGTGCACGCGCACCCACCGTTTGGAACCGGGTTCGCAGTCGCCAACGTGCCTTTGGATAAGCCGTTGCTGTCCGAAGTCATCCTGACGCTGGGATGCGTGCCGTTGACCGCGTATGGCACGCCCTCGACGCAAGAACTCCCGGATTCGTTGTCGCCGTTCATCCCGCACCACGACGCGCTTTTGCTTGCAAATCACGGCGCGGTGGCTTACGGGCCGGACCTGGAGATGGCTTTTGCGCGAATGGAGACGCTCGAGCACTTCGCGAAGATCACGTTGATCGCGCGAATGGTTGGCAGACCGCACGAGCTGCCGCCGGACGCCATTGAAAAGTTGCTGGACGTGCGCGAGCGCGCTGGTTATATGTCGCCCGACTCGCGCGGCTGCCAGGCGTGCGGTTATCTTCAAGGCCACTCGTCGAGTTGTGCGGCTGGCAGCGCCACGCGTTCCTATCAGGCAAACGGGGACGAGACGGTGACGCTGACCCGAAAGGAATTGACAAGGCTCATAACAGAAGCAGCGCAGCTTGTCGCGCGCGAGTTGAAACATTGAGATAGTGGATTTCAGATTTCGATCGAGACGGCTTGCGATACGAATCGGAAATCTCAAATCGCGATTCGAAATCCGCAATTTGAAAGGAAGAATCTATGGAAGCTCTTGGAATGATCGAGACGAAGGGTCTCGTTGCGATGATCGAAGCGGCTGATGCGATGGTGAAGGCCGCTAACGTCACGCTGATCGGCTATGAGAAGATTGGGGCGGGCCTTGTGACCGCGATCGTGCGCGGGGACGTCGCCGCAGTCAAAGCGGCTACGGATGCGGGTGCTGCGGCGGCTCGCCGAGTAGGCGAACTGGTGAGCGTGCACGTCATCCCCCGTCCGCACTCGGCAGTCGATGAAAACATGCCGGTCACTCCAGACTCGCGAGGAAGGTAGGAGCAGTTGTCAGTTGCCAGTTGTCAGTTGTCAGTAGCTACCAGGTGCTGACAACTGACCACTGATAACTGGCAACTGGCAACTGACAACTAATCATGCTTCTTGCTCGAATAATTGGGACCGTAGTAGCGACGAGGAAGGACGACCGCCTTCACGGGCGAAAGCTGCTTGTTGCGAGGCTGGTCGACGTCGATGGCAAAGACGAGAAGGGTCACGTGGTGGCTGTCGACACAGTCGGCGCGGGGGTTCACGAGACGGTTCTGATCGTGCAAGGCAGCTCGGCTCGAATGGCTTTCGGTTGCAAGGAGTGTCCCATCGACGCCGCGGTCGTCGGTATCGTTGACACCGTGGAGGTCAGTCATTAGTCCGTAGTCAGTAGTCCGTAGTCAGTAGTCCGTAGCTGGTGGTTAGCGGAACTAAGGACTAGCCTGTTAAAGCTATTTAGTACGGACTACGGGCTACGGACTTACGGACTTACGGACTACGGGCTACGGACTACGGACTACGGACTACGGACTCGTAATGAACACCATTCGAGTAGCGCTGGCCCAGATCAACCCGACCGTCGGTGATCTCGAGGGGAACGCCCGACAAATCCTGGACTACATCGGGCGCGCGCGCGAACTCGGCGCCGACCTCATCGCGTTTCCTGAGTTGGCTCTCACCGGTTATCCTCCGGAAGACTTACTACTAAAACCCCATTTCGTACGCGAGAACCGCCGCGTTCTGGATCACATTATTGCCGCGGCCAGCGATCTGATTGCCGTTGTCGGTTTTGTCGATACTGATGGCTCGGACATTTACAACGCAGCCGCCGTGATCGTGAACGGGAAGCTCGTCGAGAGCTATCACAAGACCTTCCTGCCAAACTACGGAGTGTTCGACGAAGAACGATACTTTCAATCCGGAACGCGCTGTCCAGTGTTCGCGTTTGGCGATGCCCGAGTCGGGGTCAACATCTGCGAAGACATCTGGTACCCCGGCGGACCGACCAAAATTCAAGCTCTTGGCGGCGACGCCCAGTTGATCGTCAACATTTCTTCATCGCCCTATCACGCAGGCAAGCGAATCGACCGCGAGCGCATGCTGTGCACCCGCGCTGAGGACAATGCAGTGGCCCTGGTTTACTGCAATCTGTTCGGCGGGCAGGATGAGTTAGTCTTTGATGGTAACAGCTTGATAATCGATGAAGCGGGGCACGTGATCGCGCGTGGCCTGGCGTTCGAAGAAGATCTCCTGGTCGCCGATCTGAACATCGAGCGGGTCTTTTCAGAGAGGTTGCACGATCCTCGCAGACGGCGCGAGAAACTTCGAGTAAACGGCGACGATTCGCTTTATATTGTCTCCCTGCCCGACTCATTGCGTCCCAGGCCGGGGCGAGCGCCGATTCCCCGGCGCGCGGATGAAAGACCCGACGAGACTGCCGAGACTTATCTGGCGCTGGTAACCGGCACACGAGACTATGTCCACAAGAACGGCTTCGATAAGGTTTATCTGGGCTTGTCGGGTGGAGTTGATTCAGCATTGACGGCTGTGATTGCCGCCGACGCCATTGGCGCGGAAAACGTAAACGCGGTCTACATGCCGACGAATTTCTCGTCTACGGAGTCCGGTCGGGATGCGGAACAACTTGCCGCGAATTTGGGCATGCACTTTCAAGTGATTGAGATCGAAGCGCCGTTCGACGCGTACCTCGAGACGCTTGGGCCGGCGTTCGATGGCCTGCCGCAAGATGTAACCGAAGAGAATCTTCAGGCCCGGATACGTGGCAACATCCTGATGGCTTTGTCGAACAAGTTTCATGGGCTGGTGCTCTCGACCGGAAACAAGAGCGAGATGAGCGTGGGCTACTCAACGCTGTACGGCGATATGGTCGGCGGGTTTGCTTTGCTAAACGACGTGCCGAAAATGCTGGTCTACGAGCTTGCGCGTTATGTGAACCATCGCGGGTCGAGTCCGGTCATACCCGAATACACCTTGACCCGCGCGCCTTCGGCTGAGCTTCGGCCAAACCAGACTGATCAAGACACGCTTCCGCCTTATGATGTGCTGGATGCGATTCTCGAGGCGTATATCGAAAAGGACATGAACGCCGAATCGATTGCCGAGATGGGTTTCCAGATCGAGACGGTCAGGTGGGTCCTGAGTCGAGTCGATGCTGCCGAGTACAAGCGGCGTCAGTCGCCTCCCGGTATTAAAATAACTCCTCGCGCATTCGGCCGCGACCGTCGAATGCCGATCACGAACAAGTATCACAACTGATTCAACAGTTTCGCCTGACCGTGGCTAACCCCCTGCTACTGGGATTCGGCAACCGGCTCCGGCTCCTTTGTCAATTCGGAGCGCCGTCGGAGGACTCGCCAAATGAACCAAACTGGCAGCACGATGAGGAACGCAACCGGAGTGAGAACGATCACAGCCTGAACAACGAAGAGAACTATCGAGGCGGCAACGTCTACGGCGTCGCCGAACGCTTGTTTGACGCTGTGGCCGAAACCCGTCGTTGAGGCGGTTACCAGCGGCATCGGCATCTGAAGCGTCGAGGTTATCGTCGAAAGCGCCGACTGATTGTCAAGAAAGCGCCGTCGCCCTTCGAACCGTTCGATCTCGGTTCGAACATCCGCCAGTTGCGTCTGAACTTCCAGCGCGTCCGACACTTTTCGAGCCTGCTTCATGATTTCGAGGAATTGCGCTTCAAGCGCCTTCTTCGTTCGAATGCGAGCTTCGAGGTCGAAATACTCTTCGGAGACGTCCTGGCCGGTGACCTTCTCCTGAACGACTCGGGATCCGACGCCTCGAATCTGGTCGAGCGTTGCGGCGAACTGGGCGAATGGCACACGAACGACGACCGTCACCGTCTGGCTGGGCTTCGCCTGACCATTGCCGTCGTTGTGTTTGAACTCTGATGTGACTACGAAGCCGCCGTGCGATTCAGCTATCGAGGTAATCTTGCGCTGACCCTCCGCTGGCGACTCAGTTTCGATAGTGAGGTCTCCGTTGCGGATGATCTTGCGATCCGCGGCGGCTGCTGCAGTTTGTTCACTGATCGCCTGACTCAACGAAGCCTGCTCGTCTCTTCCGCCAGTCGAAGTTACTAAGGCCGCTGATAATGCCTGGTTACCCGCAACAAGTCCCGACTGCGGCTGGGATGTTGAGTCTCCTTGCGCTTGCTTCGCGCGGTCGTTGTACTCTTGAGAGGCCGCTCTCCCGCCTTCTTTTGTTTGACATCCGGAAAGAACGACAAAAGTCATCGCCACTAGAAATGTTGTAAGAATTCGCATCCTTCACCTCCTCCGTAGTTGAACATCAACGCTTCTTGAATGTTCCAAATGTGTGAGCTTGCTGTCGATTGAGGCACGATAGCGACAGAAAAGGCGCGACGGAGCTTCAGTCCCGAGATCGCCGCCGCTACTTCCTTCTGCTCTTTCTCCGGGACCTTGAACTTCGTCATCGTAGCGACCAGGTGTTTCACCAGATCTTCCGATAACCTTCCCAACCCCGTCAGGGGTTGTAGACACAAGCCACAAGCTCACCCTCCGGCCGAGTTTGTATGCTCCGATTGGGTCGAAGTCTCACAATGCGACCGGAGCTGACTTTCTGGCGTCGGATACTACAAACATTCAACCCCTGACGGGGTTGGGAAGGCAGCGAGAGATCTCAAGTGCCGGTAGTAGGCTGCGTGTCAAGATAGGTTCATGATTCCGGATCGAACAACCCGTTTGGCCATCCGATCACCAGGTTAAGGAATGTCGCCGAGCGCGGAGTTATCGGGGAGGCAATTAAGTCTTGTTCAAGCCGCTCGACCTTGCGTCCTCACTTCATCGAGGTGGGAAGGGCCTGGTTCGCTTCCAACTCTTAAACGATTGGCGCGAACCATGAAACCATTGAACCGGTTCCACGTGGCTGTTGCGCGCTCGCCCACCTCGATGAATGGGAGAGGGCACGAAAAAGCCCGTAGCCTCTCGTGCCCTCTCACTTGAGCCTCTCGACTCTCAGGCGAAAGTCTGGTTAAAGGAAGGATTGAGGCTCGCCCCGGGATGTGGGGAGGGGATAGTCCTCACATCCAGGTCTTTGAAGGCTGGCCGTGTAGGAGCCAGCCAAAACGGCGGCGCGTTTGCTTGAGCGGAAGGACCGCCGTATATGAATCCATATTTCAGTTCAGAAACCGCTCCATCGATCCTCGTGCCATTCTTCCTCACCATTGATAGACGCAGTTCGGGGAAGCTTTTCTGCAAAAATTCTTTAGGCCGGGAAATTAATTTCTTGAGGCTCTATGGGACGGAGTTTGGGCGGACTCGTGACCGGCGTGCATGACCCTGAAGATAGTGAGTTGTTGATGAGTCAATGTAGACCTCCACCCCGCTACCGACACGCCAGATCTTCCGATAACCTTCCCAACCCGTCGGGGTTGAATGTTTGTAGACACAAGCCACAAGCTCACCCTCCGGCCGAGTTTGTATGCTCCGATTGGGTCGAAGTCTCACAATGCGGCCGGAGCTGACTTTCTGGCGTCGGATACTACAAACATTCAACCCCTGACGGGGTTGGGAAGGCAGCGAGAGACCTCAAGTGCCGGTAGTAGGCTGCGTGTCAAGATAGGTTCATGATTCGACGGATTGCATTCCAAGTCCCACTTTTTGTTCACACCCGCTTACGGCTCGGAATGCAATCCGTCGGACTACGTGTATGTGTAAGTAGACCTCCACTCCACTACCGACACGCAAGATCTTCCGATAACCTTCCCAACCCCGTCAGGGGTTGAATGTTTGTAGACACAAGCCTCAAGCTCACCCTCCGCCGAGTTTGTATGCTCCGATTGGGTCGAAGTCTCACAATGCGGCCGGAGCTGATTTTCTGGCGTCGGATACTACAAACATTCAACCCCTGACGGGGTTGGGAAGGCAGCGAGAGACCTCAAGTGCCGGTAGTAGGCTGCGTGTCAAGATAGGTTCATGATT
>DATMCM010000080.1:0-27448 GCA_035558335.1 Blastocatellia bacterium | reverse complement strand
GCTCAACCCAGCGCGAGCAGAGTCAGCGCCAATCGGGCGGTGAAGACGAAGCGATCAAGCTTGAATCAACGCTCGTCAACTTGCCGCTGTTGGTGAGCGATCGCTCGGGTCGCTTTATCCCTCAGTTGAACAAGAATGATTTCCTGCTTTACGAAGATGGTGTTCGGCAAGAGGTGGCTTCCTTCGGCAGCGAAGAGGTGCCGTTCAGCGTAGCGCTTCTTCTGGACGTGAGCCCAAGCGTGCAAGGAAACATCCCGGACATTCAGGAGGCCGCGCTTGCATTCGTGCGCCAGCTTCGCAATCAGGACCGGGTTATGGTCGTCGCGTTTGACAAGCGCACTCATTATCTGACCGACTTCACCAACGATCGCCGCGCGCTCGAGTCTGCGATCCGCAGCATCTCGACCGGCTCGGGGACAAGCGTCTATGACGCCGTGTACGAGGCGGTCGCGCACAAGCTTCGAGGCATCGAAGGCCGCAAGGCACTCATACTTTTCTCCGATGGCGAGGACACCACCAGCAATCGCGCGAGCTACGACGACGCAGTGAACCTGGTGACCGAATCTGATGTTCTAGTGTACGGCTTGCGATATCCCGGCAACGGCGGCTACGCCGGCAATAGAGGAAATCAGTGGCCGCGATTTCCATATCCGCAGACTCAGATACCGATCCCCTTGCCGTTCCCATGGCCGTTCCCGCAAGGGCGGAGGCGTCGAGGCCCGTTGTACCCTGACCCGAACAGCGACCCCTCGACTTCCGGCCAAAGGCCGCAATCGTCGCGTCGCGGGAGAGGCGGAGATTTCATGGCCGACATCGCAGCGGCGGGTGGCGGTCCTGTTTACGATGCCGAGCATGTTGGCGACATGACTCGCGTCGCAACCCGGATAGCCGACGAGCTGCGCCACGTCTACGTCATCAGCTACTATCCTACCAACCCACTCTCAAACGGGGGCTACCGCTCGATTCGCGTTTCGGTCAAAGGACGCGACGACATCGCGGTGCGTCATCGCAGAGGCTACAACGCTCGCGATGCCAAGTCGGGCAGACCCACGATCTAGTCAGTCTTGCAAAATGATTGTGATGAAGACCTGTAGGGGCGTCCTCCGTGGACGCCCCTTCGGTAACTTAAGGCGTAGGGACGCCCTCCAGGTCCGCATACCCGAATGGGTGACACAATCCCAGTTTGACTCTCATATTCGCCAGGCCGACAATCGAACCATTAGCACTTTGATCTCGTGGAGAGACGAAAGTCTTTTCCACGTTCGCTTCTCCTTTCCAAGGTTCGTTTGCCGGAGGTAGCCATGAAGACTTCAGCCCCCACCCTGCGACTAAATCGATCCCATCGTTTTGCGACCACCTTGTTGCTCACAATCGCGTTCCTGCTCTCGACAAACACAATCGGGGCGCAAGGCTCATCGACGCGAGTTGAAAGCTTCGCACTTCAGCCTGGAGGGGAAGTGCGCATCGAGAACTCTCGCGGGTCCACTCGTATTGACGCCTGGGAGGGGCACTCTGTGCGGGTGACTGCGGAGAAGAAGGGCAGCCCTGCCGGTGAGCTTGAAGCGGGTGAGCTTGTCCTGATGGGCATGGGCAACACCGTCATCATCCAGTGCAAGCGAGGCGCGAGCTCGGCGCGCATAGATCTGACTGTGTATGTCCCGCGCGGCTCGCGGGTTGAAGTGACGGGCGGCGCTTGGCCTGTCGACGTCAATGGGTCTTTGTCGGGCGCAATCGTCGAGACGACAAGCGGGAGCATCTCTTACCGGCTTCCAAGCTTCGATGACGCCAGCGTAGCCATGCAATCGGTGCAGGGCGCGGTCAAGTCGACGCTTGCCCTTGCAGACTCCGAACGAGACGGAACGCACGGGCTGCGGGGAAGGATTGGTGAGGGTCTGGCGGAAATCTCGCTCAACTCACAGACCGGCAACATCACGCTGGCGCCTGGAGCCAACTCGATGGCGCTCGCGCGAAATGCGAACACGGCGCGTGGTGTGACCAAATCGCCCGTGCAGTCCTCGAACGGCCCGAAGCAGTCACGAGTTGGGGACTTCGACCGCCCGCCGCTGGGCTCACAGCAGCCCGCCAACGTTAACGCACGCGACGAATCACAAGATGACCAAGCTTCGGACGCCGATATCGCAAGCAGCACGGTGCCGGGTCAATCGAATCGACGGATGCCTCCCGACCCGAATAACTCAGCTTCAGGAAACGGCTCAGTCGTATTCGCCGGCTCGGATGTCGCTGACCAATCAGCTTCCAACAGTAAGACCGGTAAGTTCGAACGGAGTCGCGAGGCGAAACGCTCGAGCGGTGGAGACGCGGGCATGCGCGTTAGGATTATGCCTGGTGCAATCCCAAGCGTCAGCGGTTCGGTTGACGGCCGGCCCGATGATCAAGACGCCGACGCGGAGGCAACCGCGCAGCAATCGTCTCAAGGCCAAATCGGCGGGAATCAAACGTGGCCATCCAACGGATCTGGTTCCGGTCGAAATACCGCGGTATTCGCCGGGTCCGGAGTCTCCAACGACGACTCGTCTACATCGAAGCTGGGTCCCTTGGACGTGGAACGCAAAAAGAAAGTCATGAAAGGCGGAGACTCCGGGCTGAGAGTCAGGATCATCCCGGCAAATCAACCCCTGGGAGCGACGAGCTCCGATAGCTCGATCTACCCGCAATCCGTTGACTCGGACGACTCGCAGATGGGCGACGAGCCTCCGACGAAGACGAAAAGCTCGCGCAAGAAGTCCGGCTCTCAGCCGTCCCGCACTGACGACTACGATCAGTCAAACGGCGCGCAGAATTCGAGATCAGCCCATGACCCACGTAACGTGCAGAGAGACTCGAGCGCATCAAACGACCCGGACGACTCTGATGGAATCGCTTCCTCGCGCGCTCGTTCGGCTGCGCCGCCGGTTCTGAAGCGAGAGTCGCCCGAGCTCTCAAGCGACGAAACTACCGACCCTCGAGCCGCAACGAGCGGCAGTGCGGCGGGCGACGCAATTGTTCTGAAGTCCGCTCTGGTGAACTTGAACGTCTCGGTCACCAATCGATCGGGCGCGGCCTTTGGCAACTTGAAGAAGGAGGACTTCCGCGTGGCCGAGAACGGGGAATCGCAGAAGGTCGAGTTCTTCGCTCCAACCACCGCTCCGTTCAATCTCGTCCTGTTGCTCGATCTTTCCGGCTCGATACAGGACAAGCTCGAAATAATAAAGTCTGCCGCAGTGCGTTTTCTCGATGTGATCGAGCCGCAAGACCGGGTCGCCGTCGTGACTTTCACCGATCAGATACGGGTCGTCTCCGAGCTCACTGCAAATCGCAGCGAGTTGAAGGAGCGGATACTTGCGATTCGGAGGCCGCAGGGCGGAACGGCGTTTTACGAGGCGCTGTGGTTCTCGCTTGTGGAAACTCTTCGCAATTCCCGCGGCCAGCGAAACGCGATTGTGGTGATGACCGACGGCGTCGATAGTTCGCTTGATCGCTACAACCCGGCGCCGACTCGCGTGTCGTTCAAGCAGCTCGCTCATCGGCTCGAGGAATCAGATACGCTTGTGTTTCCGATCTATCTCGACACCGAGTACGAAGAGGTGTTCGAGAGAGGCAACAGCACTTCTGAAGCCTACGCGATAGGGCGGGATCAGCTCGAGAAGATAGCCGATGTAAGCGGTGCACGCTTGTTCAAAGCTGAGAAGGCAAGCGATCTGTCGGGCGTCTACAAACAAGTGGCGGCTGCGATTCGCACGATGTACAGCGTGGGCTACTACCCGACGAACCCGGAGAAGGATGGGACTTATCGGCGAGTCCGTGTGACTGTTGATAGGCCCGACGCTGCGGTGAGAACGAGGAAGGGCTATTACGCGAAGTAACACACACGCTACCCCACATTCGACTGTCAGTTTCACGCGGGCTCGTCCTGTGACGCTCGGATTGTTTCGAGTTATGGCAGGCGGGCTCGCGTAAATCCTTCGAACCTACCTCTCAAGGTATTAAGTCTCTAGGTGCCGTGCTATGCTTTTCATGTCTGGAGCACTCGGCATAAAGAGAATGGTAAGCAGATGAAGGAGAACCTATGAGCGATTTTGATCCTCAGAGACATAGCTATTCCCAGTCCGAACCGTGGGCTGCTCGGAGTGGAAACGCAGCGCACCCGCTGACTGCCGCCGAGGTAGGCGTGAGCGATCGCATCGCCTTTATCCGCAAAGTCTACGCGCTGTTCTTTGTCGCTACGTTGTTCGCGATTGGCGGAGCTTTGCTCGGGCTGGCGGTTCCGCCGCTTATGATAGCCGCCGCTGAACATCCGATAATCACGTTCATTCTGCTGATCGGCGGGGTGATGGGCGCGCAGGCGGTTCGCCACGTGCCCGGCGTCAACCTGGCGGCGCTATTTGGCTTCACGACGTTGACCGGCGTGATTATCTCGCCGGTACTCTACGTGATAGGCCGGTCCAACCCCGGATCGATCCTCCAGGCAGGTGTTATGACCGTAGTGATCTTCGGAGGGCTGACGGCTTACGTGTTCATCTCAGGGCGCGATTTCAGCTTTCTTCGCGGAATGGTGACCGTGGGACTGCTGGTGGTGATCGGCGCCGGGTTGATAAACATGTTTGTGGGATCGCTGGGATTCGGTTTTGCGATCTCGGCGGCTGTGCTTCTGCTGTTCGCGGGATTCGTACTGTATGACACGTCGAACATCATTCGTCGCTATCCGACAAACGAATACGTTGCTGGAGCGTTATCGCTCTATCTGGATGCATTTAACATCTTCCTTGCGCTGCTGAGGATATTGAACAGGCGATGAGTTCGGTTGGGTCTAATGCACCGAGATTAGTGAGGATGCTGGAGTTATTTCCGTGACTAAGCCTCAAAGACCGGTACTGGCACCAAGAGGCCTTCGTGAGGTGCAACCCCATTAGTGACTCTTGGTGTCTCGGTGCCTTGGCGGCGAAAGATTTCTTATAGCATCTCGTCAGGCTCACCGGATCGCCGGATTGATCCTCATCGCGAACAAGTCTAAGATACTCTTTCCACAAGCATGGACAAGCTAAGAGAAGAATGCGGAGTGTTTGGCATCTTCAACCACGATGATGCGGCGAGGCTCAGCTACCTGGGGCTCTACGCTTTGCAGCATCGAGGGCAGGAATCGGCGGGTATGGTCTCGTCCGACGGCGAGAAGCTCCACGGCGTGCGAGGCATGGGCTATGTCAGCGAGATATTCAACCAGGACCAGCTTGCGCAAGTGCCCGGTCGATCGGCCATCGGTCACGTCCGCTATTCGACCGCGGGGAGTGTTTCGTTGCGCGAGGCTCAACCTTTTCTGGTCGACGGTTATCGAGGCCAGATCGCGCTGTGTCACAACGGCAATCTGCCTTACGCTTCGGATGTCAGATCGGAACTCGAGCTTCAGGGCGCAATCTTTTCCTCGACCTCAGACACCGAAGTCGTCCTGCACAAGATCGCCCGTTCGCGCTCCGTCGATTTGATCGACGCGATCGTGGACACCTTCAACGAGGTCGAAGGCGCATACTCGATGCTGTTCCTGACCAGGGACAGCATGATAGCGGTTCGAGACCCGCGCGGCTTTCGGCCGCTTTGTCTCGGCCAGCTGGGCGACGCATACGTTATCGCTTCGGAGACGTGCGCATTTGATTTGATCGACGCGACCTACCTGCGAGACGTTCAGCCGGGCGAGATATTGGTGATCGACGCATTCGGGCTGCATTCGTCGTTTCCGCTGGCTAAGGAAAAGCCCGCCCATTGCATCTTCGAACACGTATATTTCTCGCGGCCGGACTCAATCGTCTTTGGCCGCTCGGTCAACAAGAGCCGTCACAAGATGGGTCAACAGCTTGCGCGCGAGCACCCGGCCGACGCCGACATCGTGGTTCCGGTTCCGGACTCGGGCGTGGCAGCGGCGATCGGGTACGCGTCAGGATCGGGGTTGAAGTTCCGATTCGGGCTTGTGCGCAATCACTACGTCGGGCGCACCTTTATCGAGCCAAAACAATCGATCCGCCATTTCGGTGTGAAGGTAAAGCTGAACCCGGTGCGGGATTTGATTGAAGGGTTGCGAGTCGTTCTGATCGACGATTCAATCGTGCGCGGGACGACTTCGAAGAAGATCGTTCAGATGGTCAGGCAAGCCGGCGCTCGGGAGGTCCACGTCCGGATAAGCTGCCCGCCTACGATCGCACCGTGTTTTTACGGCGTTGACACTCCCACGCGAGACGAATTGATCGGCGCGAATTTGAAGGTTGAGGAAATCGCCAGATTTATCGACGCAGACAGTCTCGGTTACTTGAGCCTCGATGGCCTGTTGCGGGCTTGCGGCGATCCAAACGGCAATCGTCATTGCACCGCCTGCTACACCAACGACTATCCAATACCGGTCACGTCGGCCGCGAGAACAAAGACCGAAAGGGAAGAGGGAGCGCTTCAGCGCGATTCGGTTTGGCCTCGCACCTAGATCGGCTGAAGATGAGGACGGTGATTTGTCACTCGTTGTTGCACTGTGACGGGTGAATAACGACCGCCGAGCAGTCGACGCGGTTGGTCGCTACAAACGGATTCAGAATCATTTCAGTCATCGGAGTCGGCTGCGGTGCTGCTCGAAAGCGGAGGACAATGGAAGACTTCGAAAAGCTTGGGGCTTTCTATCTCGGGCGCCCGTACGAACTTAAGAAAAAGAAGCCAACCGAAGGACTCCTTCTTTACGACTCGAAGGACCTGGTTACGCACGCGGTCTGTGTCGGCATGACCGGGAGCGGCAAGACCGGCTTGTGCATCGGGTTGCTGGAAGAGGCTGCAATCGACCGCATTCCTTCAATCATAATCGATCCGAAAGGTGATCTAGCCAATTTGCTGCTGACGTTCCCGCAGTTGCGCGGCGAAGACTTCGAGCCGTGGATAAACGAAGACGATGCACGGAAGAACAATCTCTCGAGCAGCGAGTACGCGGCGAAGCAGGCTGAGCTTTGGAAGAAGGGGCTTGCGGATTCGGGGCAAGATGGCGCTCGAATCCAGAGGCTACGAGACGCGGCGGACTTTGCGATTTACACTCCCGGCTCGAACGCGGGCCTGCCGGTTTCGATTTTGAAGTCGTTCGCGGCGCCCGATCAGGCTCTACTGGATGACGCCGAGCTTCTTCGCGACCGGATTAACACGACAACGACCAGCTTGCTTGGGCTACTGGGGATTCAAGCCGACCCGATTCAAAGCCGCGAACACATCTTGATTTCGACAATCCTTAGCACTGCGTGGAGTCAGGGTCAGAACTTGGATCTCGCGGCGCTCATCCAGCAAATCCAAAGTCCTCCGATGACCAAGATCGGCGTGCTCGATCTCGAGTCGTTTTATCCGTCGAAGGATCGATTCGCGCTGGTGATGGCGCTCAATAATCTGATCGCTTCCCCGGGGTTTGGCGCGTGGATGGAAGGCGAAGCGCTCGACATCGGGCAAATGCTGCACAACTCCGCAGGCAAGCCCAGGGTGTCGATCTTTTCCATCGCGCATCTGGGGGATGCGGAGCGGATGTTCTTTGTTTCACTGCTGCTCAATCAAGTGCTTGGATGGATGCGAACACAATCGGGGACGACCAGCCTGCGAGCGATTCTGTATATGGACGAGATCTTCGGCTACTTTCCGCCGGTAGCCAATCCGCCCTCCAAGCTCCCGCTGCTCACGTTGCTGAAACAGGCGCGCGCGTTCGGACTGGGCGTCGTGCTTGCGACGCAGAACCCGGTTGATTTGGATTACAAAGGGCTGGCCAATACCGGCACGTGGTTTATTGGAAGGTTGCAGACCGAACGAGACAAGCAGCGTGTGATCGAAGGGCTTGAGGGCGCCGCGGCGACCCAGGGAACCGGCTTCGACAAGCAGGCGATGGAAGAGACCCTTGCGGGACTGGGTAGCCGGGTCTTCTTGATGAACAACACTCACGAAGACGCGCCGGAGGTTTTTCAGACCCGATGGACCTTGTCCTATTTGCGTGGACCGCTAACCCGGAACCAGATCAAGCTTCTGATGGCGGGAGAAAAGACAGCCTCGGCCGGACAGGCGGCCAGCTCGACACCGCCGCCTGCTCGAACAGAAGCCGCGAAGTCAGCCGCGCCTCCTCAAGACTCCACAGTTTCATCGTCGGCGGCTGATTCCCGGCCAGCCGTGGGCCCCGAAGTCCCCCAGTTCTTTATTCCGCCGCGCGGCACGGCTCCCGGAGGAGCCGCGCTTCAATACCGTCCTATGATTTTGGGCGCGGCCAAAATCAACTTCGTCGACACGAAAATGGGGGTCGACGATTCGCAGGAGGTTATCCGATTGGCCGCAATCACCGATGAAGCAGTTCCGGTAAGTTGGGACAATTCCCTGGAAGCAACGGTTGCGAGCTCAGACCTGGAGAAGGAACCGGCGGCTAATGCGCAGTACGAGGAAATACCGGCTGTCGCGGGAAGGGCTAAAAGCTATCAGAGCTGGACCAAGGACTACGTTGCTTTTCTCTACCGCAATCACAAGTTGGATCTGCTGAAGAGCCCGAGCACCGGCGAGTGTTCCAAGCCAGGCGAGGCAGAGCGGGAGTTTCGCGTGCGTTTGCAGCAGGCAGCTCGCGAGCTGCGTGATGCTCAGGTCGAAGTGTTGCGCAAGAAGTACGCGTCGCGGATTGCGGGATTGCAGGAGCGCATTCGTCGAGCGCAACAGGCGGTTGATCGCGAATCGGCGCAAGCCAGCCAGGCCAAGCTTCAAACGGCAATCTCGTTCGGAACAACGCTGCTCGGCGCTTTCCTCGGGCGCAAGGCGGTCAGCGTTTCGTCGTTGGGACGAGCGACTACCGCGGCGCGAGGCGTCGGCCGATCGATCAAGGAACAACAAGACGTGGGTCGGGCGGCTGAATCCGTAGACGTGTTGCAGGGCCAGCTTGCCGACCTTGAGGCCGAGCTTCAGTCGGAGACGCAGACGCTCGAGGCCAAGATCGATGCTCAGACCGAACCACTTGAAACTCTCAGTATTAAGCCAAAGAAGACAAACATCTCCGTTGAACTAGTCGCGCTGGCGTGGGCGCCATTCTGGAGAGATGAAACGGGTGAAGCAACCTCGGCCTGGGAGTAACCGGGCGCCGAGGAGGCCCCCGGCAGGCCTCGCATGCAGCCACACTAAGAACCATGAAAAGACAATTCAGCTATCGCGACGCCGGCGTCGACATAGACTCAGCCAATCAAGCCAAGGAACGCATCAAACAGCTCGCGCGCTCGACATTCACCCGCAATGTGATGACCGAGATCGGCTCGTTCGGGGGGATGTTTCGCGCCGACTTCGGTTCGATGAGCGAGCCGGTGCTCGTGTCTTCGGCCGATGGAGTGGGCACCAAGCTTCGCGTCGCGTTCATGACCGGCATTCATAACACGGTTGGCTACGATCTGGTTTGTCATTGCGTGAACGACATTCTGGTTCAGGGGGCGCGACCGCTTTTCTTCATGGACTACATCGCGGCAGGCAAGCTCGTCCCTGATACGATCGCCTCGGTGATCGAAGGCCTGGCGCGCGGTTGCCAGGAAGCGGACTGCGCGCTGATCGGAGGCGAGACCGCCGAGATGCCCGGCTTCTACTCAGACGGCGAATACGATGTTGCTGGATTTATCGTAGGCGTGGTCGATCGCGAGAACATAATCGATGGCTCGCGAATCGAACCGTGCGATCTGCTGATTGGGCTGCCGTCGGTAGGCCTCCACACGAATGGATACAGCCTGGCGCGCAAGCTTCTATTTGAAGTCGCCGCTTACTTGCCCGATACCAGGATCGACCAGCTTGGTTGTTCGGCCGCCGAAGAACTCTTAAAGCCTCACCGAAGCTATCTCGCCGCGCTGGAGGGCTTGCTCGACTCGGATGCGATAAAGGGGCTGGCGCACATTACCGGAGGCGGTTTGCTCGAGAATGTGCCGCGGATCCTGCCCGAAGGCACTGCTGCCGAGATTCGCCGCGGGTCGTGGCCGATGCTGCGTGTTTTCGAGCTGCTGGGTGACCTTGGCGCCGTTCCGGAACAAGAGATGTATCGAACTTTCAATATGGGGATCGGCATGGTGATTGTCGCAAGCCCCGACGAAGCACGCCGCGTGCGCGAACATCTGGATGCGCGCGCCGAGCTGCACTACGATATCGGACGAATCGTTGAGGGACAAAAGTCAGTTTCAATCGTCGACGCTTCGTAGATTGCGCGGCAACTCGCAACCCCCGTCGGAACAAATCAGAAGTACAAGCAGTACGTTGATGTTGAATTGTCCTGTCAGGACGTTGGTTGATGCGCCGCGCGAGAATGCCGTAGCATAAGCCGGCGAGTTTCAACCCCTGGCCACTCCAAGCGACGGAGCGTAATTGATGGCAAGCTGGTGTCCAAGATGCGGAAGAAAGATTGAAGCCGACGAGACCTTCTGCCGACAGTGCGGTATGCCTCAGGAACTGACCGGCGAAGAAGCAACGACCTGGATGTTGAACGAGGAGGCTAAGCAACCCGACCAATCTCGGCCGACCAGTCCCGTAACACCTGGTGTGACCGGGACCACGAACCCGCCGACGGGTCCCGCGTTCGTTCCGCCGACGCCTTATTATGCGCCGCCCCCGCCAGTTCCATATCAACCACCCCCGCCTTCCGATGCGCACATTTCGCTTGGAGACTGGCTAGCCGGCGGCTGGCAAGTCTACAAGGAGAACTGGGCGCTGATGTCGGTAGCTTCGCTGCTGACGATGGTTCTCGGCTCGATTACGTTAGGGGTGCTCGCCGGCCCGATGTTGATGGGCCTCTTCCGAATGGCCTTCGCGACGATGCGCGGTGAACGCCCAGTGATGCGAGACTTGTTCGACTGGCAGGGCAAATTTCTGCAAGCTTTTCTGAGCGGGCTCATCTTTGTGGTGATACCCAGCGCTCTCTGGTCGAGGAACGGCAGTTCGTTTTTGACACTGCTGGTCCTCGTGGCGGCGCCGTTTCTTTCGGTGATGTTCGCGTTTGCGACGTCGTTGGCTCTCGAGCGCAAAATGGACATCGCTAATGCGATCAACCAGGTTGCGAAACTGGTTTTCTCGCGCGATGCGTTTATGTGGTGGGTAGTGGGCCTGGTGTTTGCAGCGATCTCGGTGGGCGGCTTCGGGGCTTGCGGGATCGGAGTGCTGGTGACGGTGCCCTGGATGATTTCGTCGGCGGCAGTCGCATACCGTGATGTAATCGGTTTTGATGATCCGAACCGCACGCTTCATTAACAAAATCCAAGACAGCAGCTAGGAGGGACATGGACATTACACCCGTGAAAGAGGTTCGCTTTGGCGAGTGGATCAGCGAAGGATTTAATATGTTCACCGCTCAGTGGAAGGGATGGGTGGTGCTTGCGCTCGGGCTGTTTTGTTCGGTCGCTCTGCCTACAATCGTTTATACCGGGTTCGTGTACGCGGCCATGATTGCGTCGGCCGTTGGGCAGGCCAGTTCACGTACGCCATCCGCGGCCGAGCCGATAAGTGCGTTCCTTATCATTGGTGGTTTCTTTCTACTCGCGCTGGTGATGCTTCCGTTAGCCGCGGTGCTGATAGGCGGCATGCACAACGCCGCGCTAAAGCAAGTTCGAGGAGGGCAGGTTGAGTTCAAGGATCTGTTTTCGGTTCGCGATCGCTTCCTGCCGCTGGTCGGAGCGTTGTTGCTCTACGGGGTGCTGGTGGAAATCGGTAGTTTGCTCTGTGTGATCCCCGGGCTGATAGTCGCGGGACTCTTGTTTTTCATCATCCCGTTGATCATTGACCGCAACCTCGGAGTGATTGACGCGATGAAAACAAGCGTGGAGATGACCAAACCGAATCTGCTGATGTTCACTCTATTTGCTCTGGTGGTTCACTTGATCTCAGGGGTGGGAGCGATCGCCTGTTACGTAGGACTGCTGGCCACGCTGCCGTTGACGTTTACGATGACCGCAGTTACTTATCGCGACTGCTTCGGCCTGGAAGGCGCTGCGAAGCTGCCGCCGGCGCAGCCCTGGGGCGCCGCCACCTACTCTCCGCCGGTACTTGAAGCGACAAGACCGTACTCGCCTCCGCCCCAGGCGCCGCAACCACAGGCCGGGACAGTGTGCCCGAACTGTCAGGCTTCGCTGCCCGCGACCGCGAAGTTCTGCTTCCGCTGTGGCGCGCCGGCTCCTGGAAAGTAGCCGGGCGAACGCTTACTCAGGTTGAAGGATGACGAAAACGAATTACTTCGTGCACGAATCGAGCTACGTCGACGAGCCTTGCGAGATCGGCGAAGGCACTAAGATATGGCACTTTTCACACGTAATGGCGGGCTCGAAGATCGGGCGCGGATGCAACATAGGCCAGAACGTCGTGATATCGCCCGAGGTGCGGATCGGCGACAACGTAAAGCTTCAGAATAACGTTTCGGTATACACCGGTGTTGAGCTCGAGGACGACGTCTTCTGCGGGCCGTCGATGGTGTTCACCAACGTTACTAACCCGCGCAGTCACGTCTCGCGCAAAGACGAGTACAGAAGAACGCTTGTGAAGCGGGGTGCGTCGATCGGCGCTAACGCGACTGTTGTATGCGGTCACACGATTGGTCGTTATGCGTTCATCGGCGCGGGTTCGGTGGTGACGCGCGATGTTCCGGACTATGCGATGGTGGTGGGCAATCCGGGCCGAGTAGTTGGCTGGATGTGTCAATGCGGAGTGAAGCTCGACTTGACGCGTGACGCGCACCCGGATCAGGACGTGGCTTGCTCGGCTTGCGGAGCGATCTACGCAAAAAGAAATGGCCTCGTGAGCGAGGCCGTGAGTTGAAAGGATACTGCCATCGGGTGCTTAGTGACCGATTGGCTGCTCGGTTTTGGCGAGCGGGTGCGATCACGCCGCGATGTGGCCGCCTTGCATGGGCGCCAATATCTCGTCAACCGGCGAGGGGCGCAGCTCGATCTTCACTTCCCGTTCGGCGCTGCACTCATAGCAAGTCTGGACCAACCGGTCGTCAGTTGTTCGGGGATGCGGTATGCCCCAGTAATGTTGATGGTTTCGGAAAAACGCCAGGATTTTCATTGTTCGGCCCTCTTCTGCTTAGACCCAACTGCTTTGAGGTTTCTTCCCACACCTTATTAGACGATATCCACAACCATTTTGCTGCAAAAATCTTGCAACAATCTACAACAACTCTTCGACGCTCTCAGGTGGCCGCCCAAGCACCGCCTTATTCCCCCGCACGACGATCGGGCGCTGAATCAGATCCGGGTAGGCGACCATGAGCTCGATCAGTTCGTCGTCGGAAACCTCGCGTCTTGCGAGATTTAGGTCGCGATAGATCTGCTCATCCTTCCGCAACAACTCGCGGCGCGACATTCCAAGCTTGTCGATCAGGTTCCGAAGCTCGACAGGGCTCAGCGGTGTATCGTAATAGTTCACCGCATCGAAGTCCGCGTCTCGGTCGCGGAGAATCTTTAGTGTTGTTCTGCACTTGGTGCAGGTCGGTTTCTGATAAACGGTAATCTTTTCACCCATTTGTGCCTCTCGTGCGATTCTAACAAGATAGGAGTCCTGCAAAAAACGTTCCTAAGCAGTGTAGACAACAGCGCAGCGGACACTCTAGTCTGTGAGATCGCACAAGGGAAAAGCCAATTCAGTGCGGGAGCTGCGGCGAAAGTCCGCGAGCCCTGGCAAACGCCGAATCGAGATGCAAGCCCGCGTAGCGGGCGAAAGCGTGTAGCCCAGGACAAGTCCGCGCAGCCCTGGGAAACGCCGAATCGAGATGCAAGCCCGCGTAGCGGGCGAAAGCATGATGCGCGAGGGCATTGTTGCGCGTCTGGGAGAGATGCGTGATCCCGCGAAGCGGGCGACAGCGGGTGAGCGCGGAAGGGTACCAATGTCTCATTCATATACCAACCTTCTCTATCACGTCGTCTATGGAAGCAAGGACCGACAACCGTTCATAAGCGGTTTCTTTGAACCGAGGCTATACCAATACCTGGGTGGAGTGATCCGCGGACTCAAGGGTGTGAGTTTGGAGATCGGGGGTGTTGAGGATCATGTCCATATTCTTGTTAGACTGCATCCTACCATCGCCATTTCGGATTTCTTGGAGAACCAGAGAGAGCATCCTCGAAAGCGACCTTCGAAGAGGAGTTGATAATGTTGTTGAAAGCTCATGGCGTGGCGTACGATCCGAACCGCCTCTGGACCTCGGATCGATTGCGAGCTGTCGCCCGCTGCGCGGGCTTGAGCGACAAGAGCGTCGCGATTCCCAGGGCTCGCGGACTCGCCCTGGGCTAGATGCATCGCCCGCTGCGCGGGCTACTCCAATTTGAGTTGGTGAAAAAGCGGTTATGCCCGATCGTGTGGTTTGATCCCCATGAAAGTGTCCTACGAAGTCGATCTGTTGAATGTCACAAAGCGCTTCGGCGCCGTGACCGCGGTGGACTCTGTTTCGCTCGGCATTCGGCAGGGCGAGTTTCTCACGCTACTAGGCCCATCGGGCTGCGGAAAGACGACGTTGCTCAGAATCATCGCCGGCTTTGAATCGCCCGATCGGGGGCGGGTGCTCCTTTCCGGAAAGGACGTTACCGGGTTTCCTCCCTATCGCCGCGACGTCACGACTGTCTTCCAACACTACGCACTGTTTCCTCATCTCGATGTGTTCGACAACGTAGCGTTCGGGCTTGAGCGCCGCCGATTGCCGCGCGAACAGATCCGCAACCAGGTCCGCGCCGCGCTCGAGTTGGTGAAGCTCGAGGGTCTCGATCGACGTCGCCCCACGGAGTTGTCAGGCGGACAGAAACAGCGAGTCGCGCTCGCTCGCGCGCTTGTGCTCGAGCCACGCGTGTTGTTGCTTGACGAGCCGCTTGCAGCACTCGACTTGAAATTGAGAAAGCAAATGCAACTCGAACTGAAAGGCTTGCAGCAACGAGTCGGGATAAGCTTCGTGTATGTTACTCACGATCAGGAAGAGGCCTTGACGATGAGCGATCGAGTCGTCGTGATGAATGCCGGTCGAGTCGAGCAGATCGGCAGCGCGAGCGAGATCTACGAGACACCGGCAACTGAATTCGTGGCCGGCTTTATCGGCGTCTCCAACATCCTCGAAGGCACGGTTGAATCAGTCCACGATCACCTCGCGATAGTCGACGTTGGCTGTTGGAAGATCAGCGCCTCGAGTACCGAGGTTCGAACGGGCGACCGCGTGCGCCTGATGCTTAGACCCGAAAAGCTGCACCTCGCGACGGAAATTTCTGACGGAGCGATTCAGGGAACCATTCAATCAGCCGTCTATCTTGGCGAGAACACGCAATGGAAGATTGGGATCGAAGGAGAGCGCGTGTTCACCGTCCTGGAACAAAATCACCGGCGCCATCGCTCAACGCAGGAGCGAATCGGAGAGACCGTCTTCATGACCTGGGAACCGGAGAGCGCCGTGATTCTGCGAGCCGGGTGAAACCAGAGCACCAGTTGATTCGCTCTCCGTTCGTTTTCAAGTCATGGACAACAAGGTACCGGCGTCAGCCTCAACAGCAACAGCGGCCCTGCCTAAACCGCTTGGAGGCGACGCTGCGATTAGACTCGACACGTCGCTTTCAAGATCCGAATCGCGGCCGGCTCGCCTTTTCGTCGAAGACCCGAATGCGCCCCGTGACACAACGATCACCTTGGCTTTCCTGGTGTTGGCTGTTGCCGCCTATGTCGTGGCGCGCTTCTGGCGGCTGACAAGCTTCGGATTGTTTGGTGACGAAGTGTTTTCCTTTTGGGTCGCTGATCAAGCGCTTCCCGGCCTGATAGATTCTGTTCGTGGCGACGTCGTTCACCCGCCGCTCTTCTATCTGGCGCTAAAGTGTTGGATCGCGATTGGCGGCCGCTCTATCCTGTGGCTCAAGCTGCTGCCGGTTGTCTTTTCGCTCGCCGGAATTCCTGTACTGGTGTGTCTTTGCCGCGAGCTCCGGATGCGCACCGCGGCGATCAGTCTGACGTTCGGGCTGATGGCGCTCAACGCGTTTCTGGTGAGCTACGCTCAGGAGCTGCGGATGTACAGCCTCTTGATGACGTTGTCCATCACTTCTCTGTGGTTGTTCGCCAGGCTGATCAATAGCGATGCTGGGGTCGCGCGGAACCAATTGTGGCTTGCCGGCGTGAACCTGTTTCTGGTCTTTACTCACTACTATGGTTGGATAATCGTTGCGCTCGAGTTGGGCTTTCTTGTGATTTGGAAGCGCGCGCGGGCTCGCGCCTTCGCGATCGGCGTCGCAGCGATCGCGTTGGCGTTTAGCCCTTGGATTTACGCCGTCGCTCGCGAAGCCAAAGAAAAACCCGCGCGGGTGAACTTCGTGTGGAACGCTCCGCCTCGCCCTTCGGACTTTGCCGGATACTACGCCAACCTGAACGGAGCATTGAGCTATCGCTGGAAGGTAGTCGGCACGTCGCTGGTGATGATACTGTTCGCGACTCCGATCATTGTCTGGGGAGCAAGGTCGCTGCGCTCTTCGCGGACACAAACAGGGCAGAGAGCCAGCCCGCCGATAGCCTTCTGGTGGTTGATGGTGTTCGCGGTCGGTCCCCCGGTCATCAGCTTTTGTGCGAGCTATGTGCTGACTCAATCAGTTTGGGCGCCGCGCTATTTGATCGTCGCCGCGCCGGCATACTTTGTGTTGGTCGCCGCATCTGTGTTCGAACTTCCTTCGAAGCGGTTCAGCATTGCGATCGGGAGCATTCTGCTCGCGTGGGCGGTTTTGAGCGGGTCTACCGATCTGATAGACAGGGACAGGATCGCGTGGGAGCCTCTGGTCGCAGAGATGCTTCACCAGGAACCGGTTACCAATGCCGGCATCAATGTCTACAGCACAGATCCGAATTTGGGAAACACGATTCAGTTTTATCTCGGTCGGCAATCACGGCAGCGATGCGACGCCGTCTATGTCGAAAGCTTACGCGGACTGCCAGGAGATCATTTCTGGGTGGCGCACATCCGGTATAAACACGAACTGGGACCGTCGCCCCAACAGATCTTGAGCGAGAGCGGTTATGAAGTAGGCGCGGGCTTTGAAGCCGAAGCACCAAACCATAAAGGCTTCTTGTTTCCGGTTTGGAAGCGATCAGGCGAACGATAGTGAGAGACTCCAAACGGTCAAAGTGGCTGCTCTGGCCCGCTGTCGCGTGGCTGTTGCTGTTTCTCATCGCGCCGTTGGCGATTGCAATTGTGGTGAGTCTTGCAACTCGCGGCCCTTACGGCAGGACCGTCTACGAGCTTTCGCTTGATAACTATCGCAAAGCTTTTGACCCGCTTTATTTGAGCGCTTACTGGAGAACCATCTGGGTTGCGACAGCGACGACTCTTTTCTGCGCGGCTCTTAGCTTTCCTGTCGCCTACTATCTAGCATTGCGCGCGTCAGAACGGTGGAAGCGAATTCTTCTGGTGCTTACTGTTATTCCATTCTGGACAAGCTTTTTGATCCGAACATACGCCTGGATACTCCTGCTGCGAAGCGAGGGCGTGATCAATTCGGCATTAATAAGTATGGGCTTGATACACGAGCCGCTCAAGCTGCTCTACTCAGATTTTGCCGTGCTCTTAGGTCAGGTTTACGGAGAGCTTCCGTTCATGATCCTGCCGATCTACGTCGCGCTTGATCGACTCGACGTGAGCCTGCTTGAGGCGGCCCAGGACCTTGGCGCGAACCGATTCTGGACGCTGGTGAGGGTAACGCTGCCGCTGGCGCGCCCAGGTTTGATAGCGGGGACGGTGCTGGTGTTCATTCCATCGCTTGGGGCGTTCATCACCCCCGACCTGCTGGGAGGCGCGAAGTCGGTGATGGTTGGGAACCTGATTCAGAATCAGTTCTCGCAGCTCAACCAGCCGTTTGGTTCGGCCCTCTCGCTGATTCTGACAGCGGCAGTGCTGCTGTTGCTTTGGATTGCTTTGAGGTCGGGACTAAAACCGAGTGAGCTAGCGTGATGCTCCCCGCGAGAATCGAACGGCAGAGCTTGCCGCCACTAAGTCACCAAGACACAAAGCCGCACCAAGCAGCAAGGGCTGAATTGGTGCGGCTTGGTGTCTTTGTGTCTTGGTGGCGGGTTTTATTCTTCTGCAGCCTGCTAAAGATTGGACTGAAGGAGACTCCTGTTAACGAGCCGTCTCGGGCAACAGTCGCCAGTTATTAGTCGGCGCTTCGGGGATATGATGATTTTGCTTTACCCATTCGATGATTAACTCACGCAACTCTTTCGTTGATCGAGAGATTACACGCGCGTCCTTGAACATCGTATATCCGGCGCCGCCGTTCGCACGGTAGTTGTTGGTAGCGAGACGCAACTTTTGATCTTGAAGAACCGGCTGCCCGCGAAAACGCATGTTCAGAATGCGCGCGCCCACCGGTTTCGAGATGTCCAAATCGTATGTGATGCCCTCGGCAACGTCATAGGTGTAGCTTGGAAATCGAACATCGATCAAGTCAGACAACGGAGTGTTAGGTTTGTATACGGCGAAGTGCCGCGCCGAATGTTCGAGCGCCGCTTTCAACTGTGCTCCGGTGACTTCCAGCACGACCGGCGTCGCTTCGTACTCGTACAAGCCGAGGAGATCACGGATGGTCACCCGGCCTTTTGGGATTCGCGCTTTTGGATTCAGGCTCATTGCGGTTGAAACGTCCGCATTGCCCGCTTCCAACTGAACGCGGTGGATCAGATCGAGAATCGCGGTGTCGCGGAAGCGTTCTTCGCCGGCTTTCATCTCCACGGACGATTCGCCGATCACTTGATCGAGCCATTTCTGTACTTCGAGATGATAGGGTTCAACGATTGAAAGGATCTCTGGATCGGACTTCACTTGATCGCTGATCGGAATAGTTCTTGCGGACTTAGCTACCACTCGCCAGCGCCCGGACTCGGTCTTCTCGAGATAGACATCAACCCGTGCTACGCTGCGCCCCCATCTCTCCGCCTGGGTGAGCAGCACTCCGTTGATATTGACCGAAGGTACTTCGCGATGGGTGTGGCCCATCAAGATCACATCGACACCGGGGACACGCTCGGCGATGGCACGTGCTGCGTTTTCATTCGGCATCTGTCCTGGGAACTCTTCACCGGTTCTCAGGTCCTCTTCGAGGCCCATGTGCATAACAATAACGACGAGATCGACCCGTTCTTCCTCGCGCAACACAGCGGTCCATTTTTTCGCCTCGCTCACCGTCTCGCGCAATTCGATTCTGGAGTAGTAGACGGCAGGATCGTCCAGATTGGGCATCGCCGGAGTTGTCAGACCGAGGATGCCAACGCGAGCGCCGTTCACCTGCTTCACGATGAATGGTTTGAAGTAAGTCTGATCGGTTCCTTTCTTGTAGGTGTTTGCCGAGAGCCACGGGAATCGAGCCTCGCTGCGTGCCTTGTTTAGCACGTCGAACCCAAATTCATACTCGTGGTTTCCGACGGCCATTGCGTCGTAGCCGATAGCGTTCATTGCCGCCATCATCGGATCGGGTGGTTTGTTGTTTATTCTGGCGTGAAAGAAGGTGAGGGGCGAGCCTTGAATCGTGTCTCCTGAATCCAACAGCAGCAAATCGGGCGCTTCCTTGCGCGCTTGTTTCACAACGGTCGCAACCCCAGCGAGACCGCGCGCCTCCGTCTGGTTGGTGTTGTAGTCTCTCGGAAGTATGTTGCCGTGCAGGTCTGTCGTCGAGAGGATGGTTATGATCGACTTGGACGACGAATTGGCGTCTCCGGCAGCGGAGCACATAAGTAAAGCAAGCCCCGCAACACAGTTCGAAAGCGCTTTGGTGATCTTCATTCCTCTGGAACCTGTACGGGCGGCCCTCCGTGGCCGCCCCTTCTTGGCGGACAGCACTTTTTGATCAAGGAGGGGCGGCCACGGAGGGCCGCCCGTACAATCTAGAAATCCAGCCCGCGCACACCCCGCTAGCTGCGCGACAGCACTTCGACCATTGAGCGGGCGACGCTGAGATTGATCTCTCTGGGAACCGGCTGCGCTTCGTGGGCTAATTCCTTGTGGTGTTCGGCAAGATAGCGAAGCGACTGAGCTTGGAGTGCGAGCCCCAGATCCATTGTCTCCACCGGGTTGCCGCCGCCGCCCGCGAGGTTCAGCATCTCGCCTCGCGCAAGAAGCGTTATCTGCCTTCCATTCGGCAGCGTGAAGACTTCTATCAAATCACTCAATCGGTCTGAAGAAGTTGCCCGCTCTCTCAGCCCCGCGAGATCGATCTCCCAGGAAAAGTGTCCCGCGTTGATCAGGATCGCGGAATCCGGCAAACGTTCCAAGTGTTCGCCGACGATCACTCCTGGCCGGCCCGTTGCCGTAATGAATACATCGCCGCTCGTGAAAGACTGTTCAATGTTCGAGACCTGCATTCCGTCGAGTGCTGCTTCGAGCGCTCGAATCGCGTCGGGTTCGACCACGGTCACCCGGCCGCCCAGCGCTCGGAGACATTTCGCAATGCCCCGGCCGACCGACCCGTACCCGAAAACGACGAACCGTTTTGCCGGCACCAGCAAGTTCGTGGCTCGCATGAAGCCTTCAACCACCGTAGGCCCGACGCCGTGTTCATTCTCCATAATCAGCTTTAGCGGGCTGTCGTTGATGACGATCACCGGAAACGGCAACCCTCCCGGCAGCTCTTCTCGCAGTCGATTTGCTCCGGTTGTTGTTTCTTCGGTGCCGGCGATGACACGACTCTCGGCGGGATTCTCGAGAAGAGCGAAGACAAGATCGGCGCCGTTGTCCAAAAGGAGATGAGGCTTGTTCTGCAAGACGCTCCGCAGATTTTGGGAGTGGCGCGAGCCGTCGTCCTCACGCTGGCCAAACACAAGCAGCCCCGTGCTCCGAAGTGCTGCAACGACGTCGTTTTGAGTAGTGCCGGGGCTTCCGGTCAGCACCACCTTTGCGCCGCCGGCTTGAAGCACCTTACACAAGATCGCCGTCTTCGGCTCGGCGTGCAGGCAGATGCCTATGGTTAGATCGGCAAACGGCTTGGTAGCAGCGAATTCGTCTTGCAACCGGCGCAACAGCCGCAAATGGCGTTCTGCCCATCTTATTTTCCCGAGACCTTCTTTTATGAGTTGTTCGTCGCGGCCGCTTTGTCCGTTCACGTGCCGAGTTTCTCCTTCAAAGGCTTTCGCCTATTCAAAGTAAGATCAATTGCTACATCGGCCATATCGTGAGATCGCGTAGCGCCATTCGCACAAGTGTACCCTTCATCTGATGAAGCGCTTCGTTTAATTCAAGCAGCTCTCCACGACCCAACTCCAAGGCGTGTTCATCCGGTTGATAGATCGTGCCAATCGGATAATCCAGATAAGGCGTGCGCGTGTTTTCGATGTGATTTCCGAGTATGTGCGTCAAGAGTCTATTCTGAGTAAAATCCACCAAGCGTTGGATACTTTGGATGAATTGCACCTGGTCTCTGACATAGAGCCTGCCAGGGTACAACGAATCACCGGTGAACAAAACGCCGCTCTGCCGATCATAGATAGCAATGCTGGTTGCCTCATGACCCGGAATCGGTATGACATCAAGGATGCGATCACCCAGATCGTATTGAGCGATTTCTTCGGGCCAGTTCTTCAGCCCAAAGAAGGATTGCACCGCGTTCAAATTCGGCGCAACCAGGATCGTACCGAACAAGCTCTTCAACTGCTCATCGCCGCCTGTGTGATCGCCATGAGCATGGGTGTGAGCGACAACTAACTGGATCGATTGACGTTTGTTCCGGGTGAGCCACTGCTTCATGACATTGTTCACTACCCGTGCAATTTCAGTCTTGCCTGCACCGGTGTCGAGCAACAACGCTCTGTCTCTGCCAAAAAGGAGAAACAGAAATGGCTTTTCGTAATTTGAGCAACCGGACTGGCGAAGGATGTAGAAGTCCTCGTTATATTCGTGGACCTGGAATTCTGGAGTTTCTATGCACTTTGGCCCGCCCAGCAACCAGGCTTTCGGCAACACCCCAGGTCTGACTCCAGCCCCATCCCGCTGCGGACCTTGTTGTCTGGCCTCGCTGGTCCAAACAAAGAAAGTTGCAGCGATCAAAAAGGGGATGACGGTTTTCAAACCTTGCATACTGGTCTGCTCAGCACTATTCGCCAACTTGCGGCGGAACCTGGCCAAGCCGCAACCTCTCCGGCCTTCCGAAGCAATCAGCCAGATAGTGCGTTATCGACCTGGATAGGCGGGCGGTTCCGCTACTGCTTATCGTATATCGCCGTGGAGGTCACCTTCTTGCCCTTCGAATCAGCTCCGTTCGTTGTGACGGTCCGAGTTTTGCCGTCCGTCGAAACGACGATTCGGCCCGTCAAGGTGACCTTGTTGCCCTGTTTGGCGGTTAACGCCAACGTCCGGGCGTTTATCTGCTTGTACGACCGCGTGTCGGAAGTCGGGTCGCCGGTTACCGGGTAGAATTTACCGTCAAACTTGCCGGTCCACTCGCTGTGCACCGGTTTGCCTGCGGCATCGATCCCATCCACGGTGACCTTAAAGTTGTCACCTGCCGCAGTGGTGTAGGCTACGGTGTGGTTCTTCGTGGTACCGGGGCCGAGTTTCGACTTTGCCTCGTTCAACTTCCAGGTGCCCATTTGTGGGCTGTCGGCCAAGCACACCCGTACGCCGCCAAAAAGTAATGTCAGCGCTACGACGATCACAGTTCTTTTCATATCTTGTCCCTCGAAGAAGTAATTGATCTGACTTGAGGCCGGTCAATTCTAGGGCTAGGTACCGCATTCTGCAAACCGACGGTTCGCATCGCGCATGCGGTCGCGGTGTGCGCCTATGCATTTCTACGAGA
Organism: Blastocatellia bacterium; assembly: GCA_035558335.1. Classification (GTDB taxonomy): domain Bacteria; phylum Acidobacteriota; class Blastocatellia; order UBA7656; family UBA7656; genus Onstottus_B. Next base: position 4,682 of record DATMCM010000080.1, on the reverse strand, counting down.
TTTTGTGGACTGGGGCGGGCCTCTCAGTAAGGAATTCGAGCGGGCGGCAATCCATGGCGCATGTTAGAATACGCGACCTAACGGGAAGGCGAATTCATCCTTCGACTCCGGATTTCCAGCAAGGAGCTTGGTTGGTGAACATTCTTGGCATTTCGGGACAAGAGCGAGACGCCGCGGCGGCGATCATCCAGGACGGCCGCGTGGTGGCCGCGATCGAAGAAGAGAAGCTTGCTCGGGTGCGTCACGTCGGCATGGACTATTCGGGCGGCGTGCCCGAGCGCGCGATCGCGTTCTGTCTCGACCGCGCCGGAATCACTTTCGGCGATTTGGATTACGTCGCCTACTACCTTGAACCGCATAAGCTGTTTCACGGCGAAATCGCATTCAGCTCTTCTCGCGCCACTCAAGCCCCCGAGCAAGCTTCGATTGAAGAGTTTCCGCCTTACTTTGTCGAGAGCCTAAACGGGTTGAAGCAGCGATTGAAAACAAAGCGAATGCTTGAGTCGCGGCTCTCGAGCCGCGGCCGGTTTGTCTCAGTTCCGCACCATCTCGCGCACGGAGCCAGTTCATTTTACGTTTCCGGCTTCAGCCGCGCCGCGATCATCAGCGTGGACAACATAGGCGATATGAACTCGACCGCGTTGATGACCGGCGAGGGTGGGAGGATGACGGTTCACAATGAAGCTCAGTTTCCGAACTCGATCGGTCTGGTGTTCAGTGCTGTGACTGCCGCGCTCGGATTTGGCTACGAGGGTGATTGGCACAAGACGATGTGGCTTGCGCCGACCGGAGAACCCGAGTTTGAAGAGGTGTTGAAGGGCTTGCTGACGGTAGACTCTAACGGCTTACCGGCCGTGAACCAGGATTACTTCGAAGCTTCGTTTCGAGGGGCGATGTCGCTTTCGAATCGGTTCTTTGAAGCTCTTGGATTCGGCGCGCGTGAGAAAGATGAGCTCATCACGCGCCGCCATCGCAACCTCGCCGCGAGCTTGCAAGCCTGCGTCGAAAGCGTTTTGTGCGAGATCGCGTCGCGCTTTCGCCAGCGAACCGGGGAAGAGAACTTGTGTCTAGCCGGAGGCGTAGCGCTGAACAGCCTTATCAACTCCGCAGTCGAGGAGCGCGCCGGATTCAGGCGGCTGTTTGTGCAGCCAGCCGCGGGCAACGCTGGCTGCTCGGTCGGAGCGGCGCTTTATGTCTGGCACCAGGTTCTTTCGCACGAAGAGCGCTCCTACAAGATGGAGCACGCGTTTCTTGGCCCGACTTATGACGACGACACGATCAAGAGAGTGCTGGACAACTGCAAGCTTGCCTACGAGTACTCGCTCACCGAAGACAAGCTGATCGCTGAAGTCGCGCGGCTGCTCGGACAGGGACGAATCGTCGGGTGGTTTCGTGGCGCGATGGAGTTTGGCCCTCGCACACTGGGAGCTCGCAGCATCCTGGCTTCGCCAACCAGCGAAATGATGCGCGACAATCTGAACTCATTCATCAAGCACCGAGAGGATTACCGGCCATTCTCGGCGGCCGTCCCCGAGGAGCGGGCCGCGGAGTTCTTTGAACCAAGCGCGCTGACTGACTTTCTTCAGGGCGTCAGCCGCGCGAAAGACAGTACGCAACGGTTGATCCCCGCCGCGATTTTTGGCGGCGGACTTGTGCGAGTACAGACCGTGAGCCGCAAGACCAACCCGTCATTTTGGAAATTGCTTGTGAAGTTCGGGGAAGCTTCAGGGGTGCCGGTGCTGTTGAACACTTCATTTAATCTTTTTGGTGAGCCGGTCGTCTCTACGCCCCGTGAAGCGGTGCGGGGATTCTACTGCTCGGGGATCGATTGCTTGGCCATTGGTAGTTTCTTGATCAAGAAGTGAACTTTGCGTCTCGGGAGTCTGTTCGCTTCTCAGCGTAGGCTCTGCATCTCAGCGACTCAGCGTCTCTGCGGTTAGACACCGTTTCGAGTTCAGCTAACCGCAGAGACGCCGAGACGCAGAGGTCTGCGCTGAGAATAACAGGCGAACCACAGAAGATAATGCAGAGACAGACTTATCTGGTAACCGGAGGCGCCGGCTTTATCGGCAGCCACATCGTCGAGCGTCTCGCCCGCGAAGGTCATCGCGTGCGAGTGCTCGACAATCTTTTCTCCGGCAAAGAATCGAACATCCAATCCATCGGCGGCGATGTTGAGTTGATCCGCGCGGACATTCGCGAGGCTCGCGCGGTCGCCGCGGCTACCGAAGGCGTTGATGTAGTCTTTCACGAAGCGGCGCTCGGATCAGTGCCTCGCTCGGTCGCCGACCCGATGACAACTCACGAAGTGAACCTGACCGGCACGGTCAACGTGTTGCTTGCAGCGCGAGACGCGAAGGTGCGTCGCGTGGTCTATGCTTCAAGCTCATCGGTGTACGGAGAGGCCGTGGTGCTGCCCAAGCACGAAGAGTTAGCGCCTCAACCGCTTTCGCCCTATGCGCTCTCGAAGCTCTCCGCCGAGTACTACGTCAGGGTTTTCCATCGAGTGTACGGGCTCGAAGCGGTCTCGCTTCGTTACTTCAACATCTTCGGCCCGCGCCAGGATCCTGAGTCCGAGTACGCCGCCGTCGTGCCTCGCTTCGTCACCGCGCTGCTTGAAAACAAGCGGCCTGTGATTTACGGCGATGGGCTTCAATCGCGAGACTTCACCTACGTTGAAAACGTCGTGAATGCCAACCTGTTGGCTGCCGACGCCGCCGGAGTTGCTGGAGAGGCGTTCAACGTCGCTTGCGGCGGGCGCTACTCGCTGCTCGATTTGTTGGGCAGGCTGAAACAGACGATAGGTAGCGACATCGAGCCCGTGCACGAAGGCGCTCGCGCCGGCGACGTGCGGGACTCGCAAGCTTCGATTGACAAGGCGTCGAAAGGGCTTGGCTATCAGGTGTCTGTGGAATTCGAGGAAGGGCTTCGAAGGACGGTTGAGTGGTATCGAGAGCAGGCGGGAAACTAGGGTTCAATCTCTCTCTCTGCGCTTGCCTCTGTGTCTCGGCGTCTCTGCGGTTAGTCAGAATCGAAACCCTGTTAACCGCAGAGACGCCGAGACGCCGAGAATAACCAGAGAAGGTGGCGAGAACCTCACGTCTGAACGCACACCGAATACCCGCACGTGCAGTACAAACACCCGCCGTTGTGACGCAACGTTTCCCCACAATCGGGGCAGATGTTCCGCGCCAGAAGCTGATTCTCCGGGCGCTGCATCTCCGCCTGACCCGCTGAGGCCAGGCTCATCGGCTCGGTCATATCTTCAAGCTCGGTGCTCAGCACTTGCTTCTCTCGCGAGCCGTCTCGGTAAACCGTTATGCCTTTGCATCCCAACTCGTGAGCCAACAGGTATGCATTCTTGACGTCTTCGACCGTAGCCTCCAAAGCGAAGTTGATTGTCTTTGAGACCGCCGCGTCGATGTGCTTCTGAAATGCGGCTTGCATTCGAACGTGCCACTCGGGCGCGATATCGTGAGTGGTGACGAATAATCGGCGCGCCTGCTCGGGCATCTCCGGGATAGCAGCGAGTAAACGCGACTCGCCGACTTGCTGTATCAAGGCCTCGCTGTAGAACCCGTGGTCGCGGGCATACTTGTCGAACAACGGATGAACAAATGTCATCTTGTCGGACTCGAACGAAAGCCTGCGATAAACGATGGAGTAGATCGGCTCGATACCGCTCGAACAGTTAGCCAGCAGGCTGATCGTTCCGGTTGGCGCTACCGTTGTAACCGTAGCGTTGCGGCGCTGGGAGCGCGGGCGTCCCGCCCGCAGACTGTCGCGCTCCCTAGAGGGTCCCGCCCGCAGTTCGTCCTCTCTGTAAATGCTTTCCTGGTACCATCGCGGAAACGGGCCGCGCGACTTTGCAAGCTCGACCGACGCCTCGTCCGCCTCGTGCGAGATGAAACCCATAACCTCTTCAGCAAGCCCGATCGCCTCGTCAGAGTCGTACGCGATCCCCATCAGGATCAGCAGATCAGCCCAGCCCATCACGCCAAGCCCGATCTTACGATTCATCTTTGTCAGCTCGGCGATCTGCGGGACCGGGTATTCGCTCACGTCGATGATGTTGTCGAGGAAATGAACTCCGATACGTACGACTTGTCTTAGCCGCTCATAATCAACGAGCCCATCGCGACAAAACCTCGCCAGGTTGATCGACCCCAACACACAAGACTCGTACGGCAGGAGGGGTTGCTCGCCGCAGGGGTTGGTGCTCTCGATGTCACCAAGCTCCGGCGTCGGGTTGTCGCGGTTGATCCTGTCGATAAAGATCACTCCCGGCTCGCCGTTGCGCCAGGCCGACTCGACTATCTTGTTGAAGATGCTCCGCGCGTCTAACCGTCGCTCTACCTCACGCGAGCGGGGGTTGATCAAATCGTAGCTCTCTCCGGCTCGAACTCGTTCGATAAACTCATCGGTCACCGCTACGGAAATGTTGAACGTGTTCAGCTCCAGAGGATTAGTCTTAGCAGCAATGAACTCTTCGATGTCGGGGTGATCGACTCGCAAGATAGCCATGTTTGCGCCGGCGCGTTTGCCACCGAGCTTGGTCACTTCGGTGGCGAAATTGTACAGGCGCATAAAGGAAACCGGGCCGCTCGAAACTCCGTGAGTCGATTCGATTGTGTCTTCGCGAGGCCGCAATCGAGAGAACGAAAAGCCGGTTCCGCCGCCGG
>DATMCM010000079.1:0-6765 GCA_035558335.1 Blastocatellia bacterium | reverse complement strand
GCAGGCATTATTCATTTGATGATTTCGTCAACGTAAAGACCGCGCCCTACAAGCGGAATTCGCTATTGGCATTTTTGCGCTCGGATCGCTCGTTCCATGGCCTCGATCCGCTTTCCGAGCAAGACGTCGCGGGCGGCCCTCGTGACTTGATTCAATATGTGCTCCACGACAACCAAGTTCGGCAGGAATACCTTCGCGCGCGGCGGCTGGCGGCCGACAAGGAAACCGCAAAGTGAGTGTCGCAACTCAAGACATCGCGCGCCGGCGCATCGTATTTGTCTCCCGAAGCATGACCGGGGAGAGTCTGCGCCACGCGCAGGCGATTAGCAGTCTCGGCGGCGTTTGCTTGCTGGGTATTGCGGAACATTTGCCTGACAGTCGTGACCAGCAGCTTTTCGAAGAAGTGGCTTGCATAAGCGATGCTCACGCTCCGGAGCAGTTGATTGCCTGCGCCCGCAAGCTAGCTGAGAAATATGGCGGTCTGAATGCAATTGTCACCACGCATGAGTTGTTGCTTGAATCGGTTGCTCTGGCGAGCGAGGCACTCGGACTCCAGGGTCTAAGCGCGTCGGCCGTTCGCCGCGTCCTCGACAAATCGCGTCTCAAACCAATCCTCGAACGAGCGGGCATCGACACGGCTCGCGACCGGCTGTTGACCGGCACCGAAGATGCCAGGCAGTTCGTCGCCGAAGTGAGTCTACCGATCGTGCTCAAGCCGCTGAGCGGAAGCGGCGGTCTAGCCACCTGGTGCATTCGCAGTCGCGAGCAGCTCGAGATGGCGCTCGAGCTGATGCTGCCTTCCTCGGAGAATCCCGTGCTAGCGGAGGAATACCTTCACGGCCAAGAGTTGTGCATCGACACGATCACCATCGGGAATGAGCCACGGTTCTATTCGATTTGCTACTATCGTCCGTCCATTCTCAAAGCGCTCGAAGATCCTTGCACGCAGTGGTCGTGCGTGATGCCCCGCGACATCAGCGGGGACCTGTACCGGCGGTTCATCGAACAGGGAATAGCGGCGATTCGGGCGCTGTCGATCGGAAATGCAATGACCCACATGGAAGGCTTCCTGGTTGAAGGAGGAGTCCGCTTCACCGACGCGACGCTAAGACCGGCGGGCGCCAGGATTGCTCCGATGCTTGCGTACGCGTACGACATCGACCCGTACGTCGCGTGGGCGAGAGCGTCAGTGGACGGCTGTTTCGACGGCCCTTGGGAGCGCAAGTATGCGGTGGGAACGATCTTCCTGCGAGGACCAGGGAACGGATTGGTGAAAGAAGTTCATGGCATGGAATCCGTTGAATCGCAGATTGGAGAATTACTGGTAGACAGCCGCTTACCGCGAGTCGGCGCTGCGAAATCAGTGACGTACACCGGAGACGGATATCTCAGCGTTCGCCATCCCGAAACGCGTGTGGTCGAAGATTCTCTGGACTTCATCGCCCGAACAGTTCGAATCGAGTACACCATCTCGGAATCACCTATGCCCGCGGATGGGGCTGCCAGCGAGCAATGGAAAGAACGGCTGCAGCATTTCGACAAGCAGCTCTACAAGCCGGCGTGGGAGAATGATGTCCTTCCGGCAATCGAAGGATAACGTCTTGTAGGGAAGACCATCGGGGGGCCACTTAGTCGTAGAGTATTTGAGCCTCGCGTGAAAACTCATTGGCCCACTTGTGAGCGACGATATCGCTGATATGCAATTACAGCGCGATTTGCAGCGTCACCTCTTCGCAGCCGGTGACCGCGATTGAAAGTACCAGATGACCTATCGTCGCGTCTCGTGCCGACGGCGTAATTTCGTCATCATTAACTAACGGCGCCAAACCGATATCTGATCGCCGGATCTGCGCTTCGTTCGTAGACCACGTCTCGCAGAGTGAGGCTCTTCAATAGTATTGAACACGGATGTTCTACCTGGCCGAGCCGGCTCTTCGCCAGTTATCTCCGGAGTCTCCCCGGACCAGGCCTAACCAATGTTCAATTGGCTCTCTCTTTGATAGAATCGCTACCGTTCTGAGTAGTGGCCTGTGGCTTCGAAAAGAGTCCAGGGCTTGCCAAGAGCCCACTTTGGCTCATCGGCCACAAACCTATTTGTCCCGGGGTGTCATGTCAGAACCATTTTCGAAGTTGCGAATCTGATCAGAATTGACGTCGCTATCAGCGACCATGGGGAGGACCCTATGACATCAGAAGCGCCGCGCGCTTTCAACCGCGAGATGTACCATGATCATCCGGAGAACGTTTTCTACGGCACGGATGACGGAGCCCAGGACGGATCCTTCAGCGAGTTTGCCGAGTTCAAAGCTCACTCCGAAGCGGTAGCGCCAGAGAGGCGCGAGAATATTCACATGCTCAGTGTCGTTGGTGGCTTGTACGGTTTGAACTTTATCCCGCTGTGGCGTCCCAAACGACTGACGATCTTTGATATCAACCCTACCGCGATAACGTATTTTCAAATCATCCGCCATCTCTTTACCACCAGCCGGGACGTTCCGCACCTGCTTGAGCGGCTGACTGCCGGGGACTACGAGGCAAAGACCGAACGGGAACGATTTGTTAGGGAGAACATCTGCATGAAGCAGAATGGCACTTTGCCTCGCGAGCGCGGTTCCACGAAACGTCCTTACGAGCAGAGCTGGCAATATGCTTTCGAGCACTTTGACTTGACCAAACAGATCTTGACTGAAGTCCCTCTTGAAATCCGTACCGAGCCGATGGAGAGCGACAGTTTCAGCGAGTGGATCCGCGGCCAGAACAATCTATGGATCTACGCCTCGAACATCACGCAGTTTCACTACTTCGATTTGAAGTTTGCATGTCCGACCAACGTGGTCGTGGTGCAAATCATCCATCCGGGCCAACCGCAGCTTCTGGACCTGGCGTCGCTCGGCGGCGGACCCGTTAAAGTCAAATTCGAAATTCCACTCAGGGCGGAGCGGATGGATCAATAGATCAGGGGCGCGTCATACTTTCGCCATAATTAAGGGAGTCTTGGTCTGGTTGGAGACGACTCGGGTGAAAATGATTACGAACATCTCTCGCAGGAGCATACCAAATGGTTAACAAGACTCGCATCGCCACGAACGCGGCGGCACCCGCCACCGGCACCTACTCGCAAGCTGTTCGCACGGGTGATCTCGTTTTCGTGACCGGCCAGACCGGCCGAGACCCCGAGACAGGCAAGCTCGAGGAGGGCCTCGAAGCGCAGACTCGGCGGATGCTGTCGAACATCGACGCAATTCTGAACGCCGCCGGCTGCACTCCCGCAGATATCGTTAAGGTCACGCTGCTGCTGAAGGACATCAAGGATTTCAAAGCCGTGGACGTGATATACGCGGCATGGCTCCCCGGCCGGGGCGTCACGGCGTTGCCGGCTCGCACGGCGTTTCAAGCCGCGGCGCTACCGGCGGGAGCGCTGGTCATGCTCGAAGTTGTGGCTGCGTCGCCGATCGACTGACAAAGTTGCTGCACTGCGACGGCTCCGCGATTCTGTAAATGTCGAAGTCCTGCCTAAACGCGGAGACGCTGAGACGAAGTTTCGCGGAAAAACCAGATCATCGAGAATCAAGAACCTCCCGGTGTGCCGCGATTCTCAAAGGTCGCACCAGACCGTGTGGGGAATCAAAACTTCTTGCTGGGATCGCTGTCAAAAATCCTTTTGGCGATCATGCCTTGTTTTAGGCCGGCAGTTGGTTTGTCCTGTATGTTGTAGTAGTGGTATTTATCTTCTCCCCTCGCCAGTATCACTTCATGATGGCCTCTTTCCTGCTTCACAGCCGTTGACACATAACGAACTGCAAATCCGATCCTTGGACTTGTGCTTGTGTTGGGCTTCGAGCCGTGGATTATATTGGCGTGATGAAATGACATTTCTCCCGCTCGCAGCACGATATCTACTGCTGTTCCCAAATCGAGAGATTCCGAAACGGTTAAACCAGTGCCCAGCATATTGTTTTCAGCTCGCTGTTCGAGATGTTCAAATATGCGGGTTTGCGTGCCGGGCAAGACACGGAGGCAACCATTGCCGATATTACTCTCGGTCAGGGCGATCCAAGCGGAAACCAATCGTGGCTCCGACAATCCCCAATAGGGGCTGTCCTGGTGCCAGGAGATAAACATTTCATCCTTCGCGTGTTTGGCGAAAAAAGTAGAAGAATGGATCAGGATGTCGGGGCCGATGATGTCCTCCACCGCGTCTAGTACTCTCGGGTGAGTTGCCAGATCGCAAGCCCACTTTAAGTGAAGGTGACATTGGGCTTTTTCCGTCGACTTGGCTATTCGGCCTAGATAGCGATCGAATTCATCATAAAGGGAGCGAAAGTACTCTACCTCCTCTTTGGTAAGCGCAGGCAGCGGAAACAGCACCCCGTCATGATGATAGGCTTGAATTTGATCCGGTGTCAGTTTCTTAGCCATGGTTCGTCGAATTGTGGAGCTCGATCTCCCGCTCATACTCGCGCACGTAACCGGCGCACATCTGCCGATAGTGATAACGTTCGATCGCAATCTCGCGACATCGGCGGGGTGAGATCGTGTCGATATGTTGGAGGGCGTGGATATAGTCTGCTTCCTTATCGCAGACGAACCCTGCATCCCAAGGGATGAGCTCAGGGCAAGCTCCGCGGTTGCTGCAGATAACTGGCGTGCCGGATACGAGAGCTTCCGCCATAACCAGGCCGAAGCCTTCGAGTATCTGGGTCGGAAACAGCAACCCTTGCGCCCCTGCGAGCAGCTCTGCTTTTTCGTGTCCTCTTACGTCACCAACATACTCCGCTCCAGCTTCGATACACATGCGATCTATCTGGTCGACGACAGCAGACTCGATGGCAGTTCCGGCAACGATCAGGCGAATCCCGGTTTTCTTACACAGTCCAAGGGCGACATTAAGACCCTTGTGGTGGTATTTCTTTTTATCTGACGGACCCTGCATCGCCGCGAGAAACAGAAAGTAGTCAGATTTCTCGGACGTGTAGACGTAGTGTTCCGGGTTGATGCCATTCCAAACCATGCGATCGAGGCCATATGCCCGAGCCAGGGCATGGGAAACAAAAATAGTATGTTGATTAGGATACGGCTCTGCATCCCCGTAAAACCCGTGCTGAGTGGTCACCCACGGGGATTTAGGCGATTCGATATTGTGGCAGATATCGACCTCCGGCACCTCGTCCGACACCGGAAACACTCCTATCGGGGGCGACTTCGACTGACCGTCTTCAAGCAGGTAATACACCGTGTGCCCCAACTCGGCAAGACCTTCCGCCAGAAGGTCATGCAGCATAGCGGGAGCTCTGGAAGGGTCGGAGCGCGTGGCGAGACCGGAGCTGCAATTGATGTCCGCAGGATAACGATGATTTGATTTCAGAAGGATCCGCATACTGAGGTTTCGTCTTCGAGATTTTCAAAGTCGCGCGCCCGAGCAGCAGGAACATGATCCACAGACGTCGATCAGAAGTCCACCGGAGGCCCTGGCAGTTTATGCGGACTGGCGGTCTGATGGCCCATGGGGGATTTTACTTGAAGCGGTCATCAGCAGACAGAAGTTACCGACTTGTCATAGCCAGCGTCCGTTAGCTCCAAAGATCGCAGAACCCCCGGGTGGTCGGCAGTGAGTGCGGTCCAGGCTGAGGGCAAGTGTTGGGGTACCTGCCCGAGTGAGCGTGGCCTCCAGATTAATCGCCCGCAATTTGTTGGCATCACTTGATGTTTGATGCTACAGTGCTGCCTGTCTCTTTTGTCACCTTGCGCGCAGATGGTAGGCAGCGCTTGCGGCAGAGTTCATTGCTGGCGGATGACACCGATTGTGGACGCGACGATCGGCGGCCACGGATACCTCACTGAGACCCTTGTCCTTGATGGGTTTCATCAACTGAGTTTAGGAGCGCACCATGGTGCCAAGAGCATTCCTCGGGCCGGAGGTAAAGGTCATTTGCCTTCGACTGCATTCTCTCTGAGTTGAGTCCTTGCCTGGAGCACGGGAAATGAGACGGCGGCGAGAATGCCCGAGCCGACCCTATGAAGGGAGGTTGTTGATGCATTTCATTCCTACTAGCTCGCGAAAGTCTGTACAAAAACGAAAGGGATCGAGCTTACACGCAGCCATTCGTGGGGAAGAACGTGGAAGCGCGGCCGGTGACTTCATAGTTACCGCAGTGGGCTGCGCCACGAACGGCCGCAGCCTCGAGTGCCGGCTGATCGATGACGCCGCGCTCGAAGAAGAGCATACACGTCAGCTGCTTCGTTGCGTGGCCGAGGGCAATACTGTCGCATTCTGGGTGCTCTGGGACCTGCATAAAGGCCATCTTTATCACCTCTGCTTATGGCAGATGGGAGGCGTGCGTGAAGACGCGGAGGATGCGCTGAGCAGGGCGATGCTGAAGGCACTTGAAAAGCTGCCGAACAATGCTTGCGAGATCGAAAACTTCAAAGCCTGGATGAGGAGGCTGACTCTAAATCTTTGCGTCGATATGCACCGGGAGCGGAGCAGGCAAGTGCGCCGGCTTGAGAGCATCGAGAATTCGCTGCCCGGCGCGAGCGATCGGGTCGTGGCCGATACCGCTTCGCCGGAGAAAGGCTTGGTCAATCGTGAAGTGTTTGCCCACGTGTGTAGCGCAGTGGAGAGCCTTCCGCCGCGACTTCGCGAGCCATTCGTCCTCCGGTTCTTTCAAGAGATGGACTATCGCGAAATCGCAGAGTGTTTGATTCTTTCGACGGACAATGTGCGTAAGCGCATTCAGCAAGCGCGAGACATTCTGCGAGCGGAAC